>NZ_JBVVPU010000004.1:0-493293 GCF_055811295.1 Mesorhizobium sp. WSM4871 | reverse complement strand
TTTATTTGCAAAGCCCGCGCACCCCCCCCCCCCTCGGCCGCCCCGCCACACCCCCCCCCCGGGGGGGAGATGGCCGGCTTCACCGCCTCGCTTTTTCCTGAAACGCTAGCGATTGGCGAAGGCCGTCATGACATCCGATCTCCCCCCTTGCGGGGGAGATGGCCGGCAGGCCAGAGGGGGGTGCGAAGGATCGCCAGCCTTCATCCCCCTGTCTTTTTTTGCGCGCCTATCGGTGCTAGATCGTCGGTGCGGCGGGCCTTTGCAGGAGGCCAATGTGGCAATGACGGAAAGCCTGACCGGCGCCCTCAAGCGGCGAGGCAAGCAGGTTGCAAAGCGGCTGATCGGCTATGATTCCCGCAACTGGTTGCGCATCAGGCAGATCGAGGCGTTCACCGCGTTTCTCGAAGCGGACAATCGAAAGTCCTCGCCGGTGATCGAGGTTTCGCCCGGCTGGAACCGCTACTGGAAGACGATGTGCTCCAACTACACCTCGGTCGATTTCCCCGACTTCGACATCTGCAAGGATCGCACCGAGCGGCAATATCAAATCGTCATCGCCGACCAGGTGCTGGAGCATGTCCAGCGGCCGCTGGCGGCGGCGCGGAATATCCACGCCATGACCCAGCCCGGCGGCTGGGCGATGGTGGCCACGCCATTCCTGTTCCGGGTCCATGCCAGGCCGCACGACTACAACCGCTGGACGCCAGCCGGCCTGAAGCAGGTGCTGGTCGAAGGCGGTTTCGCCGAGGCCGACATCGAAGTGTTCGGCTGGGGCAACAAAGCCTGCGCCAGGGCCCATATCGGCGGCCCGGTGCGCGCCTACGGCCTGTGGCGCGATTTGAGCAATGACGAGGAATACCCGCTGATGGTCTGGGGGTTTGCGCGAAGAGCGTAATCTCCCCCCTCGAGGGGGAGATGGCCGGCAGGCCAGAGGGGGTCGGCACGACCGGACGCGACCTCCTTCCTTGCGGCAGTGGAGGTTGGCGCTCTACGCGGGGCGACCCCCTCTGTCGCCTTCGGCGACATCTCCCCCTCAAGGGGGGAGATTATCCCCGCCGCTTCACCAATCTTGCCAGCCGCCGCCAATGCCACCAGGGCCAGCCGCCCCGGTTCCTGAACACCCGTTTCATCGCGCCCATCTCACACCCCCAAGAGCACGCGGCGCTTGCCGGTGAGATCACCGGGCGCGAGATCGGTCTTCACCGTGCCGGCAGTGCCCTGGCGCTGCTCGAGCTCAGCACGAAGCGCTACCTCGCGCGCCTGCACGTCCTTGTCGGCCATGGTCGGTGTCGGTGGCAGCGGCTTCAGCGCAGGTGGTTTTTGAAACAGGCACATGGTTCAAGCTTTCTCTTGTCCAGTCGAAGAGGATGAAGGTTTCGCCGTTGCGGCCATATCCAGGCAGACGGCAGCGTTCAATGGCGCCCAGCCGGCCGAGCCAGCGCAGCGCCAGTTCATTGGCGGCCAGCGCCCGCGCCTCGACCCGCCAGGCGCCGCGTGCCGCGACCTCAGGCCCAAGCACCTCGTGAAAGAACCGCGTAATCCCGGGCACGCAGCGCTTCATGCGGCGCGTGCCCCAGCTCCAGGCGATCCACAGCCCGCCGCGCTGTTCGGCAGCGCCGAAGCTCGCTTCCGGATTGCCGTCGAGTTCGGCGACATAGGCAAAGCCCTGCAGCGCCGTCAGCGCCAGCAGCGCCGGCGACCAGTTGTCGAGCTGGCAGTCGATCTCGGCCCGGTCTTCGGGGCGGAGGTTGGCGGCGATGTAGGACAGGTCGCGGAGGGTTGCGGGGATGATGCGGGTCGGCATGAACAGACTTTCGTCATCCCAGGGCGAAGCAGGAGCGAAGCGACGTCGCGGAGACCCTGGGATCCATGCCGTGAACTCCGCCGAAGAATGCCGCATCGCAGAATTTCTGCGCCCGTCGCGGCGCTCTGAAGTCACTGCGAGCATCACCGAAACGCCCCCAGCGGATCGCTCTGCCCCGTCGACCGTCTGCGCCCCGCCTTGAACTCCGCCGGATCCACCACCGCTTCCCTTAGCATCATCACACCATAGCGGGTCGCGGCCATCAGGTCGTCGCGCAGCTTCACCACCTGGCCGTCCCTGCGATGGTAGAGCCGAAATTCCTCGAACCAGGGCAGAAGCGTCGAAAACACCTTGAAGCGGCCGGATTGCATGCGGTCGAGCATTTCCATCAGCCCGGCCTCGACCGAGACCGAACCGTCGGCGAATTGCGCGTGGCGGGTCAGCATGTTCAGCCCATGCGCCGCATATTGTTTGGCCAGCGCCACGCCAGCGCCCTCCAGCGTCTCGCGGCGGCCGTCGCGCGGCCATGCCCAGGGCAGCCATTCGCCCCACGGTTTCAAGGTCAGCGCCTGCATGGCGGGAGTCTGCTGCGAGGCGCGGCAGGCTTTCGAGACATAGACGACATCGGCCTCCGTATCCCAGGCGAGCTCGACCGCGGCCGACGGATGGTCCCAGCCGAAATCGAGCGCGCCGAGCCGCGGCCAGTAGCGCGGCAGCCGGAACGGCTCGCAGGCGATCAGCTCCTCGGCCACTGGAAAGATGCGGCCGGAGCCCAGCACCGGAATGCCCTTGGCGCGCGCCTCGCGCTCATGCGCCGGATAGGCGGCAACGATCGCGGCGCGCTGCTCGGGCGAATAATGCCCGGCATCGTCGATGGTCATGAAGGTGACGTGACGGGTCATTGGTGCGCCCTTCCGGCTTGAATCGTTTTGGTAGGTGCCGAACGTATGGTGTTGTTCGGCCCACCTTTTCCGGATGGAGGGACAGCACCCCCCTCTGCCCTGCCGGACATCTCCCCCGCAAGGGGGAGATCAGATGTCACCATCGCTTCCACCAACTTCCAACGTTGGTTGAAAAAAGGGCGCGGCCAGTGAAACCGCCAATCTCCCCCCTTGCGGGGGAGATGTCCGGCAGGACAGAGGGGGGTGCGAAGGAACTCGACCGGTGAGGAAAAGCTTATGCTTGTCCGCAACCTCACCCCTTCCCCATCCGCTCCACCTCCTCCGCCGACAAAAACTACAACACCACATCGCTCATGCCAAGCAGCGGCGTGAACGTGACGATGGTAATCCCGCCGGTGGCGTTGGTGCGGGTCAGCCCCTCGGAATAGATGTCGAGCGGCGGCTCCTCGTCGAACCAGACGCCATGCAGCGTTTCGCCCTGCCACTTCTCGCGGCCCTTCTCGTAGCTCTTGAACGACAGCACGGATTCGCCAGCCTGCACATCGCCGCCGCCGCCATGGCGCACCACGACGCTGTCGAGGGCACCCGCAGCATTGCGCCCCATGATGGTATGGGCAATGGCGTCGGCGGGGATCATGCCGGTGCCCCACTCCGCCGGCTGCTGCGGCGGACCGACCAGCACGCGCTGCGGGTTGTCGCGCGTGCCCTCGCCGGTGACGCCGGCGGCCCACAGCCGCACGGCCTTGTCGAACATCTTGCCTTGCCACCACGCGGGATAGCGGCCGGTGAGATGCATGGCCCATTCGGCGCCGCCGGCCCTGGTCTTGCCGAGCTGGTTGCCGGCCATGAACAGGCGCTCGCGATTGGTGGCGCCCGCCGCATGGAACGCGGCCTGCCTGGCATAGGGCTGGTAGGCGGCGAGCTGGTTAGTGCGGCGCCGGCGGTCCAACTCCTTGAGCAGGCTCAGATATTCCCTCTTCGCCGCTGCCGGGCTCTTTGAGACCAGGCTTTTCGCGGTCCGGCCTTTCCCTGAGGCCCGGTCTTTCCCTGAGGCCCGGTCTTTCCCTGAGGTCCGGCCCTTCCCCGAGGAACGGCCGCAGGACGGCTTCGAGGCCGTGGATGCGCTGCCTGATTTCGTCATCGCTCAATGCATCCAGACTGTTGGTGTCGATATCAGAACCCTTGGGCAGCACCGACAGCACGATCTTCAGATACTGGTCGGGCTTTTCGCTGCGAACCTTGGCGATGACGCCGGCGCCATGCGCGCGGAAATCGGCGCGCACCGCGACCAGGAAATCATCGCCCAGCGTCTTCTTCGCCCGCTTCGGGCGGCCGGAGGGCTTGGCCTTCGGCGTGGATTTCGCCGCGGCCGGCGGATCGTCGGTGACTTCCGCCATGCCCTACTCCACAATCTCGGCGGGCGCCGGCATCCCGGGCTTCATCGCCATATCAGCCTTTGCCGCCGTCTTGCGGGCAGGCTTCTTGCGCGTCCTCTTTCTGCCGCGCGGCTTCGCCTTTGCCTTGCGCCCTGCTGCCTCAGGCTTCGCCGCCTCTGGCAAGGCCTTCAGCCTCGCCCTGACGAACCCCACGATGCCGCCACTGAGCCTCGCCTGCGGAAAGCCGAAGCCGCCAACGGCATCGACCGGACCGCCGCGCACCATGCCGATCAGCACACCGGGCGGCACCGCTTCGATACGGCCGACGCGCGCTTGCGGCACGCCCTCGAACAGGCTTATGGCGCTGACGACCTCGTGGCCGTCATCGTCGCTGATGATGGTGGCGTAACGGCTGGGCATGGGATGATCTCTTGAGGTGCGGTGCGCGTTGTCTCAGAGGCAAAGAACGAGACAAGAGCCTCGTCAGTTCGAAGTCCTGGTCACCGAAAGACGAACGATACTATCTGAGCAGCGCTGACCAGTCGAAGAAGAAGACCGCCGCGAAAGACGCAGCGGCAAGGACCATCGCCAACAACAGCACAGGTCGATTGGAACGAGGCTGCGCCATTCTCAGACGATATTCTTCGTCAAACTGATAGCGTCGCGCGCCGCGCCAGTTTGCCCGAAAATCCTCGCGTGTCCTCGACATGTCGCCAAAGGATATGGCACGTTCGCGAAAATCAGGTTTCCACATCAGTTCGAATTGTCGCGATCCGTCACGACCAATGCATGTGCAAGCGACTATCGAGCGAGGTGGCCGAAAACAAAAACCCGCCTCGGGGGCGGGTCGTTGGCGCAAATCAGCACCATAGTCAAATCATAGCATAACTGCCCTCAGATAGCCAGCTGCCGCTATGCAAAACTCCAAAGAAAAGACCTGTCACCGGGCCAGGAAGATGAGTTCCCGGTCCGGAAATTGATCGGGTAAGCCGGATTTCTATCGGAACCATTGGCAGGCCCGAACGGTTCTACCACCAGTCGCAACGCGACCCTACCTTGGAACAAAGGAGAAGATTATGCTTACCAGAATTCTTGCAGCTTCCGCCTTGACGATTGGCCTCGCCACGGCGGCGATGGCCCAGAATGCCAGCGGGACAGACAGTAACGGCGGCAGTGGCCAGTCGGTCACGGTTGATCCGGCAACTCCCGCCAACCCGGCTCCCGATGAGGGTACAACCGGCAGCACCACGACAACGGACGGCATGAATTCGAACGCCGATCAGAATTGTGCCAACAGCCCGCAGGGCGCACAGCCCGACGCTGGCAATCTATCACCTGGAACCGCGTCGCCGACCGTCAACGACAACAACTGCGGCAAGTAGGCCGCTCTCATGTTTCGCCAGGGCTGTGGAGTTTGCTCCACGGCCTTTGCTTTGGTGAGATTGCCGGACGGAACCCATTTGCTCCGGCGCCGTTGCCATAGATAAAGATAAGAAGGAGATGACCGTGGCAGACAATGAAACCAGCCCATCGAACAGCAATGGCAATACCGCCTCAGTCCGCAGCCAGGGTGCCTCGCGCAGCCGATCCAGCCGGTCGAACGCGTCCGAAGAGACGATGAAGAAGCAGATCGCCGAGTTGCGTCGTGAGGTCAGCAGGCTGAACCGGGCGCTGAGCGAGCAGGCGGAGGAAGCTGTCGAAACGGCCCAGGGCTGGTACGACAGCGCCGCGGATCGCGCCTCGCGCGCGGCAAGACAGTTGCGTAGCCAGGCGCAGAGCGTGTCGGAAACGGTCCAGCAGAATCCCGGCACGATTTCGACGGCAGCAATGTTGGGCGGCTTTGTCGGTGTACTCATCGGCCTCGCGATTGCCAGAAGCGTCGAACCCCAGCCCAACTGGTTCCATCGCCGCTGGCACGACTGACGGACCGATGGATTCCATCGAAAGGTTGGGCGGCCGGCCTTTCGCCGGCCGACACAGGCAGACCGCGAGTGCATGCAATTCAAGGCCGGACTGGCAGAGCCAAAAAGCAACGCCGCCATGGCTGTGGGGATACCGTGAAAAGCAAAACCCGCCTTGGCGGCGGGTCGTTGGCGCAAATCAGCACCATGGACAAATATGTAGCATAGCTGCCCTCACCCAGTCAACGACTTTCTAAGAAAAAATTCCCATTCCGATCGAAGTCCCCCTGTTCGACAACCGAATCCAGGCGCGCCGACTGGAGGCACGCAGCGGATCTGGGAACGCCGCTTCGGATCGGAACCTGGGTTCACGCGTTTTTCACCTGATCAATGGGAGCAACAGCCATGAACGTCGCCAATCTGCAGCTCGAAGGTCTCCTGATGGCCGTCGCGTCGATCAACCAGGTGCTTGTCCGCAAGGGCATACTGACGGTCGAGGAGATCGACATAGCGCTACGCAAGGCCGAGGCCGGCGAGACCGGCGAGGAACGGTCCGAAGGCATGTCGGCGTCGAGCCGCGACGCCGTCAACTTCCCGATCCGGCTGCTGGAGTTGGCCAACCAGTGCCAGCCGGAGACCGACATGCCGTCCTTCTCGAAGCTGGCGCGCATGGTCGGCCAGATGAAGGAACCCTATAACGACCAGATGTGAGGCCTTCCTCGCCTCTCTCAGGCCCGGCCGAGCTTCGAGGCCAGCACATTGCCCGGCCCGTGCACGGCGGCAAACAACAGCCCGGCCAGGAACGTGAAATGGTCGACGAAGAAGCCGAACTCGGCCTGGTTGCCGGCCCAGTGGCTTGGCCCGTGGAAGGCAAAGTTGAGGAAGATGACGTAGACGCCGGCGACAAGTGCTGCCGGTGTGAAGAAAGCTCCGGTCAGGAAGCATATGACCAGCACGGCCTCGAGCAGCGCCGCGCACCAGGCCAGGAACAGCGGGAACGGAAAGCCGGCCGAGGCGATGTAGCCGGCGGTCGCCCCCATGTCCATGACCTTGAAGGCCACCGCCATCAGGAAGACTGCGGCGAAGATCAGCCGGGCGACGAGTATGGCAGTGGTCTGCCACGGCGATTGAACTGATACCATGATGTCCCTCCAGGGTTCGCTGCGGTTTCGCCCCTAGGACGGGCGAGGCGCGGCGGTTCCGACATCAGGTTGAAAATAGTTTTGGCTGGCGGCGTGGTAAGCCTACCCAGCCTTCGCCTCAGGATGGCTGATCGGCTCCCTTACCGTGCCATATTCGGCGCCCCAGCGATCGGTCATGGCGCAGCGTATGTCCCACAGCTCCGGGAAGAAGCGGTGCCGCGCACCGGCCTCCAGCAATTCGACCGGGCGGCCTTTCAGCGACTTCGAGCCGAGCCCGATCGAGCGGTGGATGAGCTGGAGATGATTGGCGCGGAACTTCTGGAACAGCTCGTCGAATTCGACCAGCGCCTCGGCGACGACGTAGGAGTCGCCGTGATCGTATTCGGAATCATAGACGTCCTCGACCGACAGCCCGCGACCGTCGAGATAGGATGCCTTGAAGGCCCGCCACAGATCCGGCGGCATGCGCAGCAACAGCTTGAAGCCCGGCGATTCCTGGCCGCTGCCATTGCCGAGCTGCAGCCGGATCTGCTGGTACTCCTTGGGCGACATGGTCTCGAGCAGGTCGAGCTGCGCCGTCATCATGCGCATCAGCCGATGCACGCGCCCCATCAGCGTGACGATGCGGTGGGTGTTCTGCCGTTCGAGGAAATCGACGACATCGACCAGCGTGTAGGTGATGAGCTTCATCCACAGCTCCTCGACCTGGTGCACGATCTGAAACTGCAGCTCATCCGCGTTGACCATCTCGGCCAGCGGCTTCTGGCAGGCCAGCAGCCTGTCGCATTTGAGATAGACGCCGTAGTCGCGCATCTCCGGCGCTTCGATGCGGGCGTAATAGTCCGGCTTATGCATGGTTTTTCTCCCTGCCCGGCCTGTCGGCTCAAGCATTTGTTCGGTCCGAGCCAACAGGATAGACGCTTTCGGCTTGAACATTGTTCCTTTCTGTTATCCAGATAGCGAGAAATGAAGGACGAAAGTCCGATTTTGTGTCAGCTCTGGAGAACGATCGGTGCTGGACGCTCTCGACCTCAGGATTGTGGAAGCGCTCGAACGCGATGCGCGAATCTCCTTCGCCGCGCTCGCCGACGAGGTCGGCCTGAGCAAGACGCCGTGCTGGAAGCGGGTCAAGGCGCTGGAGGATGCCGGCATCATCAGGGGCTACTCGACGCGCATCGATCCGGCCAGCCTCGGCTTCGGCATCGAGGCCTTCATCCAGGTGTCGATCGATTTCGAGGTCTCCGACGCTTTCGAGGCGGCGGTCAGGAAACATCCGCTGATCCGCCGCTGCCACGCCACCACGGGCGAGGCCGATTATCTCCTGCAGATCGTCACCACCGACATGATGGCGCTGGACCGGATGCTGCGCGTGGAACTCAGCCGCTTGCCCGGCGTGCGCCGCACCATCACCTCGATGGCGATGCGCGAGATCAAGGGCGACATCTCGTTTGCCAATGCCGTGGGGCATGCGCAGACAAAGCGATAGGAGGGGCCGCTTTCGCGTGCTTTCGTCACAATCCTTCCCGCCAGAAAGAGGGCTTCGATTTCAGCGGCTGCGTGCCTGGCTCGTCGCGTCCCTCCTTCTGCCGTTCGCCGTCGGTCTTCCGCTTCGGACAGTCCTCGTAATTATGGTCACGCCCGCCGCAGTAGGAGCAGCATTTTGCCGGCGTTTCGGATTGGAGCATCGAGGCCATTCCCAAGAATGCGCCAGAGGTCGTCTGGTTGCAGCGACGCTGCGAACCGGAGTTGATTCGCGGACAGCTTCATTCGCGGACGGGAAAGTGTTAGAGAGCATTTGCTTCGTCTATTCCCGCTTCGTCTAATGGTAGGACAGCGCCCTTTGAAGGCGTGAATCGTGGTTCGAGCCCATGAGCGGGAACCAGCGGCGCGGCCGGCGCCATTGCCGAACCGGCGACACGACGCCGGCTTTTTCGGCCGGCTGCCGCCATCGGCGAGATTCAACGTCAGGTTTTAGAAACGCAACCACTCATTTACTTAGGCGATGTACCAGACGGCGGTGAATCGCCGGAGGTCGAATGTCGGGACGTGCATTGCGCTTTGAATGTATCATGGAGCCAAATGGCAGGTGGATGGTGTGGGACAAACAGCTCGACCTGCCGGCCCAGTTTTCAGCCCTGGCGCTGATCGGCCTGTGCCACCATGAAGCCATTTCGCTTTGCGACCTCTTGAACGAGACCGACACCGCCGATGTACGGCAAAATCGGGCTTCGTGATCGCCGTATCGAACGGCGCCAGGCCTGAATAGCTGACGCTTCGTAGCCGCGCAGCCGAGGGTAGCGCATCAGTTTTTGGTGCGGCCCCGCTTTTTGCTGCCCCGAATCGCTTCGAAACGACCTGATTTTTGTAGCAAAAAGTCCACACGGAATCCGAGTCGATTTGTGAAAGGGGCAGGTTTACCCGGCATATCCACGCCGCTTCTGCGCAAAATGGCCGGCGCGAGTTGCCGGATGACAATTAGGCCTCACTAATATATCCTTATCCGGGAATGCGAGGGGTGTCATGGGACAGCCACGAAGATGGATCGCGCTGGCGTGGTTGGTCCTATCTGGCGACGCGGACGCCCACGATTGGTACACCGGCAAAAAAGACCCGATTATGCAATCGGATTGCTGCGGCAACAAAGATTGCCATCCGATAGATCCTCGCGAAGTCAGGGAGACGAAAGACGGCTACTACGTCAGGCTCCCCCGCCCTGCATATATGAATGAGCCGCAAGAGCCGGAGTGGTTTATCCCAAGAGCACGCGCCCAAGCCTCCCCCGATGACCGCTACCACCTCTGCGAGCATTTAATGACATTCTATCGAACAATCATTCCCCATATGAAGTTCGAGGCCTATCAGAGATACAGATGGAGGTGTTTCTTCGTGCCCAAGGGCACGAGTTCAATCGAGAAAGGCCGCTTGCACCTCGTGCGGAAGTAGCTGGGGCCAGATTTCAAATTGATGCACTACCCAGCCGGATTTGCCTTGACAAACAAGAGTGCTACATTAGCTGACTAAATGATTCACAGTCGGCGAGCCGGCATGGCCAAGAAGAAATCGAAACTGGAACAGTCTGGTGTTTCCGCGGTCTCTCCGGCGGAAGCCTACGAGGCGGCCTATTTCGCTCGAAAGTGCGGACTGACCCGGGACGAAGCGCTGAAGATCATGCGCGAAGCCCAGCGCTCGGCGGAGGCGACGATATCTGCCGGCACCAGGCGGCAGAATTAGCCCGATATCCGAAGCCCCTCTCCGCCCACGACCGGCGGGATCTCGCCGGTGACGTAGCTGGAGCATTGCTGCGAGGCCAGGAACACATAGGCCGGGGCGCCATCCCGTTTTGGTTTCGCCTTGGCGCGGTCGTCGGTGTCGAACTTGCGTTGCACGCGGCGCTGCTTGCGTACCATCTTTGACGTGTCGGGTTTCTTCAGCGTCGACTCCTCCCTCGTTCCAAAGGCGCAACGCATGCCGATCGAAAAAATTGGCCGCCCTCTGGTTCGTTGGAGCGGGCCGACACAGCCGAGCGCCCTCCCCGCACAACGCTCGGCCCAATCGTTCCCGGAGACATATCAAAGTTAAATGCGAACGGCTGCCCCGAGGTGATAGGCAATCTCGGCGAAGAGAAAGCAGTGACCCTGCTGGACGGTCAACATAACCGCCGAAGCCGCCTGAACGCAGGTGGCGTTGAATAACGTCCAGTGGATGCAACCAGCTCCGGATATCTTCGTTTATCGCGATCCAAATCCTATGCGGGTGGCAATGATGAAATCGCTTCAGACAAGCAATCCCATTCTGGTCCTGGGCGCCGCTCTTTTCCTGCTCGCGCCCTTCGTGGGGCTGCTGTGGCGTACAAGAGATTGGTTTGGGTGGTGAGTACTGATGAGCACGTTCCTGCCACTGACCATTAAATTCCTGGATGGTGACTCGATGGTGGTCTCATCGATCGCCGATGCCAGGAAGGCGCTTGACGGCAAATGGGCGAACAAGCAAGCCGCGCCCTATGCCGCGGCGGTCAGGCTGGTGGACGATGCCCTGAATGGCATTTGCCGCCCGGCCATTGCTTTCGACGCCTTCGCCAAAGCCGCCGTCGAACAGGGTTTGCTGAAGCCCGTGAAGCCGTCGAGCGCGCTTGCCATGCTGGACGAGTTGTGCTCGCCGGACGGCCAGGTGCAACGTGATCGGTCCGGCCGATGATAGACGGTCTCGCGCATGGCTTGGATCCTTAGGGTTGGCGACGAAGTGATCGTGAATGGCACCGTCCTGAAAGTGCTCGGCAGTGGTCGCGCGCGTGTCAGGATCCCTACCCATAATTTCCCTTTCGCGATCGAGCCTCCGGCCGGCGCCAAACCGGGCGATCAGATTGCCATAGTCGGCCATGTCACGGACGTCGACCAGGGCAAAGGCAGGGTCACCTTCAAGGCGGGCGGCCTTGTCACCGTCGATATCGCCTCCCTTACCGCGTGGAAGCCCACACATCGGGGCCAGCAATAGGAGGACGCGGATCCTGGCCTATCTCGGCTCGCGATTCATGCTGAGATAGGTGGGATCGAATTCGGCTATTTCGACAAGCCGCTGCCAGTCAAGAATCGTTACCTTGTGGTTTGCCCAGCCAATCACGCCGATCTTGCGCAGCGTGCCAATGACCCGGTTCATGTGGACGACCGACAGCCCCAGCACGTCAGCCAGTTCCGCCTGCGACAGGGGAAGCAGGAAACTCATCCCGGCGGTTCGCTTGACCACCTGAAGCCGGATAAAGAGTTCGCAAATGAGATGGGCCAGATGCGATATCTTGGAACGTCGGCCCATTGCCACGATCCACTCCCGGTGGATCGCGCCATCGACAAGTGTATCCAGCCAAAGCAGCCGGGTAAGATGGGGAGCCTGCTCGGTAATGGTGCGCAGCTTGCTGTGCTCGGCGGCGATGACGTGACATGGCGACAGCGCGATGATGCCGTGGTCCATCGTCTTCAGAAGAAAAGCATGCAGGTCGACGAAATCGCCGGGTACCTGCAGGGAGGTGAACTGCCGCCCGCCGTCTTCCAGCACCTTGTAGCGCGCGGCCAGGCCGTCAACGATGAGTGTGCTGTATGTTGGCCTCGAGCCTTCCGAAACGATATCCTCGCCGGTGGCGAAATATCCTTCGGTCGACATGGTACTGGCAAGCAGCGCCTGCTCCCCCTCCGAGAGGGCGTCGTGCTGGCCGAGATTGAGATAAAGCGACTCCAGCATCCAAGATTTCCGATCCTGCTTTGAACGCCCTGGATGAAACGTTGGAAATCAAGGCTGGTTGCAGCAAGCCAACCATCGCCGCCGCCAACATCGGCACGGGATCTCTTCCAGGGCCTTGTCTCCAGCGCGATTGGAACCATGAGCGCGAACACGAATTGAAGCTTAGGATGCCGGATTTTGTTGCATGGAACGTTTCTATTTCGACCTTTACAACACTGATCACACTCAGATGGATGGCGAAGGACAGCTCTTTCCCACCCGGGAACGGGCGGGGGTGGAAGCGCTGCGGATATTGCACGATGTCGCACGCGACGAGGTGTCGGACGGCGACAATCTGAAGATCATCGTCAAGGTGCGGGACGCGAACGGGGATCAGATCTTTGAGGCCTCTCTGGTCCTCGCCTCAGCCTGGAGCTAAGCAAAATGCCGGCGATAACGTTCCAGATTCCAAACGCCTGGAATGACGCCGGCGGAGCACGTCCATCCTTTCGAGCCCGGACTGTTGCTGCTACGCGCGCTGCCGCATAGGCAAACGACGGGCTGTTGCCCTCAAGATCGGCCTGATCGCCCCCCGAGCACGGATTCATTGGTTGCACTTATATTAGCAAAGGCGCATATTCATATCAGCCGGGGACCGATCCAACCGGTTAGGCTCGGCGCCAGTCCCCCCTCGATCCCCCCGACGCCGAGCCGCTGTGGATCGGCCGCCCCAGGAGGCGAACCATGCCCATGTATCTCTCACAATTCAGCTATACGCCCGAGACCTGGGCACGCATGATCGAAAACCCCGAGGATCGGCGTGACGCTGCCCGTACCTGCATCGAGGCAGCGGGCGGAAAGCTGCACGGGTTCTGGTATGCTTTCGGAGAGCACGATGGCTGGAACCTGTGGGAGGCGCCAGACAATGTTTCGATGGCATCGGTCATGCTTGCCATTGGTGCGGGAGGAGCGCTCAGCTCGTACGAGACCACCGTTCTCCTGAGCGTCGAAGATACGATGCAAGCCCTTGGCAAGGCGAAGTCTATCCGGTACCGCGCGCCGGGAAAGCCCTGACGAACTCCCGCGGCAGACGGACGTCCGCCACCTATCTTAGGCCAAAGAAACTCAGTATCGCCAATACGATCACAACAGCACCGACCAGCCAGATAATATTGTTCATGACGCGCTCCTCTTGCAGTCACCTCCCAAATACGGGAACTACAAGAGCAGAACATAAGTCGCACCTAAAAGTTCCATAATTGTGCTCGCGATCGACACGCAAGCGAAGGAGGCCGCTTGCCGGAGCCGCCGGGAACTTTGCAACGCGGCGCATGGAGGCGTCCTGCCGCAAATGCTAAGCTCGCCGGCCGACCGGCGAGTTCGTTTGCGCGGTCGCCCGCGCCACGATCGCCTCCAGCGGCTCCGGCCGGTGCAGCAAATACCCCTGGCCGAAGGCAACGCCCATCTCCTGGAGGATCTCCAGCGCGTCCTGCCGTTCGACCTTTTCCGCCACCACGGAGCAGCCGAGGCTTCTGGCGATAGCGGAGATGGCCGAGACGATTTCGCGATCGAAACGGCTTTGCGCGATATGTTCGATGAAGGAGCCGTCGATCTTGATCTGGTCGACGGGAAAGCGCCTGAGATATTCGAACGAGCTCATCCCTGCCCCGAAATCGTCGAGGCTGACGCGGCAGTGCCGCTCGCGCGCCTTGCGCACGAACTCTTCGGCGGCGCTGAAATTGGTGACGGCGGCCGTTTCCGTGATCTCGAAGCCGATGCCGAAATGCGGCGCGCCGGCCTCGTCGATGGCGGCGTCGACGAAATCCCAAAGCTGCGGGTCGCTCAGTGTCTGCGCCGACAGGTTGAAACCGAGCGTGAGCGCCCCGGACTTCAGCGCCGGCCCGTGCTGCGACAGCGCCGTCCTGATGATCCAGCGGTCAAGCCGTGATGCGATGCCGAACCGCTCCGCCACCGGGATGAATTCGCCCGGCTGGATCAGCTTTCCACTGCGTCCGACGAGCCGCGCCAGGACTTCGACTTGGCGGCTCTCTTGCCAGGGCTTTCCGAGCCGGTGGATTTCCTGGCCGAACAATTTCAGCCTGCCATCTTCCATGGCATCGACGGTGTCGGCCGCCAGCCGTGCCGCGTTGAGACCGCCGGAACCGGATGCTGATTCGGCGGAAAACACCGCGAAACGATTGCGCCCGGCAGCCTTGGCCGCATAGCAGGCGTCGTCGGCGCAGGCGAGCGCGTCGACCACGGTGGTGTTCCGGTCCTCAATGAAGGCGATACCGACGCTGGCGGCGAGCTTGCGCGACGTCGCCGTCGAGCCGAGATCGGCGTTGCGAACCGCTGCGAGAACGGCGCCGGCGAGCCTCTCGGCCTGCCCTGCATCGCAATCGGGCACCAGCAGCGCGAACTCATCGCCGCCGAGGCGCGCCGCATGCGCCGACGACGGCAGGCAGCCCAGAATACCTTCGGCGATGCTCTTCAGCGCGAGGTCGCCGGCGGCGTGGCCGGCGAAGTCGTTGAGCGCCTTGAAGTAATCGAGATCGATGTAGAAAACCGCAAGCGGAAACTGCCGCGCCGTCGCGATGTCGTCTGCCAGCAGCCGGTCGAACGCGACGCGATTCAAAAGGCCGGTCAGGGCGTCGTGGTGAGCCGCATGGGCCAGTTCCTGCTCGCGCCGCTTCGCCTCGGTGATGTCGCGCACCGTACCCAGGATCTGGCCCGACGATTGCACGTCGGCGACGAAGAGCAGCAGGGATTCGAGATGCCGGATCTCGCCGTTGCGCCGGACGATGCGATATTGCACGGCGACGACGTCGCTCGTCTGCAGCGGCGCCATGTGGGCCAACTCGGCGGCATCTTTGTCGTCGGGATGAAGATAGCTGTGCCAGAGGTCGCGCGGCACCTCGTCGGTATCGGAGACAAAGCCGAAGATTTCCCTGGTGCGGGCATCCCAGTAGCTTTTGCGCGCGGCCAGATCGTGGTGCCAGATGCCGGTGCCGCTGGCCGCCAATGCCAGGCGGAAGCGCGCATTGACCTGTTCGAGCTCAGCTTCCGCTTCCTTCTGCTTGGTGATGTCGGTTTGAACGCCCATCACCCGAAGAGGCCGTCCTTCGGCATCGCGTTCGACGACGCCGCCGCGATCGAGAACCCATACCCAGTGGCCGTCCTTGTGCTTCAGCCTGAGCTCGGTCTCGATGGAATCGGTCTGGCCGGCGAGATGGCGTTCGCCGCTGGCCACCGCTTGCCCACGATCGTCGGGATGCGTCAACCGCAGCCAGAGATCGCTTGTCATGGCAAGCTCACCCTCGCCATAGCCAAGCATTTGCGACCACATTGGCGAATAGAAACAGTCGCCGCTCCGCAAATCCCAGTCCCAGACGCCTAGATGCGCGCGTTCAAGCGCCAGCGCCCAGAACTCCCCGTTGCGCGTCTTGTCGTCGGCCATGCCCTGGTCCCGCCCTCCGATCGGCGCCACTGTGCAGCAAAATCAGAGAAGAAACCGTTACTGCAAGCAGCGCCGCGGCGGCTATGGCATTTCGAATCGAGCCGCCGGATTAGTCTGTTCACCGCCGGGCAAGCGGTCAATATTACCGATAATCATGATCTAGATTTCTGCTAATACCGTGAAGGCTCGCTCTGCGGTCAGAGTGGCCGCCGCGAACGGCGCGAGGACTTGAAGATGCTCAACCCGGCTGACTATGGCGGCAAGGAAGCCGACATCGTGCGCGCGCTGGAGGAAGACATCATCTTCGGCAGGCTGAAGCCCGGCGCGCGACTGGTCGAGGACGTCTTGCTCGCCCGCTTCCCGGTGTCGCGCCACACCATCCGCCAGGCGCTCTACCAGCTCGAAAAGCTCGGCGTCGTCACCCGCGAGCGCAACAAGGGCGCGACGGTGCGGCGGCTGTCGCCAGACGAGGTGCGCCAGATCTACGAAGTGCGCGAACTCCTGCAGCGCCAGGCGGCGCTGATGATCCCGCTGCCGGCAAGCGAGGCCTTGATCGCCGAATTGATGGAGATTCACCGCGCCTACAGCGCCCATGTCGACGCCCACTATCTGCGCGGGATCCATGAGACCAACGACCGCTTCCACCTGACCATGTTGTCTGCCTGCGGCAACGACTACCTGGTGTCGTCGATCGATCATTACATGCGGCTCAGCCTGCCGGTGCGGGCCAACTCGCTGGCGGACCGCGAGGAGCTCGAAGTCTCGCGCCGGCACCACTGGCTCATGATCGAGGCGATGAAGCGCAGGGATAATCGGGTGCTGGCCCAGCTCTGCGTCGACCATCTGCAGCCGAGCAAGATGTTTTACCTCAAGGAAATCGAGAAGACGGCCGGCGCGGCGTAGACCAAGCGTCCGCAAGTTCAGCGGCACAACGCTGCGCTACCAGTTGGGCTCGTTTGGAGAGCTTTCGGAAACCCCGGACTGATCGTCCAAGGAGAGCATAACGGCAGCTTCTCGAAGCGGCGTAGGAAAGCCCGCGAGATATTCGCTGTCTAGCGCAAGGTTCAAATACCGTTTGGCAATGACCGCGGCGGCAATCGACTGCTCCCGATCCCGGGTAGCCTTGACCGCGGATCGGTCAGGCCGCCTGGCCAACCATGCCTTGTGAAGTGCGAAGGTTCGAGGATCGACCGTTGGAATTCTTACGGGATAGCCTCGTTCGTCGATCGCTATGGCGTCCGTTTTCGGGGCATTGATCAGCCATTGCAGCCCGTCCATTGGGGCGCCATCAAGATCATCGACGATCGAGGTGATCGATGTCGGCGCCTTGTCCTTGAGAACGCTTCTTGCCTGAGGTCGAATAAGGTCGACCAGATAGCCATCACGGTTCGTGGCCCTGAAGGCTCGGGGCTGGAGCGGCTTGAAGGACTTGTCCACGTTCCGCAGGATGCCTATCAGACCCGACTGAGTTACTTTCTGTTCCGTCATGAAGCTGATGCGACGGCGTGAATCGTAGAGTAGATCGATATCTCCCGTCGCCGTGAGGCCGCTGGAAATCTGGACACCCGCCAGAGCCTCGTAGGCGAACAGGGCGTTCGTTCCGACGACCAGCAACTGCTTACCGAGCAAGTTCGTATCAGCGCACCGTCTTAGTATCCGGGCCGCGATGGCCGGTACCCTTCCCAATCCCATGGCCACGTTGACTTTGGCCAAGCCATTCAGGCGATCTGACAAGCCGGCCAGCAAATCCTTGTTCCGCTCCCGTCCCTCTGAGAAGGCGGCGAACGATTCTTCGGTCTGCTCGCTTCTCGGACCGAGCGAGGTCTCGGTCTGCCTTACCTTCCGCAGGAGATAGTCCGCACCGTTGCGGTCGACCCAGCGCATGCTGCCTGCAAAGCGTCTTTGGCGATCGTCCTCAGCGTTCAGCCAGGCCTCGTAGACCTGCTGAGTGTCTATGAGTTGGCGCCTTTGTTCGCCGGTCAGTTCCTTCAGCACGTTTTCCACTTTTCCGCCAACCTTCCACCATTTAGTGGAAAAATGATATTATTCAGTGTGTTAGATGATATTTTCCACTTCCGCGCCAGATCTCGTTATCAACGGTGGAAAACACTATCAACACAATAAGTTAACTCACGATAACGGCACTACAAGACGGGCGCAATCAGCCTTTATCGCGATCGCCGCTGGCTTCGGCCGGCGAAAGCCACCGCGCATGGAATTCGCCGACCGAGCACGGTGCCGAGGCGCCGAGCAGGCTCATCAGGATCACCTCGCCCGCCATTTCTTCCCCTGCGGGTAGATCGTCTCGCCGCGCTTCAGCATCTCGACGAAGGTCTCGATCTTCTTCCTGCGTCCGGCCTCGGTCTTCATATTGTGCGTGCGGAAGGCGAGCGCGAAGCGGTTCTGCGCGCTGAGTTTGGCCAGCATCTCCCTCGCCTTCGGCTCGGCGTCGATCGCCGCCTGGAGATCGCTCGGGATCTGCATATCCCTGCTTCTGTAGGCGCGGTCCCAGCGGCCGTCGGCCTTGGCCGCCTCGACCTGTATCAATCCGTGCCCGGTCATCCGCCCCTCCTCGATCAGCCGGGCGACATTATCGATGTTGATCTGGCTCCAGATGCTTTTCCTGCCGCGCGGCGTGTAGCGCTGCAGATAGCTGTTCTCGTCGAGCCCCTTGCGCACGGCATCGATCCAGCCAAAGCACAGCACCACGTCGATCGCCTCCTTCGGCGTGATCGATGCCAGCCCCGAACCCACCTTGTGGATTTTGATCCAGACCTCGGTTTCCGTGTCGTGGTGCCTGCCGAGCCAGGCATGGAAACTCCCGGCATCCTTGAATTCGTGCACCTTGTCTGGGTCGACCTTGACCGGGGCCATCAGAGGCCCTGCCGCTTGGCGATTGTCATCGGTTTCCTCCTGTCCTGTCGCTGCTGCTTCGCTCAAATGAAGCAACAGTACAGGCTCGTTGCAAGGCTTGCAGGACAGAAGCTGCCAATCTCCCTGGAGGGGTGATTGGCAGCTTCACGTCCGCCGCTCATCCCTCCGGAATCGTGAACACCACATCGGCGCGGCCGTAACCGCCATCGGCGACCTCCTCGATCAGCACCATCGTGTAGGGGCGCACGTCTTCGCCGAACATCTCGACGAACAGGGCTGTGGTCTTGTGGACGAGGTCCTCCTTCTGTCCGGCGGACAGCGCGCGCTCAGGCACCTTGAAATTTGCAAACGGCATGATGTCGATTACCTGTGGGTTGTTGGAGAAAGGTCAGACAGTGCCGCCATTGGCGCGCAGCACTTGGCCGTTGATCCAGCCGCTGTCCGGTCCGGCGAGGAACGACACAACGCCGGCGATGTCGGCGGGCTGGCCGAGCCGGCCCAGCGGGATCATCCTGGTGATCGTCTCGACCAGCGCCTCGGACTTGCCGCCGAGGAACAGTTCGGTCGCCACCGGCCCCGGCGCCACGACATTGACGGTGATGCCGCGCGGCCCGAGTTCCTTCGCCAGCACATGCGTCATCGCCTCGACGCCGGCCTTGGTCGCGGCGTAGACACCGTAGGTCGGCTGGTAGAGCCCGACCACGCTGGACGAGAAGCTGATGATGCGGCCGCCGTCGCGCAGCCTTCTTGCGCCCTCGCGCATGCCGCGGAAGACGCCGCCGAGGTTCACCGCCACCTGCTGCTCGAAACCGGCGTCGTCCATCTGCGCGAGCGGCGAAAGCTTCATGATGCCGGCATTGTTGACCAGCACGTCGAGACCGCCAAAGGCCTGCTCGGTTGCGTCGAACAAACGCGCCACGCCCTTGGGATCGCCGACATCGGCCTGGGCGGCGATTGCCGCGCCGCCCGCCGCCTCGATCTCGCGCACCACGCTTTCGGCGGCTTCGGCGCCCCTGGCGTAGTTGACGACGACCGAAAAACCGTCGCGCGCCAGCCTCCTGGCGATTTCGGCGCCGATACCCTTCGAGGCGCCGGTCACCAGCGCCGCCTTTCCATTCTGCCCGGTCATGTCAGCTCTCCAATTCTTGTCGACTTAAAATAGGCGATAAATCTTGCGGGATAATCGCTCGGTACTTGCCAACACCATTCGGATATGGCGAACAATTGACATGGACAGTCTCGACCGGATGCGCCTCCTTGCCCGCGTGATCGAGCGCGGCAGCTTTACCGCGGCGGCGGCCGATCTCGGCCTGTCGCGCTCGACCGCCACCGAGGCGGTCAAGAAACTGGAGGCGCGGCTGGGGGTCAGGCTGCTCGAACGCACGACGCGTCACGTTACCCCGACGCTGGACGGCCAGGCCTATTATCAGCGCTGCCTCGCCATCCTCGCCGATGTCGAGGACGCCGAGGCCGGCTTCCAGGCAGCGCAGCCGCAAGGCCTTTTGAGGATCGACGTGCACGGCTTCATGGCCCGGCACTTCATCCTGCCGCGGCTCGCCGAATTCCTCGACCGCTACCCCAGGATCGACCTGCATATCGGCGATGGCGACCGGCTGGTCGATCTCGTGCGCGAAGGCGTCGACTGCGTGCTGCGTTCCGGCGAACAGGCCGACAGCGGCATGATCGCGCGCCGGGTGGCGACATTGCGCGAAGTCACCTGCGCCAGCCCGGCCTATCTCAAAAAGCACGGCATGCCGGCAACCCCCGACGATCTCGACGGCCATCTGATGGTCGGCTTCCGTTCGTCGCGGACCGGCGAGGTGATGCCGCTCGAATTCACCATTGGCGGCGCGTTGCGCTATGTCACGCTGCCCAGCCGGGTGACGGTCAACGGCTCCGACACGATGGCCGAGCTGGCGCGCCTCGGCTTCGGCCTGGTGCAGGCGCCTCACTATCGCTTCGCCGCGGATTTCGCCAAGGGCACTCTTGTCGAGGTGCTGCCGGACTTTCCGCCGGCGCCGACGCCGGTATCGGCGCTCTACCCGCAGAACCGCCAGCTCGCGCCGCGCGTACGCGTGTTCATAGACTGGCTGACCGGGATCTTTGGCGAGGGCGGGACATAGGCCGAACATAGTCAACGCTTGGGGCGCTGTCCCTCGACGCCCATGGCGGATCATGCTGCAGTGATGTAGCTTCCGCAAAGTCTTCTATCGTCCTGTTTTCATTCCAGACATTTCACCCCCTCCTCGGGATATGCCATGCGATCGATGCTTGTCGGCCTTGCCTTGCTGCTGGCAAGTTCTCCACCCTACGGCTCGGCCATGGCCGAACCGATCGAAAGTCAGAAGATCATCACCGCGCTCACCGGCGACTTCAACGGCGACGGCGCCACCGACCTGGCGATGATCGTCGAGACCGAGCCCACCGACCCGATGGACATGTATTTCTTCCTCAGGGATAAGGAGCACAATTTTCTCAAGCCGGCCGGCATCGTGCGTGAGCAGATCTACGGGGAATGGAACGGCTACGACCGGCCGGGCTACGAGGCCTCCGACACAGAGCCGGAACTGACCGCGCTGCCCAACGGCTCGATCAGGCTCTATCTGCCGGCCATGCCAACGGGAAGCGAGCGCACCAACGAGACGCTGACGATAGCCTGGCGCAACGGCGCCTTCATCGTCGCCGGCTATGCCTATGATCATCACGACTATCTGAAGGACAATGTCGAAAGCGCCTGCGACTACAACGTGCTGACCGGCAAGGGCAAAAGCAGCAGGAAACAGCCGGACGGCACGACGGTGCACAAGACCCTGTCGGTCGAAGGCAAGGTCATCCCCTTCGCGGAATGGAACAAAGGCACGGGCTTTGCCGCTTGCGGTGAGTGATCGTCGGAAGGCGAATGCCGGGCAGTCCCTACGCCTCGCTACTGTAGATGCGGCTTCTTCAGAAAACTGTTTCGGTCGGCGGATTTCACGCGCAGCCAGGTTTCGCGGCCGTCGCGCACCACCCGCAAGGGGATCTCCGCGCCGGCCGGGTTCTGCCACAGCTTGCGATAGAAATCGGCGAGACCATCGACCTCGCCGTCGCGCACATCCGAGATGATGTCGCCCTGGCGCAGGCCGGCCTCGGCGGCCGGGCCGCCTTCGGCGACGCTCATCACCACGACCTCGCCATTGCTCTCGGCCGAGAAGGCGCCAAGCCATGGGCGCGGCGGCTTGGCGACCTGGCCGCGCGTCAGGAGATCGTCGAGAATGGGCGGCAAAAGGTTGATCGGCACGATCATGTTGATATCGGCGACCTCGCCATTGCGGCTCATCTGCAGGAGCAGCGAGCCGATGCCGAGCAGGCTGCCGTCCTCTCCAATAAGGGCGGCGCCGCCCCAGGACGGATGCGCCGGCGCGGTGAAGATCGCCTCATCCAGCAGATACTCCCAATAGCCGGCGAATTCCTGCTTGGTGACGATATGCGCCCTGACCGAGCGGCCGACGCCGTCGGCGAGCACGACCGGATCGCCGACGCCGGCCTTGGCCGCGTCGCCGAGGGCCACCGCGGGCAGCCCGAGGGGGGCCAGCGCCTGCACCAGGCCGAAGCCGGTTTCCTGGTCGTAGGCCAGCGCATGCGCCGGCACCACGCGGCCGTCATGGCTGGTCAGCCACACCTCCTCCGCCTCGGTGATGAGATAGCCGATGGTAAGCACCAGCCCGTCGTCGCGGATGACCACGCCGCTGCCCTCCCGGCTTGTGCCCAGCGCATTGGCGGTGAAGGCATCGTCGGGAATTGAGGCGCGCACGGCCACGATGGACCGCAAGATAGTATCGATAGGCATGCTTTTGTCCCGGCAATGATCATGAGGGCCGGCTAGGCCCGGTATCCTCTATAGGTATGGCGCTCACGGTCGCGCGCAAGGGCAGACTTCGCTTCTCTCCCTTGTGGGAGAAGGAGGAACTCGCGCCGGCTTCAACAATAGTTCAACGCAAGTTGAACTTTCCGCCATCCGCGCTATCTGTAGCTTGGTGTAGACCAATCCTGTCCGAACCGACCTCTGATCGCGCAAGCTGCCCTCCCAAGACCCTCCCGCCAAAAACGAGGCCTCCCGAGATGACCGAATACACACCGCCGAAAGTATGGACCTGGAACAAGCCGAGTGGCGGCGCCTTCGCCTCGATCAACCGGCCGGTCGCCGGCCCGACGCATGACAAGGAATTGCCGGTCGGCAAGCATCCGCTGCAGCTCTATTCCCTGGCGACGCCGAACGGCGTCAAGGTGACGATCATGCTGGAGGAGCTTCTGGCGCTCGGCCATAGCGGCGCCGAATACGACGCCTGGCTGATCCGCATCAATGACGGCGACCAGTTCGGCAGCGGCTTCGTCGAGGTCAATCCCAACTCCAAGATCCCGGCGCTGATGGACCGCAGCGGCAAGCAGCCGATCCGCGTCTTCGAATCCGGCTCGATCCTGGTCTATCTCGCCGAGAAATTCGGCGAATTCCTGCCGACCGGGCAGCCGGCGCGCGCCGAAACCTTGTCATGGCTGTTCTGGCAGATGGGCTCGGCCCCTTATCTCGGCGGCGGCTTCGGCCATTTCTATGCCTATGCCCCGGAAAAGATCGAATATGCCATCGACCGCTTCGCCATGGAGGTCAAGCGCCAGTTGGACGTGCTCGACCGGCGGCTTGCCGAGACCGAATATCTGGCCGGCGCCGACTACACCATCGCCGACATGGCGGTGTGGCCCTGGTATGGCGGACTGGCGCTCGGCCGGATGTACAACGATTCCGGCGAGTTCCTGTCGGTCAAGGAATACAAGAACGTCCAGCGCTGGGCCAACGCCATCGACGCGCGGCCGGCGGTGCAGCGCGGCCGCATGGTCAACCGCGCCTTCGGCGAACCCGCCATGCAGCTGCACGAGCGCCACGACGCCAGCGATTTCGAGACCAGGACGCAGGACAAGCTCGCGGCGGAGTAAGCTGAGCGCTCAAGCTGCCGCTCAGGCCCTCTCCACAGCCGACATCCACAGCCGGTCGATGTCGGCGAGATACGTCTCGTCGATCTCGTCGAGATGCTTCCAGTACATGCCGTCCTCGTAGAAATAGCCGAGATCCTGTTCGATCTCCTCGGCCCTGTCGGCCTTGTCGAGCTCGATGCCGGCAAGAATCTCCGCCTTCATTGCAGCAATTCTCGAATGGGAAAGTCCGCTCAATTCATCAACTGTCAGCCTCGGCAGGATCAGCCGGCTGCGCGGCAGGTTGGACAGGTTGACGCACAGGCAGTCCCGCCTGAGCGCCTGGACGAGCAGGCGAGCCGACTTGGCCTCGAGATTGCGCAGCGTCGGGTCGTCACGCAACGGATCGGCACGGCCGACGCCGTAGAAATGCGTGTTGCCGGGCTGGTCGTAGATCATGTCGCAGCCGAGGAACGCCAGCACGTCGGGCTTCTGGCTGTGGATGGTCCAGTAGGCTGCCGTCATCGCCATGGTGCCGCCCGCATAGACGAAGCCGCCGAAGGCGTTCTGTGCCGGCACGTAATGCGCGGCGCTGAAGATCTCGGCCTGCCGCAGGACGTCGCCCCGAGGCAGCCGGTCCGGCGGGAAATCGCCGGCATGGACGAGGAAATCCCAGTCGGGGCGAACGCGCCAGGCGTTGTTGATGGCGACGATCTTGCTGAAGGCCTGCTTTGGCCAAGGCGCACAACGCACCACATCGGGCGCGCTGCCAAGCAGGAGGATCACGCGTGGCGATCGGGAAGCGTCAATGGCCATGCCATTCCTCATTCGACCGGCGCGCATCCGATAGTGCCTTACCGACCTGTCGTCGGACGGCTTTTACATCTCCAGGCTGCCATCGGCCAGTGCCCATCTGAACCGCCAGCCGGCGCGGCCGGAAGCATCGGCATTCCACCCTGGACGAGGTCGGGCAAGCCGTGGGCGGGGTTTTACATCGGCCCTCCTCTAGCCCATAAGTATCATAACGATATATATTGATTGGCTAAAGTAACGGAACGTCCAATGCACGTTCCCGGAACCTAACAAGTCCACGCCCAATTGCCCGTACCAGGTCTAGACCATCAGGTCTATTGGTTAACGAGCCTGAAAACATTTCAACAATTCCTAATGATTCGTGGCATTAGCCGGTCGCGACGCTCCCTCACGTCCGCTGGTCCCTAAAAAAAGCAGCAAAATCCGCTACGGGGAGGATGATGGAAATTCGTTGCGCACAGACGCGTCTGGGCGCACCATGATCGCCGTGGACTGACATAAAAGAGTATGAGTCCATCGCATCTGCCGCGAAATCAGAATCGATTTCGAAAAAAGGCACGATGCAGATTCGGGGGGTCTTTGCGCGTCGAGGACGCGCGGCGCTCCGATCGGGGGGATGGGGAATGACGCTCAAGCTCATCGGGGCCGGCTTCGGCCGCACCGGCACATGGTCGACCTTTGCCGCGCTGAACAAGCTCGGCCTGCCCTGCTATCACATGCAGGAAGTGATCCTGAACAAGGCCAACAAGGGCCATCTCGACTTCTGGCGCATGGTGGCGAACAGCCCGCCGGGCAGCAGGCAGGACTGGAACCGGGTCTTTGCCAACTACACCGCGACGGTCGACAATCCAGGCTGCTGCGTGTGGAAGGAATTGCTGGCCGCGAACCCCGACGCCAAGGTGCTGCTGACGCTGCATCCGCGCGGCGCCGAAGCCTGGTACGACAGCACGATCGACACGATCTACTTCACCGAGAATGTCTGGCAGTTCAAGATCCTGGAATGGCTGACGCCGTTCGGCGCAAAATTCGGCGACATGTCGCGCAAGCTGATCTGGGGCCGTACGCTGGCCGGCGTGATGGGCGACCGCGACAAGGCGGTCGCGCGCTACAACGCCTACACCGAGGAGGTAAGGGCCGCCGTGCCGCCGGAAAAGCTGCTGGTGTTCAAGGTGACCGATGGCTGGGGGCCGCTCTGCCGGTTTCTCGGCGTGGCCGAACCGGCCGAGCCGTTCCCGAACCTCAATGACCGCGAAAGCGTCAAGAAGATCATCCGCGACATCATCAAGGGCGCCTACATCATGCTGGGCCTGTTGCTGGCCGGTGTGATCGCGGTGCTTGGCCTGCTGTGGTGGTGGCTGGGGTAGCGGCGCGGAAGGCCGGCGCCGCTCCACCAAGGCAACGGTGCCGCCATTCGGGTCGGCAGAGGCGGGGCTGGTAAGGCACCGCCTCCCCGCCCAAGATCAGGCGCAAGAGGGCAGTTTATCCCGCCATCGCCAGCGGGGCTGCACTCTTGTTGGGGATCTGGATATCGATCTCCAGCGTCGACATCGTCTGGCCGCGATCCATCGAGACCTTCAGATAATCCTGGTCGATCTGCACGTGCCTGGCGATGACCGCCATGATCTCCTCGCGCAGGATGGAAACCAGATCCGGCTGGCTGCGGTTGCGGCGCTCATAGGCGAGCAGCACCTGCAGCCGCTCGCGCGCCACCGGCGCGCTGCCGCGCCGCCTGAAGAGTTCGAGCAGGTTCATGCCGCCCTCCTTCCCAACAGCCGGTCGAGGAAGCCCTTGCGCTCGAACGGCACGACGACCGGCAAGTCCTCGCCCTCGAGCCTTTTGGCCGCGTCGATATAGGCGCGGGCGGCGGAATTCAGGGGTTCGCTGAGCGTCACCGGCGAACCGAGGTTGGAAGCCCTGAGCACATCCTGGCTCTCGGGGATGATGCCCAAGAGAGGCGTCGACAGGATTTCCAGCACATCGTCGATGTTGAGCATCTCGCCGCGCGCGGCGCGCCCCGCGTCGTAGCGGGTGACCAGCACGTGCTTGGCGATCTGCTCGCCCTGCTCGGCCTTCATGGTGCGGGCGTCGAGCAAGCCGATGATGCGGTCGGAATCGCGCACCGAGCTGACTTCCGGGTTGGTGACGATGACCGCCTCGTCGGCAAAGCGCATGGCCAGCTGCGCGCCGCGCTCGATGCCGGCCGGGCTGTCGCAGAAGACATAGTCGAACACCGAGCGCAGCCGCTCGATCACCTCGCCGACGCCCTCCTCGGTCAGCGCATCCTTGTCGCGCGTCTGCGAGGCCGGCAGCAGGAACAGCGTCTCGACCCGCTTGTCGCGGATCAGCGCCTGCGAGAGTTTCGCCGAACCCTGGATGACGTTGACCAGGTCGAACACCACGCGCCGCTCGGCGCCCATGATCAAATCGAGATTCCTCAAGCCGACGTCGAAGTCGACCAGGGCCACCTTCTTGCCGGTTTTGGCGACCGCGGCGCCCAGTGCCGCCGTCGAGGTCGTCTTGCCGACGCCCCCCTTGCCCGACGTGACCACCACTACCTTGCCCATGAAAAATGCCTCCTTCTGTGTTGTCTTGTCAGCCGAGCGCCGCGATGCGCAGCGTGTCATTGTCGAGAAATGCCTGGACCGCCTTGCCGCGCACGGACGGCTCCATCTCCTCGGCGGTGCAATACCAGCCATCCACCGACAGCAGTTCGGCTTCGTTCCTGCGGCAGAAGATGCGCGCCGCCGAATTGCCGAGCACGCCGGCCGAAGCGCGCCCGCGCAGCGTGCCGTAGACATGGATGGAGCCGGCGGCGACGATCTCGGAGCCGGAGGCGACGGAGCCCAGCACGATGACATCGCCATGCGCATGGAACACCGACTGGCCCGAGCGGATCGGCGTCTTGACCATCAGCGTGTCGCCGCCCGGCCGCGTCTCCTTGGTCTCTTCCGCCTTCGCCTCTTCCGGCTTGCCCGCGCCCTTGGCGCCGGCCAGCAGTCCGTCCGACGTGGCCTCCTTGGCGCCGATCAGCGCCGGCGGCAGGTGCGATCCAAGTGCCGCGCCGCCGTCGAGCTCGATGGCGTAAATGCGGATGCCGCGATGGCCGAGCTCGACGACCAGCGTCTCGATCTGGCTGACCTCGGGCTTCAGCGTGTTGAGATCGAGCAGCACCGGGCGGCCGGTGAAATAGCCCGGCGAGTTGCCGATCCAGCGATCGAGGCTCTCCAGCCACTCCGAAAGCGGCGCCTCCGGCGTCAGCGTGAAGGCGACGAAAGAGCGGGCGCGAAAGCGGATGGATTTGGCCTCGAGGGGGGCGGCAAAGGTCACTGGTAGCGATTCCTTACTGAGAGGTAAACGCTAGGCCGGGCATGGTTAACGAATGGTTAACGGTGGGGTTTTATGACCTCGCGAAATGGCGCGTTGCGACAGGAGCAAGCCGGCGCTCGGCACAAGAAGCGGGTCGTCGCCGCGCAGGTAGTCTGGCGTCGACTTTGGGGCTGGCGGCAGACTGTCTGGTTCAGGCACGGGAATTGGGAAAGCTGACATTCAGCGGGCTTATGAACCGGTTGGCAGTCGTCCACGGACCCAAATCGCGCGCCCTAAACTGCCCACTCGTTCATGTGGCGGAGACTGGGAGGAACCCGTCGTTCGCAGGCCCGGCGCCGCGAGATCTGGTAGTCGCGCATCACACCGAACACCACATCTCGCCGCTCGCCTGGCGTCGTCAGTCTTTTCCCAGCAGGCCTTCAGGATGACGTTAGGAGGATGCTGTCGGACAACAGCCGGTGCAGAGTCACAATTCTGCTCCTCCAGGTAGAGCGAACGTCCACTGCGAACTATACCAGACTCCGGAACCTCAGTCAGCGTCTGTATAGATTTATACGAATATCATCCGAGAATAGCCCCTCCCTCCACGAGGAGATGATGTCTCGAGAGTCGAGCCACTTTACCAGCTCAATGTTTTCCTCCGTCTTTTTAATCCTCGGGGTGTTGTACCCGGTTTTGATGTCTGAGAACGGCTCGGGGAGCAATGCGAGGATTTCGCGTACATCCCCATCACCCAGGATGTTTTGGCATTTGTTGAACAACGAAATCCGAACGGAGATGGGCGCGGAGTTCACGATAATTGCGCGCGCAGAACCTGTATCGAGCACGCTCATGTCTGCCCCGGTGCGGTCTAGTATCGGCCCCACGGCACCCGCGCGAGATGGCAGGCTGGCGAGCAGGGTTAGATCCATTGACCGGATAATCGCCAGTTTGTGGTCATCGCGGATGTCGGAGGCGAGCAGCTTTTCGCGAAAGTCGTCATCAACGGCGAATGTGCTTTCGTTGTCCAGATATTGCTGAGTGTTTTTGGTCACGAACAGAACTTGGAGGTCTCTATTGGCCTCCAGGAACGACAGATTTGCGTGGGAGAAAGTGACCTTTCCTTCTTCTATCAATATCTGCAACTTGCCCGCCCCGAGATTCGTCGGAAACTTGGCGAAACGCCTCGGCAAACCTTGGACGTATGTGCGGTACACCGCGTCTTGCAGAGCATCGTTTTCGATGAGGAACCTGTGCAAGGTAGATGCCTTCTCACCATCGGGAATGGCATGCTGCGAGAGTACCGCCAGCGTCGGCTTCGTGTTCAGGTAGGCGGTCAGGCTCTTGGCGTCGAAGCTTTCGCTGGCAAGAAACGCAAGGCAGTTGTCCCAGGACGCTTCGACCTTCGCGAGCTGGAAAAGCAGAGCGTGGAAACGCATAGGCGCCTGTTCCAGGGAAGGAATGAGCGCCGATTGCTTCTCGAGGAAGCTGCTGAGGTCGCCTAGGTCGATCTCCTCGCGCGCGATTGCGGAAAGGATAGCTGGAATGCTCTCCTGCGAATTCGCCTCAAGTTTCAGAATTATATCTCTAAGATAGCCCCCAAAGTTGCGCTCAATCCTGGAAATCAGCACGGCATTCGCGGTTTTGAGGACAGTAGTGTAATGTTGTGTGCGCAAGAGATGCGGATCGCCCAAGCCCAAGACGGCCCGGAATATAAACTCCACGTTGTCGATGGTAAGTCTATAGAGCCCCTCCTCGAAGAGGAAACGCGCGATCCCGGCAAAGCCTTCAATGGCGGGCAGGTCTGCTATCTCGATCCCAAGGTGCTTCAGCCTGGCGGGCTCGAAATCAATCCCCAACGCGAGTATCTGCGGCAGATTGAGCGAGACAAACCCGGATATGTCTGGGTACTTCCCAGGTAGTGCTTCAAGGGCCTGCGCTGGTAAATGCGCGATGATTTGCGCTACATGCGACAGGTTTCTGGGCGTGGCGATAGCAGCAGGAACGAACCCGGCCCACGTCTCGACCAGTCCTGATACCAAGGCAGGAACCTTGGCGCCCGTCGCGTAATAGGTCGCAAAGAACGCCTCGCACTTTTCAAAATCTGCCTCGATAAACTCAAAAAGGTTCGCCGTCTGCAGAGTATATGCGGATGAATCGCTAAGCAGGCAATCCACGATTTTTACATTGAGAACATAGCCCTGCCGAAAATCGTCATCGCGCATCGCTGCGATGACCTCATTAGGATTATCTATTTGGAAGCCCGGCTCAGGATTAACGAACCCACGAATCTGAATCAGAAATTTGTTGTCATTTGGCGAAAGTCGCCCCGAATGGAAAAGCGAAGTATACTGGTAATAAGTGTCGTCAAGATACCCTTCGAATACCAAAAACCGAGCAAGTTCTCTGTTATCACCGAATGCCTCAAAAAGATCCTCCACTGCCTTGGCGTTTAGCCGAATTATTTCGTTGAACTTGGCTATCCTTAGAGCAGAGACCTTCGATCTCAACTCGCTGATGTTTTTCGAGGCGGCTTTCTTAAACCCAACGGCCCGAAGCTCAATGTCGCCCTCGCGCTGCTTATAAGTCCTAAGAGGATCGACTTCAGCCTGGAATCCAGTGACGTTGAGCCTCTGCTGATAGTTTTGATTGTATCTATAAGTGACCTGCTGTGCTCCGATAACTTGCTCGAATAAATCATGCTTCGCGAGGGAAGAAAGTTCTATAAGATTTTGCTCGTTGACACCGATATGAGACACTGAATTTGGAAGTTTCTCGATTAGAGCCATCGCATAGATTCTACGTAGTTCTTGTATATCGGAAGGGACTTGCCTGTCGGCATGATCGACTTGCTCCTCGAGGCTAGATATCTTAGCCCTGTATTCTGCTTCACCGTCGGCGATAAATTGATCGTGACGGTCAAGGATCCGTGCGAGATCACCCCTACCGCGATGCAGTTTCTCAAAATCCCTGGGAAATACGTTCTTGTAAATTAGGATCGCCAAGAGCTTGTTCGCATCTAGCACGTTCTCGCCACCGGTCTCCAGATTCGCGACATAGATCGCGTATTCGTTGAAGATATTCTGGATAAGCCTTAGGTCATTGAGATACCGCGAAACTTCACGGAGAAACTGCCGGTCTAGCCGGTTATCCAGTGAGAGCCTCTTTCCCTGCTCCAATACCTTGTCGATCGAGTTCGAGCTGTTAATGATCGGTATGACAGGGATGATGAACTCGAAAAATTTGGTCCGGTCTGTATTCACAAACATGTCATCACGAAGCGCATAGAGGAAGCGGATGGTTCGTTTTACGCCCGAATTCTCATTTACGAGACTGTTGATCTCACGCAGGGTGACAAAAATCTCAGAGTTATTGAACCTGTCCAGATCCTCGATAACTACGAGATCATATTTCGTTGACTGGAAGAAATAGATAATCTCGTCCAAATGGCGGTTTAGTATTGACTCGTGATTCACCGCTGCGGGAGTAATTTCAATGTCCTTCAGCGATATGCTCTTCAATGAGACGCCGAAACTCGCGACGTAGAAATGGTGCAGGGCTAGCCAGAGGAACGAGCCCCCTAAGGCGAAGCAGGTGAGATTGAACCAGTTGCTGGTGGCCAGGGGGAGGAGGTATTCACCATTGATAATCTCTTCGCGATTTTGCAGAAGGTTCCAGAACGCGAATAGACCAAAAATAATATATAATGATATGAATATCGACCACTTGCTTGGAGATTGGATTCTCTTGAACCTTGAGAGCGGGAGCTTATTCGCGTCAGCGCCATAAAGCATTTGTTGGAGAATGCTTCTTTCTATCTCCTGCTTACTTACCTCACCACCTGTTGCCGTGGCTTCAGGCAGGAATGCAGCAAGCGATATCTGCAGTACGGGGCGTCTGTATTTTTTCAGAAATGATTTGATGATACTGCTTTTTCCCGAACCATACGGGCCTGTCAGCGCAATATTCGAAACTCTAGGATTATTCGTCGCGTAGAGCAGCGCATCGGAATATACCCCTGCCTCGTCCGCCTTGTCGGTGGGGGCGAGGTCAATGAACTTCGATTTCTCGCCAGCCGCCTCGTTGAATCGGCCGAGCCAACCTGCTATTCTAGTGAAGTGTTTCCGCAAGTTATTCCAGAGTCCCATGAATTGAGGCCAAATGATTCATCGTACTAACACGTCTCCGAGTGCATCCAAAGCCGAAGGGATACAGGCCACAATTGCGGACGCAGAGATGCTTGGCGCGGTTTCTACAGAACAATGCATTGCCGTGGATTTTGGTATTGATTGCCAAAAGGATGGCACTTTACATGCTAACTGGGTGAATGTCTGTTCTCGCTTGTGCGCAGTCGATTGAAGACATTCCGGATTGTCCCAAATAGCAGCCGTTCAACCGAGATCTCTCCGACGTCCGCGTTCGGGAATTGACGAAGGGACTGGAACTACCGGTGAAAGCGCTAAGCAGTCATGCGCGCTTACCTGTGAGGGTCTGCTGAGCGTGATAAGCAGATTTTGCGGACCGTGAATGCGCGCGAGAGGCACAACGTCCTGCTACGACACTCCACCTGCCCGCATTGGACCGCCATGTCGGCTGGCCTGCCATCTGGCCACGCCGCTCGCCCCAGGATATCCGGCTGCAACCGTCACATGAGTTCAGCCGTGAAGACTTCGAGCCTGACAGGCGCCCCGACGATCCCGGTGCTCATTTGCGCGCTGGCGATCTTCCTTTTGTCCGCGATGGATGTGGCGATGAAGGTCCTGGTTATCGCCGTGGGCGTCTACAACACCGTGCTGTGGCGCAGCATGCTGGCGGCTCTGGTCGCGGGCGCGGGCTGGTCGGCGGGGCCGCGCACGCGGGCGGCGGCTTGGCACAGATTCGAGGCTCCGCCGATGAGACCCTTACATCGCTCTTGACTCGCGCTGTTCACCCGCTAAAGGTCAATTGGCCAGACCAATTTACCAAATTGGAGAGAAGACGACTTCGGGAGCAGGAGCGATGCCTATCCAGGCTGTTGAGCCGCGTCGGCTCTATCGACAGGTCGCCGATCAACTGAGGCAGCTGATCGGTTCTGGTGAGTTTGGCGTTGGCGATCGTCTGCCGACGGAGCGGGAATTGGCCGACCAGTTGGGAATCTCGCGTCCGACGGTGCGTGAAGCGCTGATTGCGCTCGAGGTTGAGGGCCGCATACGCATTCGCGTCGGCTCTGGCATCTACGTCACTGCCCCGCCGCGCGCCGAAATACTCGCCGCGGAAACGGATGAAGGTCCGTTCGAACTGCTGCGGGCGCGGGAGTTCATCGAAGGTGCGATCGCCGCGGAAGCCGCTCTCCAGGTTCGGCCGACCGATCTCGATCTGCTGGACGATGCGCTGCGCCGGATGGACGACATAAGCCTGCCTGCCACGACCATCATGCTTGACCGGGAATTCCATACGACGGTGGCGGGCATCCTCGGCAACGCGGTGCTGGTGCGTTTTATCGGCGAGATGTTCGACCAGCGCATGAACCCCTATTTCGAACGTCTCTCGAGCTATTTCGAGAACAAGGACTCATGGCGGGCCGCCGCGGCAGAGCATCGCGCGGTGCGCGACGCAATAGCGGCGCGCGATCCCGAAAGGGCAAAGGCGGCGATGCAGGAGCATCTGCGTCGGTCGCAACTTCGATTCTCACGCAATTTCGGTGAGAGCCCCGCAACCATGGAGGTTGCGGAATAGAACCGGCCGGGAGGAGATCCGGCCGTCATCGGTCCAACCACAGGGAGGAATGAAGATGTTTTCAAGGTATACCGCACTGCTCTGCGCGATCGCCACGGTCGCTCTGCCCATGGCTTCGGCCTCGGCACAAACAGCGTTGAAATGGGCGCATGTGTATGAAACGTCCGAGCCCTTCCACACGGAGGCCGTATGGGCGGCAGAAGAAATCAAGAAGCGCACCGACGGCCGCTATACGATCGACGTGTTTCCGGCGTCCCAACTCGGCAAGGAATCCGATATCAATCAGGGTCTGACCCTGGGCACGGTCGACATCATCATTTCCGGATCAAGCTTCGCGGCGCGCGAATACCCGCCGATCGGGGTGACCTATTATCCGTTCACCTTCCGGGACGCCGACCACCTGCTCGCTTACGCGAAAAGCGACAAATACAAGGAACTGACCGCCGGCTACGAGGAAGCATCCGGCCATCACATCACAGCGACGACCTACTACGGCACGCGCCATACCACCTCGAACCGGCCTATCGCGAAATGCGCGGACATGGCGGGCCTGAAGATCCGGGTGCCGGATGTGCCGGCCTACCTCGCAATGCCGCGCGCCTGCGGTGCCAACACTGCGCCGATCGCTTTCGCCGAGGTCTATCTGGCTTTGCAGCAGGGCACGGTCGAGGCACAGGAAAACCCGCTGACGACGATCGACGCGAAGAAATTCTACGAGGTGCAGAAGCACATCGTCCTGACCGGTCATATTGTCGACCATCTCAACACGATCGTGTCGAAATCGCGCTGGGCCGAGCTCTCTGACGCGGACAAGGCGATCTTCACCGAAGTGATGCAGGAAGCCGCCGCGCGCGCCACCAAGATCATCGTGGATCGCGAGAAGGGCCTCGTTCAGACCTTCAAGGATCGCGGCCTGACCGTGACCGAAGTCGATCGGGCCGACTTCGAGAAGAACGTGATGGAAAAAGTGACGTTCGAGGAGTTCGGCTACCGCAAGGCAGATTGGGAGGCGATCCGCGCCATCAAGTAATCGCTTTCAAACCGGTCCGGCGTATATGCGTCCGGACCGGTTTGGACAATGACAGCGCAGGTCGTTCAACCCGGAGCCATGCCGATGACTGAAGAGATTCACAACCCGGTCACAGCCGAGGAACTGGCGCACGCCTTCGAGGAGGAGACCGCGCCCGTCGACCTCTCTCGCTACGCAGTCGAGGACTGGGCGACACTCGCAGTGTTCTGGGGCATGTCGTTGTGCGTCTTCCTGCAGTTCTTCACCCGCTATGTCCTCAACAACAGCTATGCCTGGACCGAAGAGATCGCGATCAACTGCCTTGTCGTCGTCGTGTTTCTGGGTTCCGTGATGTGCACCCGCATGTCGCGCCACATCCAGGTCGACGTGCTCTACCACTATCTGCCGGCGCGGGTCGGGCGCTATCTGGCGCTTGCGGTGAACCTGATCACCATCGGCTTTTTCGCCTACATGTCCTGGCTTCTGTGGCGCTATGTCGGGATCGTCCACCGCGAGCGGATGGTCACGATCGACCTGCCGCGCAACATCGTCTTCTACTCCGTGTTCGCCGGCTTCGTGCTGATGATGCTTCGCGCGGTCCAGGTGTTCGTCGGCAATGTCCGCCGCGGCTACTCGGTGCTCGAGCGCCCCGCCGCATTCGACGGGCTGGGGGAGTAGGGCGATGCTGCTTCTGATCGGTGCCTTTCTCGTCCTGATGCTAATCGGTGTGCCCGTCGCCGTGTCGATGGCCGTATCGTCGCTGCTTTACCTCGTCTTCTACGGTGTGGCGCCCGACATCATCGCCGCGCAGCGCATGATCGCCGGCGTCGAGAGTTTTCCGCTGCTCGCCGTGCCCTTCTTCATCTTTGCCGGCAATCTCATGAACATCGCCGGCGTCACCGGGCGCATCTATTCGTTCGCGCTGGCGCTTGTCGGGTGGATGAAGGGCGGCCTCGCTCAGGTGAACATTATCGGATCGGTGGTTTTCGCTGGCATGTCGGGCGCTGCCCTCGCAGATGCTGCCGGGATCGGCACGATCGAGATCAAGGCCATGCGTGATCACGGCTATCCGGTCGAGGCGGCGGTCGGCGTCACCGCTGCATCCTCGACGCTCGGCCCGATCTTTCCGCCGTCGCTGCCCTTCGTCATCTACGGTATGATGGCCAACGTCTCCATCGGCGCGCTGTTCATGGCAGGCATCCTGCCCGGCGTCGTCATGACGGCGCTGATGATGGTGACGGTCGCCATCTTCGCCTATCGCCGCGGCTGGGGCTCCGACACGCCGTTCGAACTGCGCAAACTCGGCGCCGCGTCTCTCGAGATACTCGTCGTCGCCTGCTTTCCGGTCCTGGTCTACATATTGGTGAGCGCCGGGTTGTCGCTCAACATCTCCGTCGGCATCGCTCTCGCGGTTCTGATCGCCTGCGACTGGTACTTCGACTTCTCCGCCGTGATGGCTTTGATGACGCCCATCATCCTGATCGGCGGCATGACAATGGGTTGGTTCACGCCGACCGAGGCGGCCATGGCCGCGGTCATCTGGTCGCTGTTCCTGGGGCTCGTGCGCTATCGCACGATGACTTTCGCAACGCTGGCCAAGGCCAGCTTCGACACGATCGAGACGACGGCGTCGGTTCTGTTCATCGTCACCGCAGCGTCGATCTTCGCGTGGCTGCTAACCGTCAGCCAGGCGGCGCAGATGTTCTCGATATTCATCACCTCGCTGACAGAGAACAAATGGGTGTTCCTGATTCTGGTCAACATCCTGATGCTGGTGGTGGGGTGCTTTCTTGATACCATCGCCGCGATCACCATCCTCGTGCCGATCCTGTTGCCCATCGTCGTCCTGTACGGCATCGACCCCGTGCACTTCGGCCTGATCATGACGCTCAACCTGATGATCGGCCTGCTGCATCCGCCGCTCGGCATGGTGCTGTTCGTTCTTTCGCGGATCGCCAAGCTGTCGGTCGAGCGCACGACGATGGCGATCCTGCCCTGGCTCGTGCCGTTGCTGGTCGCGCTGATCCTGATCACCTTCATTCCGGCCATCACGCTGTGGCTGCCGACACAAATGGGACTGATCAAATGACCGGCAATGTGATCGCCGCGACGTTGTTCAACCCCGAAGACCTGCGCATGGTGGAGCGTCCGCTCGAACCCCTTGCGTCGGGCATGGTGCGCGTGCGTTTCGGCGCTGGCGGCATATGCGGCTCCGACCTGCACTATTTTCGCCATGCGCGAACCGGCGATTTCGTCGTCACATCTCCGCTCGTACTCGGTCACGAGGTTGCTGGAGAGATTGTCGAGATCAACGCGGCAGCACCCGGACTTGCCATCGGTGACCGCGTTGCGGTCAACCCCTCGCGGTGGTGCGGGCACTGTGCGCGATGCGCCGAAGGCCGCGCCAATCTCTGCGAGAACATCTACTTCATGGGCTCGGCTTCCAGGACGCCGCATATGCAAGGCGGGTTCGCCAGCGTCTTCGACGCCACGCCGGCGCAATGCGTCAAGGTCCCGCGGCATGTGTCATATCAAGCGGCGGCGCTCGCCGAGCCGCTCGCCGTCAGCCTGCACGCAGTGGCGCGAGCCGGCGCGATCGCCGACAGGAATGTCATCCTCTTCGGCGCCGGGCCGATCGGACTTCTCACCATGCTCGCGGCCAGGTTCAAAGGCTGCGGCGGGATAACTGTCGCCGACATAGCCGCGGCGCCGCTCGCCTTCGCCACCCGGCTGGGTGCGGATCGGACGATCGATCTTTCCGGCGGCGATGCCGAACTCAAGGCGCTTGCCGCCGACAGACCATTCGATATTGCTTTGGAAATTTCAGGCACCGCGGCCGGCCTCACCGCGGCGATCGCCAGCGTCCGGCGCGGCGGCGTCGTCATCCAGGTCGGCAATCTGCCGGGCGGCCAGATCCCGGTGCCGGGCAACGCCGTCATGGCCAAGGAGATCGACCTGAAGGGGTCGTTCCGTTTCGGCGCGGAATTCAATCACGCCGTCGCTCTCATCGTCGATGGAGAAGTCGAGGTCTTGAAGCTGGTTACCGCCGAACGCGTCCTTTCGTGCGCGCCCGAGGCCTTCCGCCTCGCCGCCGACCGCTCCCAAAGCGTCAAGGTTGTTCTGACCGCAGATTGACCGAGGCGCATGCTGCGCGCGCGCCCTGCGAACGGCACAACGTCCTGCCACCACGCTCCCACCTGCCCGCATTGGACCGCCATGTCGGCGGGGCTGCCATCTGGTCATACCGTTTGCCCCGGGATATCCGGCTGCAACCGTCACATGAGTTCAGCCCGTGAAGACATCGAGCCTGACAGGCGCCCCGACGATCCCGGTGCTCATTTGCGCGCTGGCGATCTTCCTCTTGTCCGCGATGGATGTGGCGATGAAGGTCCTGGTTATCGCCGTGGGCGTCTACAACACCGTGCTGTGGCGCAGCATGCTGGCGGCTCTGGTCGCGGGCGCGGGTTGGTCGGCGGGGCCGCGCACGCTGCCAACCATTCCGGTGCTGGGGCTGCATGCGCTGCGCGCCGTGATCGTCGGCATCGTCATACTGTGTTTCTTCTGGGGGCTTGCCAGGCTGCCGCTGGCGGAAGCGATCGGGCTCAGCTTCGTCGCGCCCCTGTTCGCGCTCTTCCTCGCCGCGCTGTTGCTGGGCGAACGCATCCGGCGGCAGGCGATCTGGGCGTCGATGGCCGGTCTCGCCGGCGTGGCGATCATCATGGCCGGCCAGTTCGGGCGGGAAAGTTATTCGCAGGACGCCGTGCTGGGCACGACGGCCGTGCTCGTATCGACGGTGTTCTACGCCTACAATCTGGTGCTCGCCCGGCGACAGGCGCTGCTGGCCAAGCCGATCGAGATCATCTTCTTCCAGAACCTCGCCATCGCAATCGTCCTCGGCCTAGCCGCGCCGTGGCTCGCCGTAGCGCTGCCGGCCAATCTCTGGCTTCCTCTGGTCGCGGTGACGGCGCTGTCGCTTACCGGCCAGTTCATGATGAGCTGGTCCTACGCCCGCGCCGAAGCGCAATATCTGATCCCGACGGAATATTCGGCGTTCATCTGGGCGGTGGCGCTTGGCTGGCTCATCTTCGACGAGGCGGTCACCTGGACCACGCTGGCAGGGGCATGCCTGATCATCGCCGGCTGCCTGATCGCCATGCGTGCGAACCCCAGACTGGCCGAGCCGATCGAGGCGACGATCTGAAGGAAATACACGGACGAAAGGCCCGGTCTTTGCCGGACCTTTCCTTCAGTCGCGGTGCTCGGGCATCTCTTTCAGCTGATCCTTCGTCCAGCTGGTGACGGCATGGACGTCGCCGTCCTCGTCGCGCATGAAATCGAGTTGGCTGGCGGCGACGGCTACGGGCTTGGCGCCCATGCCCAGGAAGCCGCCGACATCGATGACGACCTGGCTGCCGTGCAGATGATCGACGGAGCCGATCTTTTCGTCGTGGGGGCCGTAGATTGTGGCGCCTTCAAGTATGTCCGGAGTCAGCTCGGCGTTGCTGAGCCGTATGTGGCTGGTGTGGTCCATGACTGGTCTCCTTTCCGTTTAGACAGGATCAACCTGTGAGGCGGTCAAGAGTTCCGACCAAGGATTGCCTGCCCCAGCGACAGGGCGGCTAAAGCCGCCGTCTCGCCTCGAGGCTGCGCGCGGCCTGCTCGATTGCCGCGCGGTCGCCGCCCAGCCTGTCGATCAGTTCCTGCGCCTCATCGCCCGATATGCCTGTGCGCATGGCCAGCGCTTCGACCGTCAGCACGTCGGAGCTGGCGATCTCGCCGGTTTCAGGCAAGGCATCGTCCGCGGTCAGCGGCAAAGCGGCTTCCCGGTCGATTTCCGCCTCGGCCTGGTGCCAGTGCCGTTCGTGATCGCCGTGCACGCCCCCCTCGCGCTGCCAGATCTGGTGTGCCCGCTCCTGGATTTTGTCGTGCCGATCGTCGCCCATTTTTCTGCTCCTCCGTTGCGTCCTGCTTGAACGCCGCACGCGCCCGAACGATCCAAGGAATTTGCGCGATGGCGCGAGACAGACCCCTGCCCGCTTGAATTTATCCATCACCCGTCTACGCTGGACGAATTCGCCGGCGCTTGCAGCGAATTCTCGACTTGAGGGGGTCTGGGAATGATCGACCGACGCGGATTCTGGGTTGGCCTTGCGGCCTCGGCAGCCTTGGTCCGCCTCCCCAGCGCCCTCGCCGCCCGTGTCGACAAGACCGCCGAATTCCTCGCCAATGGCGAGTTCAACTGGTTTCCCGAACGCTCGCCGAGCGGCCCCGTGGTGGTCATCGTCTCGATCCCCGACCAGGTGGTTCACGTCTATCGCAACGGCATCCGCATTGCCGCCTCCACCTGCTCGACCGGCAAGGCGAGCCACGAGACGCCGACCGGCGTGTTCAAGATCCTGGAGAAGGACAAGGACCACAAGTCGAGCACCTACAATGACGCGCCGATGCCGAACATGAACCGGCTGACCTGGTCGGGTGTAGCGCTCCACGCCGGCAATCTGCCTGGCTATCCGGCCTCGCATGGCTGCGTTCGCCTGCCCATGGGGTTTTCGGCGCTGCTGTTCTCGATCACCAAGGTGGGCATGACGGTGGTGATCGCCGACGAGGATTCGCAGCCGAGTTCGGTCGTGCATCCCGGCATGGTGCTTGGCGACTATGGAAAAAAGGCCTTCGGCGCGGTGGATGCGTCGATCAAGCGTCACGAATATTCCGAGGGGCGAACGGAAAAGGCGACAACCACCAGCATCGTCATCAGCGGCCGCGACCGCAGCCTGACGCTGTGGGAAAATGGCCGCATCACCGCGACCGGCAAGGTCGATATCGCCAATCCGGGCAAGCCGATCGGCAGCCATCTCTATACGCTGACGAGGGTCGACGAGAACAATGCGCAACTGACCTGGACATCGATGGCCTATTCATCGAAGGACCGGGCCTCCGACACCGAGGCCCTGCAAAGGATCAAGGCCTATCCCGACATATTGAAAAAGGTGCAGAAGGCGATGCGCCAGGGCATGACGCTGGTCACCACCGACGATTCCAGCAATTCAGGCAACCGCACCGCCGACAATTTCACGATCTTCAGCGGCGTGGGCCTGTATTGAGGCAGGTCCCGCAAAAGCATGCCCCAGCCTGAGCGGAGGATGCGGTTTGCACGTGGAGCTTGCAGCGCTCCAAGGTGTGTTGAGATTCAGGTCAGGCCGAGTCGAAAATGGTGGGTTCCGAGAACCGGAGCGGAGCGTACTTTCCGTACGTGAGCACCGGAAGCGGAGGAAGCCGCCATTTGCAGGCCGGCATCACCTGAATATCAGCACACCTTAGCGGCGCGCCTTCTCATGCGCCAGATACTGATGCACGAAGGCGATCGCCATGCTGCCCTCGCCCACCGCCGAGGCCACGCGCTTGACCGGGCTCAGCCGCACGTCGCCGCAGGCGAAGATGCCGGGCGCGCTGGTTTCGAGCAGATAGGGGTCGCGCTCCCGCGACCAGCCGCCGGCCTTTTTCACATCGTCGCCGGTCAGCACATAGCCGCGTTGATCGCGCAGGACATCGGCCGGCAGCCATTCGGTCTCCGCATTGGCGCCGATGAACACGAATAGCCCGCCGCATTCGTGCCGGCTCACCTCGTTGCCGGTCTTGTCCAAAATGTCGATCGCCGTCAGGTGCGTCTCGCCATGCACGGCCTGCACTTCCGCGCGCAGCCGGACCTTGACGTTCGATTTCGCCCGGAGCTGCTCGATCAGATAATGCGACATCGAGTCGGCCAGCGAAGGGCCGCGCACCAGCAGCGTCACGTTGCGCGCATGGCCGGAAAAATGCAGCGCCGCCTGGCCGGCCGAATTGCCGGCGCCGATCAGATAGACGTCCTGCCCGTGGGTGGCGTTGGCCTCGCTGCGCGCCGCACCGTAGTAGACGCCCTTGCCGATCAGCCGGTCGAAGCCGTCTATGCCGAGCCTGCGCCAGGTCACGCCGGTGGCCAGGATGAGGCTGCGCGCCCGCACCACATCGGTGCCGTCCAGATGGAGATCATGCGTGGCCGTATCGATGCCGGCGACGGCGCGGGTGACCAGGATTTCGGCGCCCAGCCGCCGCGCCTGCTGCAGCGCGCGGCTGGCCAGTTCGTCGCCGGAAATGCCGGAGGGAAAACCCAGATAGTTCTCGATGCGCGACGAAGTTCCCGCCTGTCCGCCGGGCGCTTCGCGCTCGACGACGATGGTGCGCAGCCCCTCCGACGCGCCATACACCGCCGCCGCAAGGCCGGCCGGCCCGCCGCCGATGATGGCGACATCATATTCGGTGCCGCGCGGCCGCGTCTGCAGCCCGAGGCGAATGGCAAGGTCGCGCACCGCCGGATTTTCCATGATCTCGCCGTCCGCCAGACGGGCGACAGGCCCGTCGAACGCCGGCCGGCCAGCCCAGAACGCCTCGGCATCCGCCGTGTCGGGCAACAGCCAGTTGAACGAGATCTGGTTGCGGGCGAGGAACCGGCGCAGCTCCCCGCACGCCGTGTCCCAGCGATGACCGACCAGTGTGACGCGCGGCTTCTGCGGCTCGGCGGTGATGCTCTGCAGCCCGCCCATCCGCTCGCGCGCCAGCGCGCTGACCTTCTGCGCCACCTCCTTGGAGACGGCGGCAAGAGAATAATATTGCTGGAGTTCGAGGCGCATGACGCGCGACGGCTCGGCGGCGCGATAGCCGCCCGGAAAACCCGAGCCCAGCGCGATCGGCACCTCGCCGAAGATCGTCCCCGGCAGCCGCCAGCCCAGCGTCCGCTCGATGCCGTCGAAGGTCTTCACCACTTCGATCTTGCCGGCCAGCACCGCAAACAGCGCGGCCTCGCCGCCCTCATGCACCGCGAACTCGCCGGCGCTGAGATGCAGATCCGCCGCCGTCCGCGCCAGCCGCTCCAGCTCGCTCGCCGGCAACCCCGAAAACAACGGGATCGCTCCCACTTCATCCACTGTCAGCATGGCACCCCTCGCGGGATGCTGTTAGCGGATTTTTGTGGTGGTGATCAACAGGAAATGGGATTTCGATTTGGCGCGTGGATGGCAGGCGACGGCGGTTCGCGCGAGATATGCAAGCCGGAGCCTATTTCGAATCCCCTGCACCGACAAAGGCCAGCAGCGGAGCGACGTCGTGGTTGTCGGCTGCCTTGAGGGCCGCGACATAGGCCGCGCGCCGTTCGTTCATTCGTTGAAGGTCCGAGCCGGCGGTCCAATCTATCGAGGCGGTTCCGTAGATCTTCTCAAGCACCACATCAGCCATGATGCGGGCGTGGCGGCCATTGCCGTTGACAAAGGGATGGACCCACACAAGGCGGTGGTGGAGGCGCGCCACCATCTCGACGGGCTGATAGGTTCCATGCTCCGCCCAGTAGCGCGCGTCGTCCATCACGGCGCGCAACTGCATGGCGATCTGCGCGGGATCGACGCCGATATTCTTGCCTGTCTTCCTGAAGCCGCCTGCCCAACTCCAGACCTCGCCAAAGAGGCGTCGGTGAAGCTCGACCGCGAAGCCGTCGGTGAGGATGTCCCTGCGCCGAATCCGGGCCAGCCAGCGCAGCCCGGATGTGATGTTCGCCTGCTCTAGCTCGTTCAATTCGCGCTGATTGGTGATGTGCCTATGTTTCAGCCCGGCAAGCTCGTTCGGATCGAGAGGCGTCGCGCCTTCGGGATAGTCGAGCCTGACCGCCATGCCTGATGTCACTTATCCTGCCAGAAATCGGCCGGCATTTCTTGGATCAGCTCACGCATGACGCGCGATACTTCCTGCTCCGTCCGGCTGTCCGATACGGTCTGGTCCTCCAGCGCCATGTGCCTGGCTGCCGCGCCGACGATCGCCTCAGCCATCTTGCGCGCCTGCGCGACGATGACATTCTCGATGGCATCGGGTGGCTCGAAGGCGTAGACGAAGCGGCAGCCCATGGCTTCGGCCATCGCCTGCATGGATTTCAGCGTGACGCCGCCATCGAGTTCGGCCTGTTCCGCCTGCGCGACGCGGGCGCGCGTCACACCCATCCGTCTGGCAAGCTGCGCTCCGGACATGCCTAGCGCCTTGCGCGCCGTGCGGATCCAACCTTCCGCAGGCATATGAATAGTGCCGACCGGGACGCGGTTCACCGTTGCCTGGTATTGTTCGCGGGCAGCCTGTTTGACACTCATTGTAAACTCATATGTTGACACAAGCCATCAAGATAGTCAATGCAGATGTATACAACAATGCCTAAAGTGTCAATATCTATATTGACGAAATGGCTCCGGCAACGCTCTCCCCACTTCCCACCACCTCCCGATACTCCCGCACCGCCCCATCCTGCCCGCGAATGCGCCAGCTCTCCTCATCCCGCCCCTCGATATAACACGGCCCAATCGGCACTTTCCCTCCACCGTCCGGCAGGTCCAGCACGTAGACCGGGTTGCAGATGCCCGACAGGCGCTGGCGCAGCGCGGCGACCAGCGCCTGGCCTTCGGCGATCGTCGTACGCCGGTGCGCCATGCCGCGCGCGAGATCGCCATGGTGCAGGTAATAGGGTTTGACGCCCAGCCGGTACATCAGCTCGCGGCAGAGTTCCTCCAGCGCCTCGACCGTGTCGTTGACGCCTTTGAGCAAAACGCTCTGGTTGAGCAGAACGAAGCCGCCTTGCCTCAGGATGCGGCAGGCCTGCTCGGTGGCGTCGGTGATTTCCCGCGCGTGGTTGAAGTGGGTGACGACGCTGACCATCAGCCGGCCCTGCAAGGAGCGGACCAGCCCGGCCGTGATGCGCGAGGGCAGCGCCACCGGCACGCGCGTGTGGATGCGTAAGAGCCGCACATGCGCGATGGCCTCGATGCGGGCGCGGATTTCGGCCAGCGCCTTGTCCGGCAGGGAGAGCGGGTCGCCGCCGGTCAGGATCACCTCGCGGATCTCCGGATGCGCCGCGATATAGGCGAAGGCCGGCTCCAGCGCGCCCTGCGAATAACCCCGGCCGATCGAGGTCAGCGACTCCTTGCGAAAGCAGAAGCGGCAATAGACGGCGCATTGATAGGTCGGGAACAGAAGCACCCGGTCGGCATGGCGATGCGTCAGGCGCGGCACCGGGCTGAACTCATGGTCGGCGATCGGATCGTCGAGCTCGCCCTCCGCTTCCTCCAGCTCCCGCGGCGACGGAATGACCTGCGCCCGGATCGGATCGGCGGGGTCGTTCCAGTCGATCAAATCGAGATAGGCTTTCGGGATGCGCACCTTGTGGCGCGCCGCCGCCGCGTCCGCCGCCGCGCGCTCGGCCGGTGACAGTGGTAGCGCAGCGAGATCGCGCACGTGGCGCACCCCCTGGCGGACATCGTCCTGCCATGTGGCGACGCCGCGCGTTTCATGAGCGCGCTCGTCGTCGGCCATCATGGCGGCGTCGACAGCCACGCTGGCGTCCAGGATGTCGAGGTGTGAGGTCATCGAAGGCTCCTTGAATTCGGGCTGGATACAGCATTGGCGCCGAGGGTTGAACCCTTGCTCGACGCACGGACTGGAAGGCTGTCGGTGCCTCGAAGCAATTTACGGCACATATCCTGCAAGGCCGCACTCTTCGGCGGATCTCACGGCATGGATCCCAGGGTCTTCGCTCCGCTTCGCCCGGGGATGACGAGGGCATGGAGGCCTGAGGCTAGTCGCAAATGCTGGAGAATGGCCTAAACGTCCCGTCGTCATCCTGGGGCGTAGCAAGGAGCGAAGCGACGCGGCGCAGACCCCAGGATCCATGCCGTGACTTCCGAGCGCCGCAACGGTGCCAACTTAAGCGCCCCTATCCTGGCCGCTTCGCGGCCACCGGATTACCAGCCTTGCGCCGCCCAAGACCCATAGGCGTTCACCCCCAATGGTACTAATCTGCCCTCAGGAACGGGCTTCGGGGGGACTTGGCGACAATGGATTTCAACTCTGGCCATGGCTACCTCCTCATCGGCGGCCTCATCCTGGTGGGCGCCGGGCTGCTGATCCTGTCGCTGATCGTCAACCTTCGCGTCGCCCACAGCGTGCGCGACGATGTGCGCCACCGCGAAAAGCTGCTGGAATATTATCGCAACATCTTCTCGCAGCTCGGCGTCATCCTGATCGGCATCGGCGTTTCCCTGTTCATCTTCTTTTTCCAGCAGAACTATCAGGACCAGCGCAAACGCGAGACCGAACTCCAACAGGTCCTGGCCAAGCTGGCGGCGCGCATTGCCAGGGGCAGCGCCGTCGCCGGGTCGCTGGGCGAATTCGACGAACTGCTGGATCGGGGCGGCCCGTATGTCGGCCCGGAACTCGGCGGCAAGAACGGAGCGGTCAGTGCCCAGGGCGCCGCGCTCGCCAAACAGGTCTCGGAGATTCTGCTGGTCGAACGCGACGTCGACGTCCAGGGCTTCGATATCCTCAATCTGTCGCGCGATTTCGAATCGTCCTTCGTCGTCAACGAGCTCAACCCGACGCTGTGGTTCAACCTGGTACGCGACGAGGCCGACATCAAATACGCCACCACGCAGATCGCCCTCGACTACAAGGATTTGCAGGACGCCATCGGCGGCGAGCCGGTCGATGTCGCGATCGCCGATCCTGAAAAGGCGCGCAGGATCAAGCAGGAGGTGCTCGACATCTTCTATGATGCCGATCTGCTGCGCCAGCGCAGCAGGCGCTTCCTCGCCCGCGCCTGCTGGCTGTTCAGCAACGGGCGCGGCTTCGTCAAGCTGGCGCCGGTCGAGGCGATCGAAGCCGACGCCAGATCGCACCAGGAATGGATCGACCGGGCAAAACCCGTGCTGACACAGATGACCTCAGGCAGCGGCGACTGCTTCAAATTGCTCCAGTTCGGCCCGGCTTCCTGAACCGACGGTCAGGCTCAGCCCTTCTTGAACTCGAAAAGCTCGATGACGTTGCCCGATGGATCTTCGAGCAAGATCGCGCGGCCGGCACCGCCGTCGCTGATTTCGCCGCGGAATCTGGCGTCGACCCGGCGCAACCGCTCAATGAGGGCGTCGATTTCGTTCGTAACGATCATAAATCGGTTCCACCCGCCCGGCTTCGGATCGCCGCCCGCCTGGCCACCGCTCCCCGCACCTGGGGCGCTGAGATATAGCGTCAAGTCGTCACGCAACAGCGCGGCGAACTTGCCCGGATTGTGCTTGTCGATCTTGAAATCGAGATTGTCTCGATAGAACGCGGCCGCCTCGTCGACGTCCGCAACAATGTATCGGACGGATGCCATTCGACCTTCTCCTCTGTCTGTGGCCACAACGGTCAACTCGCGCAAAAGGTTTCCAGCCGGTGGGAGCTGAGTCCAGAAGCGGGCTGTCTGGTGCCGGCCCGGTAGTCGGATTGGGAGTTTTGAACGTCAGTCGTGTTTCGGCGATGTTATGACGCCAGTTCGGCCAGCGACCTGAACCGGCCGTCCGGCGTTGGCTAATCGCCAACGCGCGCCAACGTGCCGAGATGATTGGCGTCGAGAAACTCCACCGTCATGGCCGACGCCTTGTCCTCGGGGCCGAGGACAAAGCTTACGCCGGACGGCGCGTCCGGTGTCTCGGCGTCCGGATAGGTCAGGAACATGTCGCGGTCGAAATGCTCCAGTGAATAGGAACGGGCGCCGCCCGGCCCGAGCTTGAGCACCAGGCCGTCTCCTTCACCCGACACAACCGCATCGCCGATGAAGTCGTTGAAATAGCGTCCTGTATAGGTGCTGGCCGGCCTGGCCGGGCTTGCCGGAGACGGCGGCGCGGCATAGGTCGCCTTGGCCGCCGCGACCGCCGGGCCGAACAGGCTCGCATAGGCATCGTCCCAGGCCTTGATCCAGTCCTTCTCGACCTTTCCGTCAAAGGCCATGTCGGCGAAGCTCTCGGACAGGCCTTCCGGCACGCCCGTCGAAAAGGCGTTGGCGACGATGACGATGCCAAGCTTCTTCTCGGGAAACAGCGTCACCAGCGTGCGGGCGCCGACGCTGAAGGCGCCGGCATGCCCCCAGCTCAGGCCGTGCCGGCCGAATTCGACATTCCAACCAAGGCCATAGAACGACTCGCTGCCGGAGACCGGGTTCCTGCCCCGCGTCATCAAAGGCACATGCGTCTCGGCCAGCGCCTCGGCGGCTATCAGCGGCTTGCCGTCATAAACGCCCTTGCCGAGCACCAGGCGCACCCATTGCGAGAGATCGCGCGCGGTGGAACTGACGCCGCCCGCCGGCGCCTGCGCGTCCGGATCGCGCTTTATCCTGGCGGCCCAGACGCCATCGGCCTTGACGTGCAGTTCGGCGCGGTTGGCATGCTTGAGGAAGTCCGCATAACGCGAACTAGTCGAGGTCATTCCAAGCGGGCGATAGAGCTTTTCCTCGGCGACCTCCTCCCAGGGCTTGCCTGTCGGCTTCGCCGCCGCTGTCGCGCCCCCGGTCAGTCCGAAATTGCTGTAGGAATAGCCGGCGCGAAAGCTCGATAGTGGCGGCACGAAGCGCAGCCGATGCAGGATCTCGGCGCGGTCATAGCCGATGCTCTCCAGGTCGTCGCCGGCGGTGCCGGGCAATCCGCTGCGGTGCGAGAACAGGTCGCGAACCGTCAGTTCGCTGGTCGGATAGGGCTGTGACAGCCGGAACGCCGGATCGAGGTCGGCAATTTTGGAATCCCAGGAAACGATCTTCTCGCCGACCAGCGCCGCCACGATCGTGGCCGAGACCGGCTTGGAGAGCGAGGCGATCTGGAACACCGTGTCGGCATCGACGGCCTCCGGCTTGCCGGTTTCGCGACGCCCGAACCCCTTGAGGAAGACCACCTTGTCGTCATGAACGACGCCGATGGCGAGACCAGGCACCTCGCCATCCGCGACCGCACCTTCGGCAAGCGCCTCGAGCTTCGACAGGGCAGCAGCCATGCGGTCAGGCGCGATGTCGTCGGCCAACGCCGCATGCGGCCAAAGCACGATGGCGGTGATGAAAGCCCAGATCCGCCAATGGCGCAGAGTCCGGTTCAGTCGCATGGTCGAGCCCCCTCGGATCGCCTGCATGCACACGGCCAAGCCCGGGCCTGACGCAGGGGAACCCAACCTGACGATAGGCTCGCCATTCGTCAATGGATGCTTTGGCCAAGCCAGCCCAAAGCGGTTTGCACGAATGTCAGAGCGTGCGTTTGAAGGCGGTGACCAGTATGTCCCCGCCGCCGAGATCGGTGTTGAGGATGTCCGAGGCCCACAAATCATATTGCGGGCAGCGTCCGAAGCTGAGCGCCTGGTAGAGGGCGACGGCATGCTTCATGAAGTCCGCGGTGTGCAGGCCGATGGTCCCATGCCCTTCCCGGCGCGCGCGATCGATACAGTATTCGATCAGGCTGCGGCCGAAGCCGCGCCCGCGTGCTGACGGATGCACCGCGAGCGTGCGGATACCGGCCCAGCCCGCCGGCAGTCCGAGCCCCTCGTCGCCGGCTCTCGGGTAGTAGACGACGCTGCCGACGACCTTGCCGGCGCTTTCAAGCACCATGATGTCGCCGTGGCCCTTGTGCTGTTCGAGATCGGCGGAGTCCGCGATGTATTCGAACAGTGCCCGGTCCGGGATCGCGCCCCGATAGGTCTCGAACGCCTTGGCGATCATGACCGAAAGATCCGGAAGTTGCTTGCCGGTCGCTGGCCGGATGATGGTGGTGTTGTTCTCAAGCATGGTCATGTCAAGCATGTCTGGGTTCCTCGTCTCGTCTTCGGTCCTGGCTGAGCCCCGGCCTGATCAGCTCGAAGAGCCGTCAGGCGTTGATGGGCGGCAGCGCCAACCCATCGGGATGAGCGGCAGGCTGCCGATCAGCGTGCCACAGGCAAGAAGCGTTTGCTCCTCCTTAGGCCAGTGACATGATTCCAGCGACGCGCTGAATGAAATTGATCACATTCAAGCCGATCTCAGACCGAAATCCAAGGCTTCGCCCTGGCAGAGACATTCAAGTCGCGGCCAGCGGCACAGGTTCGGATGAGTACGTCCGTTAGTGATCCATCGATCGGCTGGAGCGCCGGCCGGCGGCGCGGTGGCCTCAGCCCGTGCTCAGGCGGAAGGGCCGCTTAACCCCGCAACCCCGGCGCTTCCTGCCCGGTACGCTCGACATACTCCGTATAACCGCCGCCATAGGTGTGGATGCCCTCCGGCGTCAGTTCCAGCACGCGGTTGGAGAGTGCTGCGAGAAAATGCCGGTCATGCGAGACGAACAGCATCGTGCCCTCGTACTGCGAGAGTGCGTTGATCAGCATCTCCTTGGTGGCGATGTCCAGGTGGTTGGTCGGCTCGTCCAGCACCAGGAGATTGGGCGGGTCGAACAGCATCAGCGCCATCACCAGCCGGGCCTTCTCGCCGCCCGACAGCACCCGGCACTTCTTCTCGATCTCGTCGCCGGAAAAGCCGAAGCAGCCGGCCAGCGCCCGCAGCGGCGCCTGGCCTGCCTGCGGAAACGCATCCTCCAGCGTCTGGAACACGGTGCGCTCGCCCTCCAGAACCTCCATGGCGTGCTGGGCGAAATAGCCCATCTTGACGCTGGGACCCCGCGCCACCGTGCCATTGTCGGGTGCGGCAGCGCCGGCCACCAGCTTCAGGAGCGTCGATTTACCGGCGCCGTTGACGCCCATGATGCACCAGCGCTCGCGCCGGCGCACCTGGAAGTCCAGCCCGGCATAGATGGTGCGGCTGCCATATCCTTTGTGCACGTTCTTCAGCGTCACCACGTCCTCGCCGCAACGCGGCGCCGGCTGGAACTCGAAATTCACGATCTGGCGGCGCTTGGGCGGCTCGACACGGTCGATCTTGTCCAGCTTCTTCACCCGGCTCTGCACCTGGGCGGCGTGTGAGGCCCGCGCCTTGAAACGCTCGATGAAGGCGATCTCCTTGGCCAGCATCGCCTGCTGGCGCTCGAACTGCGCCTGCAGCTGCTTGTCGGCGATCGCCCGCTGCTGCTGGTAGAATTCGTAGTTGCCGGAATAGGCGGTGAGCGAACCGGCGTCGATCTCCACCACCTTGTTGACGATGCGGTTCATGAACTCGCGATCATGCGAGGTCATCAGCAATGCGCCCTCATATCCCTTCAGGAACTGCTCCAGCCAGATCAGGCTTTCGAGGTCGAGATGGTTGCTCGGCTCGTCGAGCAGCATGACGTCGGGCCGCATCAGCAGGATGCGGGCAAGTGCGACGCGCATCTTCCAGCCGCCGGAGAGCTTGCCGACATCGCCGTCCATCATCTCCTGGGAGAAGCCGAGGCCGTCGAGCACTTCGCGGGCGCGGCCGTCGAGCGCATAGCCGTCGAGTTCCTCGAAGCGATGCTGCGCCTCGCCGTAGCGGGCGATGATGTCGTCCATCTGGTCGGCCTGGTCAGGGTCGCCCATGGCGTGTTCGAGCTCGCGCATCTCGGCCGCCACCGCGCTCACCGGCCCGGCGCCGTTCATCACTTCGGCCACCGCGCTCAGCCCCGCCATGTCGCCGACATCCTGGCTGAAATAGCCGATGGTGACGCCGCGATCGACCGACACCTGGCCTTCGTCGGGCTGCTCCTGCCCATTGATCATGCGAAACAGCGTCGTCTTGCCGGCGCCGTTGGGGCCGACGAGGCCGACCTTCTCGCCCTTCTGCAAGGCGGCGGACGCCTCGATGAAGACGATCTGGCGGCCGTTCTGCTTGCTGATATTTTCGAGACGTATCATGCTTCCACGCGAGGCTTCAGGGGAATTCCCCGCGCCTTACGCGATCGGCCGCGCCAGAGGAAGCCCGCAAATCATCAATGCCTGCGCCAAATCGCCCGAAGCCGGACAGGTCAGCCGCCAGCGTTGCCTGCACCGCCGAAGCTGCCGGCAAATTCGGCAATCAGCTTCTCGTACTCTTCCATCGCCGGCAACGCCTCGTAGCTGTGCACCGCCGGCGTGCTGGCCCAGGGCAGTTTCTCGCTTGTCCACGTCTCGATGAACGGGGTGAACCAGCCGGGGTCATCGAGCATGGTCGGGCGCAGATTGACGAACCAGTCCAGCCCTTCCGACCGCGTGAACATCCAGCTCTTGCAGTAGGCGCAGAAGAAGTGATGCGAGGCGCCGTGCAGCCCGCCGATCACCGGCTCGCCCTGCGTGACGGCGAACGCCTCGGATGGGATGGCGGCACTCAGCGAATAGGCGCTGGCCGACATACGCTGGCAGCCCGTGCAATGGCAGGCCATGGTCAGCAGCGGCGGCGCGGAAATCCTCAGGCGCACCCGTCCGCAGCGGCACCCGCCTTCGGCAGGCAAGGTCAGGTTTTTCACGCGGGGCTCCTCCAGGTCTTGCTTTTGAAACTCAGCCGCCGGTCAGCGCCTTCGTCGTCACCAGATTGACGCCGGCATCGGCGAAGGCGGCATTGTGCCGGGCGATGATCTGCGGCGCGGTCTCGCTGGCGGTATCGAGCGTGCTGTGGGCGTCGGAAACCACGGTGACGCCCAGGCCCGCCGCAAAGGCGCCCTTGACCGTCGCGGCCACGCAAAAATCGCTCTGTGCGCCGATGAGCACGACCTCGCTCGCGCCCTGCCCGGCCACCCATTCGCCAAGCGCTGCATTGCTGAAGGCGTCGCCCACACCCTTGGCAAAGGTCGGCTCGTCGCCGGCCTGGCCAAGCGCCGGCCACACCGGCCAGCCCGGCTCGCCCGGCGCCAGCGGATCGCCCGCCGGCCCGTCATGCCTGACAAAGGCTATTTTCCGCCCGCCGCGCCGCGCCCAATCGATCAGCGCGCGGGCGCGGACGACAATGCCCTCGGCATCGTGGATAGGCGGCTCGGCGACGCCATCGAACATGCCGGTCTGCAGGTCGATGACGATGAGCGGCGCGGTGACGGATGGGCTGGGTTCTGACATGGTTTTTACATAGCACGGCAGGCAGGCCGATCAAGGATCAGGCAGCGTGGGCACGGCGATCGCAAGAGGTTGGCGTTCGGGGTGTGTAGAAATCCGCCTGCAGCAGCGCTAGCTTGGCCTGCTATTGGCACAGGGGCGAGTGCATGAACGAAGAACATACCGTGTTCCTGATCGGCGGCGGCGCGGGCGGCGACGAACAGGCGACGTTTGCGCTGCAAGATGTGGGAACAAAGTGCCGGCTCACCTGCAGCTATCGAAACAAGGTGATCGAGGCCGAGGAGGACGACTATTTCGAGGCCCTGTTCCAGATTCGTCAGCAACTCGAAGTCGATGGGCTGCTGCCCTTCTGTTACGGCGCCAGCGCAAATATCTATCCCGAAGGCGCGGTGACGCAGATGAGCCGCGGACTGACAGTCTGCAAGGTGAAAATGGGGCAGCCGCCTCAGAGAACTGATCTGGTCAACATATTCGACGAGGGCTACGACGTGGTGCCTGTGTTCGTGCACATGCAACAGCAATTTTGGGATGCGTGGTTGGCCTCGCTGCCGTCATAATCGAAAGCGACCTGTCCTGCGCAACCCTGGCCTTCCTTCAAATCCTCATCGCTGCGGTCTTGGCCGCATCGCCGGTCAAACGCGACGCGCTTTTAAAGCCAGATGCCAGCTCCATGGTCGAGCCAGGCAATGCTTTCGGGGGGATCAGGTTCTGCGGCTTCCGCACTGGGCCCGTAGACCGCCCAGAGGATGTACACAAAAGACGCAACCTGCAAAACGATCAAGCTGATGATCGTCCAGCCGAGCGCCTTCCAGATCGAACCCGTTGCCCAATAAGTCGAGGTCGCGACGATGGATGAGACGGTGAGCGTGCCCACCAGGAATTGCAGGACATTCATGATTTCAAGCCGTCCCGGAACGCACAACAGCCGAGACGCCTTCTCCCCCTACCCCAAAACTGGATACCCAACCCCGAATAAGCATCCCATTATTTTAGAAATAGCGCAAGTACCCGTCGAGTAACGGCTGCGCCATACAACTTTTGATTTAAACCACGTGGCGCGGCTGTCTCGACGCCGCCAACCAGAGGCCCCCGGTGGGCTGGCGATGTTGAACCGCCAAAAGACGCCACATAGACCAGCGGTCCGCAAGGATCCGCTGAGCCTTCAGTTTCGAGGTTTGAACTGAATTGGCGGAACTCGGACACCGCCGGCAGTTTAGAAAGAGCGACAAGACCGCAGCCGCCAAGGCAGACGCCTGTTAGCAGGATTGACGCGGATTGAGGGGCGGGCCGCAGGAGCGCTGTATGCCGCGGCACAAGACGAAGCGCGATGCTACGCAATCCCGCCCGTCACCGCATAGCCGCCGGCGACCCATCCGTCCTCAAGGCGCACGACGGCGGTGACGATCGAGCCGTATGAGCCGCGCCAGACGCTGTGGATCCTCTCATGCTCGTGGGCCGGTACGACCGCACACCCGGTGAATCGCGTGCCGGTCCGCGACAAGGCGACAAGCTCGCCGTTGACGTGGACTTTCACGGCCGTCGCGGCTCCGACCTCGCCATGCACATCGAGTGTGATTGTTATCTCGTCCTGATCACCCGCACGGCGCGTTTCGGCGGCAAGCGTGACGGTTAGCAGCGCCTCGCCAGGCCTGGTGACGCCAGGCCGGGCGGCAAAGAGATCGTCGGGAAGTTCCAGTGTGCGCGGCGGCCGGGTGCGGCGCTGGCCAGCCCGCTCGAAATCGCCGGCAAGACACAACAGTTTCGTGTCACTGTGGGCTTTGCCAGCAAAAGTCAGCCCGACCGGCATGCCGATATCGGCCATCGTGCCCATCGGCACGGTGACGGTCGGGATGCCCAAGTGCCGCCACACCAGATTGCCGTTGGCGACCCAGGTGCCGTTGCGCCAGGCAAGTGCAGCCGACGCCTCATTGACATCCGCGTCGGCCGGCCCGACATCGGCGACGGCGGGCAACACCACCGCGCCAAGTCCTTGCGCGTCCAGCCAATCCTCGAAATCGATCCGCCGCGTCGCCTCCAGGCCCTTCAGCCCCTCTTCCAGCGCAGGAATATCGGCGAGCGGCGTCACGCCCAGCTTCGCCCGCTCGACATAGTCCGCCAGATCGAAGCCATCGTCGCCATAGCGGTCCGGCAGCGCGCCCGGCGGCTGCGGAAAGATCTTTGGCCCGTCGACCGCGGCGAGATCGGGGATGGCGGGATCGGCATTGGCGCGCAGAAAGTCATCCCAGGCAAAGACGCAGAGATCCCAGATCTCGCTATTGGCGAATTCGGGTGGCACCAGTCCGCGATCGACCATATTTTGGGCGCCGGGCCGGTCGCGCTCGTAGTTGGAGACGACGGGAAAATCGACTTCGACGACATCAGCGCCAAGCCGCCTGAGATCCTTGGCCGCCCGCTCCCACAGCGCCAGCACCGACGCGCGGGTTTCGATCGGTGCGGTCGCTTCCGTATCGCGGCCGATATACATGCGGGGCACGCCAAGCCGCACGCCTTTGAGCGAGCCTTCGAGCTTTAGCCCGGTATAGCGTGGCGGCCGCACCGCCGAACTCTTCGGCAGTTCGATCCAGGGCTGCGTGCGCCAGAAATCACCCCTGGCCTCAGCATCGTCCGCCACGATCACGTCGAGCAGCTCCAGCATGTCGGCCACGCTACGCGTATGCGGCACCACCACATCCATGGTCGGCACCAGCGGCCAGTTGCCACGCACCGAAATGACGCCGCGGGACGGCGTGTAGGCGACCAGCGCATTGTTCGAGGCCGGCGCCCGGCCGGACGACCATGTCTCCTCGCCGAGCCCGAAGGCGGCGAAGCTGGCGGCGGTGGCGGTGCCTGAGCCGTTGGATGATCCCGAAGCGAAGGCCGCAGTCAGATAATTGGCATTGTAGGGGCTTTCCGCCCGGCCGTAGACGCCGCGCTGCATGCCGCCATTGGCCATCGGCGGCATGTTGGTCAGCCCGATCAGCACCGCGCCGCCAGCCCTGAGTCGAGCGACGGTGAAGGCATCCTCATTGGCGATAAGATGCTCAAACGCCGGCGAGCCTGCGGCCACCGTCAGGCCTTTCACCTTGTAGCTGTCCTTGGCGGTGTAGGGGATGCCGTCCAGCGGCCCGAGCACGGCGCCTGCCCTGCGGCGCCGGTCGGACGCGACAGCCTCTTCGAACAGACCAGGGTTGAGCACAGGAACAGCGTTCAGCGCGATGCCGTGCCGGTCGTAGTGCGCGATGCGCCTGAGATAGGCGCCGACCAGTTCGACGCTGGTGACGGTGCCGCCTTCCAGCGCTTGCCGCAGCTCTGCGATCGACGCCTCGACGATGTGGAGATTGGGCATGATTGGTTGCGCTCCGTCACACCCCCTCTGCCCTGCCGGGCATCTCCCCCGCAAGGGGGGAGATCGAATGTCGCCTTCATTTTTGCCGATCATCATCGTTGCAAGAATTGCGGCGACGCGGACGCTGCTCTCTCCCTCAGTGACCAGGGACAATCCTTGCCAATTGGCAAACATGTGCTATATATCTGCCAGAAAGTGAGGTTCGATGCAGCTTCAGCCTATTGTCACCACGCCGTCCGCGGCCGGAGCGGCCGCCATTACCGAGGAGGAAGCGGGCGCCCTGGCGCGCACCACGGTCAATTTGTTCAAGGCCTGGTCCCTCACCGATGGCGAGGCCTGCATTCTTCTCGGCGGCATGTCGCCCCGCACCTGGGCGCGCTGGAAGGAAGGGCTCATCGGCAGGATCGACCGCGATCTCAGGATGAGGATGGCGCACCTGATGGGCATCCACAAAGGCCTGCGTTATCTGTTCAGCGAGCCGTCGCGCGGCTATGCCTGGATCCGCAAGCCCAACACGGCCTTCGCAGGCCAATCGGCGCTTGATCTCATGCTGCGCGGGGAAATGTCCGATCTTGCCGCGATGCGCGAATGGATCGATGCGGAACGCGGTGCATGGTGAGTGGACTTGCGGTTCGCCGCCATGTTCACTGGCAGCAGACCTTTCGCATCATCCGTTCCATCTATCCGCCGATCGATCTCTTCGAGGACATCGCCGATCCGCGCGACTGGGAGGCGCTTGCCTCCGTCGAGGAAAAGACCAATCCGCGCATCCGGCTCGAGATCGGCGACCTCGGCAAGGTCCCGGCCGGCAGACGGGTTTCCGGCCCGGGCGCCAGCCTGGTGATGGCGCCCTTCGTGCATTGCTCGACCCTGCGGCCCGGCCGCTTCTCGGACGGCAGCTATGGGATCTACTATGCCGGCGACAGCGAAGACGTCGCGCTGGCCGAAACCATCCATCACCACCAGAAATTCATGCGCGCCACCAAGGAGGAGCCCGGCTGGACGGCCGACTTCCGCGTGCTGGTCGGCAGCGTCGACCGCGACCTCGACGATGTCGACGCGGTGCCCGGTGTACTGGACCCGGACGATTACAGCGCCTCGCAGGCGGAAGGACGCGGCCTGCGCGCAGCCGGAAGCGACGGGCTCAGCTGGGCCAGCGTGCGCCTGACCGGCGGACGCTGCATCGGCATCTTCTGGCCCGACGTTATCCCCATCCCCATCCAGGGCCGCCACTACAGCTACCACTGGAACGGCGCCGGCGTGGACTTCGTGCGCCAGCTTGATACAGGACGGGTGCTGGCGGTCAGTTGAGCTGGTGAATGGTGAATGGTGAATGGTGAATGGCCATATGACAGCGGCAATCACTATTCACTATTCACTATTCACTATTCACTATTCACTATTCACTATTCACCCCTTCAATTCCACCCATACCGGCACATGATCGCTTGCGCCGTCCTCTCCGCGCACCTCGCGGTCGATGCCGGCGGCAGTGAGGCGGCGCACCAGCTTCTTCGACAGCAATATGTGATCCAGCCGCAGGCCGGCGTCGCGTGGCCAGCGGTTTCGGCGGTAATCCCAGAATGTGTAGAGCGTTTCCTTCGGGTATTTCTTGCGCAGCGCATCGGTCCAGCCCTGGTCGAGCAGACGCTGGAACGAAGCCCGGCTTTCCGGCTGCACCAGCGCATTGTCGTCATAGGAGCGGGTCGGGTAGATGTCGCGCGGCTCGGGCACGATGTTGTAGTCGCCGATCAGCGCCACCGGCAGGCCGGTGTCGAGCAATTCGGCGGCATGCGCTTCCAGCCTGTCGTGCCAGGCCAGCTTGTACTGGAATTTCGGGCCGGGCTGCGGATTGCCGTTCGGCGCATAAAGGCAGGCAATGACGATGCCGTTGACCGCAGCTTCGATGTAGCGGCTTTGCTTGTCGGCATCGTCGCCGGGCAGCGCCTCGCGGGTCAGCACAGGCTCCGAGCCACGCGCGAGAATGGCGACGCCGTTCCAGGTCGGCTCGCCCTTCCACACCGCGCCATAGCCGGCATCCGCGAGTGCCGTGCGCGGAAACTGCATGTCCCTCGCCTTGAGCTCCTGCAGGCAGACGACATCAGGTTTGGCCACGGTCAGCCACGCCAGCAGGTTTTGCAGCCGGCTGTTGATGTTGTTGATATTGAAGGTGGCGAGTTTCATCGGGCGCCTCAGCCGACGATCCTTCCCGTCCACGCCTTCACTGCCTCGGCGAGCGACTTCAGGTGATCGGCGGCGGAGAAGCCCGAAACGCTCTTGCGCGGTTTCAGATCGTGATCGCCGTCCTCCAGCCAGATCACCTCAATTGCATCGGAAAGGCCGTAGGTCGCGACCTCTTCCCTGGTGCCGAACTCGTCGCGCGTGCCCTGGAAGATCAGCGTCGGCGTCTTGAGATCGGCGAGATGCTTCGTCCGCAACTGCTCCGGTTTGCCAGGCGGATGGAAGGGATAGCCCAGGCAGATCAGCCCGGCGATTTCGCCCTTGGCAAACATCTCGTCGGCGATCATCGAGGCGACACGCCCACCCATCGACTTGCCGCCGATGACGAGCGGACCGGTCACGCCCTTCGCCCTGAGATCGGCGAGCGCCTTGACATATTCCGGGTTGACCGTCTCGGCGCGCGGCGGCGGCTTGCGATGGCCGTAGCGGCGGGCCGCCATATAGTGGAATTCGAAGCGGGCGACGCGGAAGCCTGCGGCGGCGAGCGCCTTGGCCGTGGCCGCCATCGAAGCCGAGTCCATCGGCGCACCGGCGCCATGGGCGAGCAGGATGGTGATGTCAGCGGTTTCGGAGCCGTCGAAGAGGAAGTGGGTCATGGGGCAGCGGCCTTTCTGGGGAGGCCGCACTCCGTCCCACCCCCCTCTGGCCTGCCGGCCATCTCCCCCGCAAGGGGGGAGATTAAGCGCTCGGCTGCTTTCGCCAATCTCCAACGTTGCAGGAGTGAGCCGGCAGTCGAAGCTGCAGATCTCCCCCCTTGCGGGGGAGATGGCCGGCAGGCCAGAGGGGGGTGTTCAAGCGCGACCAAATGAAGACCTCACCCCGCCGTCCGCGCCAGCTGCAGATCCACGAACTGTATCCCCTTCGCCGCCATCCGCGCCCATTCGGAATCCGCATCGAGTTCGAGATACCGCACCCAGTTCCGCCGTGCCTCCGCCAGATTGCCGGCGTCAAACTCCAGCCGGGCGAGGTTGAACACCGCATCGGCATAAGTTTTGTCAAGCGCGATCGCCCTTTGCAAATGCCGGCGCGCCGAGGCCACGCGGCCCTCGTCGCTCATAAGTCCCGCCAAATTGAACCAGGCTTCGACGAATCCGGGATCGAGCTTTATCGCGCGGGCATAGTCATGCGCGGCTTCCGCCACTCGGCCGGCGCCGCGCAGGCAGTTGGCTCGGTTGAAGGCGGCGATGGCATCACTGGGATCGATCGAAAGGCAGCGCTGGTAGAGTACTGCAGCTTGCTCGTGATCGCCTTGCTCTTCCGCCGCCTCCGCCTCGCCGAACAATTCTTCCAGCGTGTCGTCATCAGGCGCGCCCAAATCGAACAGCAACTGGCCGTCGAGTTCGCTCTGGCCGCCCTCGAGATAGATCACGTCGGGGCGGCCGTGCTGGGAGCCGACGGCGAGCGACTTGGCGGTGAGCGAGGCGACTGGACCGGAGCGGTGGACGGAGCGTGCGATCGCGCCCCAACTCGCACCACCTGATATCAGCCCGGCATATTTGCGGGCCAGAATGAGGTCGCGGAAGGAATAAGGCTCGCGGTCATGCTCAAAGGCATCGAACAGCGACAAAAGATCGAGATCGACGCCTGACAGCCGCGACTGGTCGATGAGCGACTGCCGCGACAGCGCCGAAGCCTCCGGCGCCTTCATAAGCCCGAGCAGGCGCAAAAAACCGTTTTCGCTGAGAAGCGTGCGCCCTGCCCGGCGCTCGGCAGCGGCTCGGCGCTCGATCTCGGCATCGCCTGCCTTGGCCAGAAGCGCGCGACCAACCACGACATGGCTGGTGCGCCTGGTGACGCCGCGCCGCAACTGGCCCTGCTGGCGCGCGACCTCGCGCGCGGCCAGCCGCAGCGGAAACGCCGCCAGCGCGCCGACGACGCCGAAGACGGCGCCGGGGATGCCGCCGGCGGGGACCGTCACGCCTTGCTCTTGCCGACGGCCTTCAGCAGATTGGCCTTCAACGGGTTTTCCTTGGCAGCGCCGCCTGCTGCCGCCTTCTTGGCTGCGGGCTTCGCAGCCTCATCGGCCTTGCTCTTCGACTTGGCCGGCGGCTTGGCCGATTGCGACAGGCTCGCCTTCAGCGCATCCATCAGGTTGATGACATTGCCGCGCTCGGGCGCCGCCGCGATGATCGGCTTGTGGCCCTTCAGCTTCTCGCGGATCATCGCCATCAGCGCGATCTCGTAGCGGTCCTCGTAATTCTTCGGATCGAAGGTGGTTTCCTTCTGCTTGATAAGCGCTTCGGCCAGTTGCAGCATTTCCGGATCGGGCTTGCCGGCCGGGATGTTGCCGAAATATTCAGCCGTGCCGCGCACTTCGTTGGGATTCCTCAAGGTACAGACGAACATGCCGTTCTCGCGCGCGCCGATCGTCACCACGCGCTCGCGGCTGGACAGCACCAGCCTCGCGATCGCCAGCTTGCCGGATTTGCGCATGGCTTCGCGCAGCACGGCGAAGGTCTCCTCGGCCATCGCGCCATCGGGCGCCAGATAATAGGGCGCGTCCTGATAGATGACGTCGACCTCGCCCTCGTCGACAAAGGCCTCGATGTTCATCGTATGGTTGGATTCGATGCGCACCGCGTCGAGGTCGGTGTCATCGATGATGATGTACTGCTTGTCCTCGTATTCGTAGCCCTTGACCAGGTCCGAGCGCTCGACCAGCCCGAGTTCGGGATCGACCGGCTTCATGTTGATGCGATTATGCGTCTTCTTATGCAGCTGGTTGAAGCTGATGCGTTCGCTGGCGCTCGTCGCCGGATAGAGCCGGACCGGACAGCTGACGAGGCTGAGCTTGAGGTAACCTTTCCAACTTGCCCTGGGCGCCATGAATTCTCTCCTACGCGGCCGTGCACTGTCGAACTGTTGCAGCGCTGTTCGTCCAAAGGACGAATGACAGCGCCGAAATCCTACATCGAGCCCTCACAATACCGGCAAATCCCTAGCGAAATCTTCCATGTCCGCCCAAGGGTCGCCGGAGGTAGCCAGAAGGCCCGGCAGCGAAGAATAATTCAAATCCTGCGGAGCGTCGATGGATTCCAGATCGGACCAGCTCACCGGCGTCGACGCCGGCAGATTGGTGCGGGCGCGCAGCGAATAGGGTGCGGCGGACGTGTGGCCCCGCGCATTGCGGTGATAGTCGATGAAGATGCGCCGCTTGCGGTTGTCCTTGCCCATGGTGGTGGTGAAGGTATCGGGTGCGGTGGCGGCCAGATGCGTGGAGATGGCGCTGCTTGCCTGATGCAGCTTCTTCCAGTTCTGCTTTTGCGTCACCGGCACCGTGATGTGGATGCCGCTGCCGCCGGAGGTCTTGGCGAACGGTATCAGCCCGAGACCCTCCAGCTCACCCCTGATGTGCACCGCGGCCTCCACCACCTCGCGCCACGCAATCCCCTCGCCCGGGTCGAGGTCGAAGACGATCAGGTCGGGCTTGTCCAGTTTTGTGCGATGGGTGCCCCAGGTGTGGAACTCGACCACGCCGAACTGCGCCAGCGCCAGATAGCCCTTGGCGCCCTCGATCGACAGATAGGACTTGGTCTCGCCCTCGGAGTTGGTCGCCTCGAAGGTGACGACCGAAGGCGGCATGCCGGTGAAGGCATGGCGCTGGAAGAAACAGTCTTGCGGCTTGCCGGTCGGGCAGCGCACCAGCGACACCGGACGGCCGAGAATGTGCGGCAGCATGAAGTCGCCGACCAGCGCGTAATAGACCGCGATGTCGAGCTTGGTCGGCCCGGTCTTGCCGAACAGCCGCCGCGTCGGGTTGGTCACCCAGATCGTCGCCAGATCGGCCTCGGCGATCAGCCGCTTGCGTTTCGCCGAGACCGGCGTCGACAGGCCGACATTCCTCAGGCCACGGAACACGCCGTGACGCAGCGCATTGTCCGACGTTCGGTTGGCGTAGTGAATGCGCGCCGACAACAATGGCCGCACCCAGTTCATTTCGCGCATGATCTCGCGCGGCACGCCTTCGGGCGGGGTGGCGCCTTCGCGCAACGGTTCAAGCCGCGCCAGCAATTCGCTGGCCATCCCGGCATCGAAGCCGGTGCCGACCTTGCCGCGATAGTGCAATTCTTCGCCGTCGAATTCCGCCATGCCAAGTGCCGCCAGCCCTTCGGCGGCGTGCGATGTGGTGTAGCCAGCGATGACGAAGTCGCCGTTCTTCAGCGCCTTGGTCTTGGTCCAGCTCTTGGTGCGGCCGCTCTGGTAGGTCGCGGTGGCGCGCTTGGACACAACGCCTTCCAGTCCGAGGTCACTGGCCTGGTCATAGAGCCCTTGCCCATCGCCCTCGACATGGTCGGAGAATTGGATGGCCGAATTGGCGCCAAGCCCGGACAGCAATTGCGACAGCAGCGCCTTGCGCCTGATGAGCGGCGCTTTCCTCAGATCCCAGCCGTCGAGATAAAGCAGATCGAAAGCGTAGAAGTGCAGCTTGTTGCCGGCGCCTTCCGCCAACGCGTCCTGCAGCAGCGCGAAGCGGCTGATGCCCTTGGCATCGAGCACGACGACCTCGCCGTCGATAACTGCCTCGCGGCACGGCAGCCTGGCGAAGGCGTGCGGAAGGTCGCCATAGCGCTTCGTCCAGTCGAGGCCGGCGCGGGTGATCAGCCGCGCCTGCTTGTCGGCCAGATGCGCTATGGTGCGGTAGCCGTCGAACTTGATTTCATGCAGCCAGGATTCGCCGGTATCGACACCATTCGGCGGCCTCGGGGCCTGCGTGGCCAGCTGCGGCTCGACGCGGGCGGGCGCCGGCGCCTTGGCCGCGCCCGGCAAGGCGCCCGGTTTCAGCGCGACCGGCTTTGCAGGCTTGGCGGCAGGCTTTGGCGCCGCTACCAGCTCCTCGATGCGACGCCCGGATTTGACGCTTTCTGGCCGCTCGCCGAGGATATCGAGTTTGGTATCGGCGGCGAGATCACGCTCCTTGAACAGCAGCCAGTTTTTCTTGCCCTCATCCTCCCCTGGCTTGGGCTTCAGCCGCGTCAGCATCCAGCCGCCATTCAGCTTCTCGCCGGCCAGGCGAAACTTAAAGGCGCCGGTGCGCAGGCTCTTTTCGACATCGTCCATCGGCGCCCAGGTGCCGGTGTCCCAGACGATCATCGGGCCGCCGCCGTATTCGCCCTCGGGAATGACACCCTCGAAGTCGATATAGTCGAACGGATGGTCCTCGGTCTCGACCGCCAGTCTTTTGTCGGCCGGATTGAGCGAGGGACCGCGCGGCACCGCCCAGCTTTTCAGGACATCGCCGACCTGCAGGCGCAGATCGTAATGGTCGGCCGTGGCGTGATGCTTGTGAACGACGAAGCGGTTGCCATCGTCGCCGAGCAGGCCGCCTGCCGGTTCCGGCGTGCGGCTGAATTCGCGCTTGGCGCGATAGGCCTTGAGTTTTGGAGAGGTGGTCATGTCTGCGTGCCGGTCAGGATGCTGCACAAAAACAAGGACTTGACGCACATCGCTTGAATCATCTTGTCAGCATGCGGCAGGCAGGTGTCGCGCCCACGCGGCTCAATCGTCGGTGGCCGGAGTCAATTCGAGCTCGGCGGGCGAAAGTCCCTGCTGAAGCTGGCTCAACCGGAACTCGTCGACCCAGTAGGCCTCGCCATCGACCAGAACCCGCGCGCTGTACGCGCCGGCCGAAAAGCGCTGCGCGGTAACGTAGACCTTGTGGCGGTCGAGCGCCTGGCGCACCGCAGCGCGCTTGGATTTCTGGGCAGTGACGGAACTGGCCATGGGTTCGCTCATACGCCGGGTCGGGGCCTGATCGCAGCCCGAGAACCTCTTCAAAATGGCCGAGACCGAGTGTCCTGTCAATTTTGAGACGGTTCTAACGCGCCAGTTGAAACAGTCGGTTGGTGAATGGCCGTGGGAAACCATTGCGCCATCGGTCGCGTTTGACGCCTCACCGAACCACTGGTCCGAAGGCGCGCCCTGCCGGTTTGGGCAGGTGGCGATCGCTTTCCTCAAGGTTGCGGGTGGTCCGCGTCGGGGCCGCTCTTGTGCCCGTTTCAGTTCGGCTCGGACCACCCGCCCGCCTTGCGTCCTTCCCAAGACAATAGGCTGTATAAGCGCATTGGAAAAACGGCGTGTTGACCCAGATCAAACGCGAAGTGGGACTGTCGCCGACATCGGGCAGCCATTGCCAGACAGCCAGTAGCCCATTCGGCTTAATTGCCTCAAGCTTCGCGCGCGTCCTCGCGCTGGTCCTGTCGGCCTCCTTCGTGGTCTCGTTCTAGTTCCTATTTCGAAAAGCCGATACGCAAGCCTTTGATATCGCTGCTGCTGCCCCCGCTGAACGTGATGGCAAGCAAGCTTCGGCTCCATAGGCCGGCATAGCTCGTCCACGCATCCGTCCGTTCTTGCGCAAACCGCCGGCCTTGGCTAGCATCCGCCGGCCGGCGCCGAGCGGAGGAGAACGTCGCGGTGGACCGCGCAAAAACAAGGACTTGACGCACATCGCTTGAATCATTTTGTCAGCGTGCGGCAGACAGGTGTCGCGCCCACGCGGCTCAATGGTCGGTAGCCGGTGTCAATTCGAGCTCGGCGGGCGAAAGTCCCGGCTGAAGCTGGCTCAACCGAAACTCGTCGACCCAGGAGGCCTCGCCGTCGACCAGAACCCGCGCGCTGTAGGCGCCGGCGGAAAAGCGCTGCGTGGTGAGGCAGACCTTATGGCGGTTGAGCGCCTGGCGCACCGCAGCGCGCTTGGATCTTTGGGCAGTGACGAAACTGGCCATGACTCGCTCATACGCTCGACGCCACAACAGAGCGCGCTGGGAACAAGGATGCCGAGACCGGGAGGCCTGTCAATTTTCGCGCATGGTCGGATGGCCACACGGATGGTCCACTGAGAATGACGGCCGGGCATGGTCTGATCGATGCAATTTGTTCTCATATTTCACGAAATCGGATTTGTGGGACCAATTTTCATAGGAAAGTGTCGTTTTTCACAGAATGCAGCTTCGCCCTCGCCTAGCGTTCACAGCAATTGGGCGGGGTGGTTCAAATGGCATCTGGATCGACAAGCGGCAAATCCGAGCGCATGGGTTCGCTCGATTTATTGCGTCTGGTGGCGGCTTTGGCTGTCGTCTGCTTCCACTACTTTTTCAGGGCATCACACACACCGCCGCTGCTGGTGAACGGCTATCCCGAACTCGACCCCTTCGCGATCTACGGCTACATGGGCGTCAGTCTGTTTTTTCTGATCAGCGGTTTCGTCATTGCCTGGTCGGCCGAAGACCGGAACTGGACGGAGTTCGCCGTGGCAAGGTTCGCGCGGCTTTACCCCGGCTTTCTTGTCTGCATGACCATCACCTTCATCATCCAATTCCTGGTCCGCGATCCGAACCTTCCATACGACCCGATGACGTGGGTCGCCAATCTCATTATCGTCGCTCCCGCCCTCAACAAACCCTTCATGGACGGTGTCTACTGGTCGATCGTCTTCGAGATTATTTTCTATGGCTGGATTGCGATCACCCTGTTCTTCGGCGTCTTCTCGCGCTGGAAGCTGCAAATCGTGGCGACATGGCTGCTGATTTCCGTGATCAACGAAACGGTCATCCACAGCATGGCACTGCACATGGTGTTCGCCACGCAATATGCGCCATTCTTTGCCGCCGGAATCCTTGCCCAGCACATGGTCGCGAAGGGTGCGTCAATAGAGGCGCTGGTGCTGCTTGGTGCAGCGTTCGTGCTGTCCTGCAAGTACCTGCATATCGAGGCCGATTGGATGCAGGAAAATTACGGGGCCTCGCTGCCGTTCTCACAGCTGCTTTTCGCAAATATCGTCGTTTATGCCCTTTTTGGCGGAGCTCTCCTCTGGCGTCATCGCATCGCGCCGTCACCCCTGGTGCTCGTGTTGGGCGGGCTGACCTATCCGCTCTATCTTCTGCATCAGCATATCGGCATGCTCGGGCTCAACGCGCTGTCGCCAACGGTTGGCCGATGGCCGGCCCTCGCAATCGTCCTCGCGCTGGTCCTGTCAGCCTCCTTCGTGGTCTCGTTCTATTTCGAAAAGCCGATACGCAAGCCTTTGATATCGCTGCTGCTGCCCGCGCTGAACATGATGGCAAGCAAACTTCGGCTCCACCGGCCGGCATAGATCGGGCACAAGTGAGCCGCATCCGCATGGTGGATAGCGAGTCACAACAGTTCCTCCGCCCTGGAGATAAGAACCGCCTGGAGCGTTTCCTGTTTTGACGAAAGCGTAGCCAGCATTTGCGGGACAGTTGGCGCACTCTGCGGGTTCGATGGTTGCGATGAGTGCGCCGATGCGGCGCCAGGTCGCCCCGACCATTGCCTTTTGGCGCTCATCGCCTCATCCATGTGTATGGGCCTGACCCATCGGATGTATCCTTCGGCCAGCGCTCCAAGATTATTCGCAGATCGGTCAAAGCCAGCCAGACTTGCCGACGCTTGGAAATCCCCAATCGGAGGCAAGTCTGCGATGGAAAAGAAGTTGGTGGCTCTGGCGCACCCCTATCTCGCGCCGTTTCTGCGCGACACGCTCGGAGCCAGGTATCAAATCGTCGAGCTTGCCTCTCCGATTTCGGAGGCTGGTTCGTGTTCCGCCCGTGCCGTCATCGTCGATGGAAGCCGTCCGTTTGATACGAACGTGCTGCATGTCCTGCCGAACCTTGACCTGATAGCCTGCTTCAACGCGGGCTATGACGGAATAGATGTAGACTGGGCCCGACAGCACGGCATCATTGTGACGCATGCCCAGAACGTCAACCACGAGGACGTGGCCGACTTTGCGATCGCGCAGATACTGAACATCTACAGGAGTATCTCCATCGGCGATCGCTGGGTTCGCAGCGGCGCATGGCGATCAGGCCGGAAGATGATAACGCGTTCCGTCGCGGGGCTCCGGCTCGGCATCGTCGGACTGGGCAGCATCGGACGTGCGATCGCTCATAGGGCGGATGTGCTGCGCATGGTGACTTCGTGGTGGGGCCCACATGACAAGCCTGGCGCCCCTTGGCCGAAAGCAGCGAGCATTCTCGGGCTGGCACAGGCAAGTGATGTGCTGGTGGTCGCCGCGCCCGCCAAGAACGACAACCGCGGACTGATTTCGGCAAGCGTGCTGCAGGCGCTTGGCCCCCAAGGCGCCATCATCAATGTCGCCCGGGGATCGCTGGTCGACGAGGGTGCGCTGATCGATGCGCTCACGCACGGTGCGCTCGGAGCTGCCGCGCTGGACGTCTACCAGGATGAGCCGGCCTCACCCGGGCACTGGGCTGACATTCCCAACCTGTTTCTATCGCCCCACATTGCCGGCGTTACCGATGTGGCCGTGAGCCGCATGGCTGCGCTCGTGTGTGCAAACCTCGACGCCTTCTTTGATGGAGAGCCCGTGCTAACCCCCGTCAAGGCCGCAGCCTGATCCCAAGGCGACACCGCCGAACGGCTGTGCAAACGGAGTGCGCGGCCAATATAGTTTCATCGTCCTTGTTGGAGCACTGCAAATGACCTTGAGCACACGCAAACTCGGCAGCCAGGGGCTGCAGGTATCGGTGATCGGCCTCGGCTGCATGGGCATGAGCCAGTCCTATGGCCCGGCCGACGAAGCGGAATCGATCGCCACGCTGCACCGCGCCATCGAACTCGGCTGCACTTTTTTCGACACCGCGGAAGTCTATGGCCCCTACACCAATGAGAAACTGCTCGGCCGGGCGCTGAAAGGCCGGCGCGACCAGGTGACCATCGCCACCAAATTCGGCTTCCGTATCGAAAACGGCAAGCAGGTCGGCACCGATCGCGACAGCCGGCCCGAACACATCCGCGAGGCGGTGGACGGATCGCTCAGCCGGCTCGCCACCGACCATATCGACCTGCTCTACCAGCACCGCATCGATCCGGCGGTGCCGATCGAGGATGTCGCGGGGGCGGTGGGCGAGCTGGTAGCCGAGGGCAAGGTGCGCTTCTTCGGCCTGTCGGAGGCGGGTGCTGCCAACATCCGCCGGGCGCATGGCGTACATCCGTTGTCGGCGGTGCAGAGCGAGTATTCGCTGTGGGAACGCAATCTGGAGCCGGAGATCATCCCGCTGCTTGCCGAACTCGGCATCGGCCTGGTGCCGTTCTCGCCGCTTGGCCGGGGTTTCCTCACCGGCGACGTCAAACGCGCCGAGGATTATCCGGAAGGCGATTTCCGGCGCGGCGACCCGCGTTACCAGGGCGCCAACTACGACGCCAATGTACAGGCCGCCGGAGTTGTCCGCGACATTGCTGTGGCCAGGGGTGTCAAGCCGGGCCAGATCGCGCTGGCATGGCTGGCGCACAAGGGTTCTGATTTCGGCATCGACATCGTGCCGATCCCCGGCACCAAGCGCCGAAAATATCTCGAGGAAAACGTCGCCGCCATGGCAATCAAGCTCGATGCCGCCGCGATGCAGGCGCTCGACGCTGCACTGGCGCCGGGCAAGGTCTCGGGTGAGCGCTACAACGAGCGCATCATGGCGATCATCGATCGCTAGGGTGGCACAAAGGGAGGCTGGTGAGGCGCCCGTTACCCCGGCTTTCGCCAATCTCTAACATTGCAGGAACGAGCAGCGCGCTGACCCCACCCGTTCTTGCGCAAACCTCCGGCCTTGGCTAGCATCCGCCGGCCGGCGCCGAGCGGAGGAGAACGTCGCGGTGGACCGGCTGGAGCGCCATTGCGTCCCCTTGGGCGCTCACAGGACACTCCATTTTTGAATCGACGCAATGATCTTCCAAAACCGCAATCGGTTTTCGGGGTCATGCGCTCATGTGGAGGAAACGACATTGATCAACAGACGCGAATTCCTGCTGTCTTCCGTAGCGGTGGGCACGTTGGCATTGGCCGCACCCTCGGCCTTCGCCCAGGACAAGCTGACCATTTTGGGCTCGATACCCAATCTCGGCTTCCCGTTCTTCGTGCACATGCTGAACGAGATCAAGGCCGAGGCCGCGGCGCAAGGCGTCAACCTGATCGAGAGCGACGGCCAGAACTCGGCGCCCAAGCAGACCGCCGATATCGAAGCCGCGCTCGTGCAGAAGGTCAACGCCATCGTCATTTCGCCGCTTGACGTCAACGCGCTGGCCCCGGCCATCGAGGAAGCGGTCAAGGCCGGCGTTCCCGTCGTCACCATCGACCGCCGCGTCGACGGCGTCGAGGGTATCCTCGCCCATGTCGGCGCCGACAACACCAAGGGCGGCGAGGCCGAAGCGCAGGCCATGGTGGCGGCGTTCCCGAACGGCGCCAAGCTGTTCCATCTGCAAGGCCAGCCAGGTGCCGGTCCGGCGATCGACCGCAACAAGGGCGTGCACAACGTGCTCGATCCGCTGAAGGACAAATACCAGATCATTTTCGAGCAGACCGCCAACTTCGCCCGCGCTGAGGCGCTCTCGGTGACCGAGGCCGGCCTTGCCGCCAACGGCAAGCCCGACGCGATCATCTGCGCCAATGACGACATGGCGCTCGGCGCGCTCGAAGCCTGCGCGGCGCGCAACTTTACCGACGTCAAGATCTACGGCTTCGACGCGCTGCCCGAAGCACTGGTCGCCGTGCGCGACGGCAAGCTCGCCGGCACGGTCGAACAGTTCCCCGGCGAACAGTCTCGCACCGCCGTGCAGATCGCGGTCGCCTATGCCAGGGACAAGACCGAGCCGAAGGAAAAGCTGGTGCTTTTGACGCCGATCGTCATCGGCAAGGACAATCTCGACAAGGCTGAAAGGCTCGGCGAGACGAAGTAGGGCAACGAAGGGCGCGCAACGATAAAGTAGCGTTCTGTCGCGCCCCCCTCTGCCCTGCCGGGCATCTCCCCCTCAAGGGGGGAGATTGGCAGTTTCAACGCATTGCCCTCTCTTCGACGCCGAAGATTCGCGAAAGCCTGGGTGACATCCGATCTCCCCCCTTGAGGGGGAGATGTCCGGCAGGACAGAGGGGGGCGCTGTCCCGCCAGCCTTTCGGGTGGATTGGAATTCAAGGAGCATCCTTTGCCAGCCGAAGCCTTGGAGCCATCACAGAGCCCCGCCCTCCTCCTCGTCGAGGGCGTCACCAAGCATTTCGCCGGCGTCACGGCTCTTAGCGACGTCTCGCTTGAGGTGCGTCCCGGCGAGATCCTTGGCCTGCTCGGCGAGAATGGCGCCGGCAAGTCGACGCTGCTGAAAATCCTGTCCGGCGTCATGCCACCCACCAGCGGCCGCATCGTCTTCGATGGCGCCGAATTCAATCCGCACAATCCGCAGGATGCCAAGCGCCACGGCATCGTCACCATCTACCAGGAACTGAGCCTGATCCCGACGCTGACGGTAGCGGAAAACATCTTCATCGGCCGCGCCCCGCTCGGGCCGCTCGGCCTGGTCAGTTGGCGCAGGATGGAGGAAGCTTCACGCGCGATCATCGCCCGCGTCGGCCTCGACCTCGATCCCGCGACGCCGGTGTCGGCGCTCTCGGTCGCCGAGCAGCAGCTCGTCGAGATCGCGCGTGCGCTGTCCCTTAAGAGCCGCCTCATCATCATGGACGAGCCGACCTCGGCGCTGACCGAGACCGAGGTGCAGAAATTGATGTCGATCATGGACCGCCTGCGCAAGGACGGCGTCGCCATCATGTTCGTCACCCATCGGCTGGAAGAGGCCTCCGTCATCTGCGACCGCATGACGGTGCTGCGCGACGGCAGGCTGGCCGGCCATCTCGACCGCGAGGGCGGACCGATCAAGCTACCGAAAATCATCGAGAAGATGGTCGGCCGCGCCGCCTCCGAACTCTATGCCAGACCGACGCAGCGCGATGTCGCCGGTCACGTCAGGCTCACCGTGCGCGGCCTGCGCACGGTGCGCGATCCGCAGGCGCCGCATGCCATCGTGCTCGAAGGCGTCGACCTCGACCTCAAGGCGGGCGAGATCCTCGGCGTCGCCGGTCTTGTCGGCTCCGGCCGCACCGAGCTCGCCCGCGCCATCTTCGGCGCCGACCGCATCGCCGCCGGCAGCATCACGCTCGATGGCAAGCCGATCGCGCCCGCCTCGCCGGCCGATGCCATCGCGCTCGGCATCGGACTGGTGCCGGAAGACCGCAAGCATCAGGCGATCTTTGCAGCACTCGGCATCCTCAACAATTTCTCCATCGCCGCGCTTGGCCGCTACTCCAACGCCGCCGGCTTCATGGCCGAGCGGCGCGAGCGCGCGGCGCTGGCGGGCTACAGGAAGACGCTGTCGATCCGCATGGCCTCGCCCGAGCAGGCGATTGAGGGCCTGTCCGGCGGCAACCAGCAGAAAGTCATCCTTGCCCGCTGGCTGGCGCGCGACCCCAAGGTGCTGATCGTCGATGAGCCGACGCGCGGCGTCGATGTCGGCGCCAAGGCCGAGGTGCACCAGATCCTGGTGCAGCTCGCCGCGCGCGGCATCGCCATCATGATGATCTCGTCGGAATTGCCCGAGGTTCTTGCGGTGTCGGACAGGATCGTCACCATGCGGCGCGGCCGCATCACCGGCGAGATGCCGGGCATCGAGGCGACAGAGGAAAAACTGATGGAACTGATGGCGCTCGACCGGAAGCAGGAGCCGACGCAATGACCAGCACGACCGAACCGGGCCAGCGCGGCGGCATCAATGTTGCGCGCCTGCTGATGAGCTTCGGCCCGTTGATGTTCCTGGCGGTGCTGATCGTCGTCTTCACCGTGCTGAAGCCGAGCTTCATCGACCCCATCAACATCTTCAACATCATGCGGCAGATATCGATCACCGGGCTGATCGCGCTCGGCATGACCTTCGTCATCCTCACCGCCGGCATCGACCTGTCGGTCGGTTCGCTCCTGGCGTTCTGCGGCATGGTCGCGGCGGTAGTGGCCAAGGGAGGCACCGCCAACACGCTGTCGCTGTCGACGTCGGGAACGCAGGGCTATGGCTGGTTCGCCGCACTGCTCGCCGCCGTCGTGGTCGGCGCCTTGGCCGGCGGCGTCCAGGGCTTTGCCATCACCAGGCTGAAAGTGCCGCCCTTCGTCGTTACGCTCGGCGGCCTCACCGTGTTTCGCGGCCTGACGCTGACCATCTCCAATGGCGGCCCGATCTCCGGCTTCGATGCCTCGATGCGCTGGTTCGGCACCGGGCTGATCGGCCCGGTGCCGGTGCCGGCGATCATCTTCGCGATTGCCGCGATCCTGTGCCACATCGTGCTGCGCTACACGCGCTACGGCCGGGCGGTCTATGCCGTCGGCGGCAATGCCGAGGCGGCGCGCCTGTCAGGCCTGCGCGTCGACCGCATCCTGATCTCGGTCTATGTCATCGTCGGCTTCTTCGCCGGCCTTGCCGCTTTCGTCTTGTCGGCGAGGCTCAATTCCTCGGAAGCCGTCGCCGGCATCGGCTACGAGCTGACGGTGATCTCGGCGGTCGTCATCGGCGGCACCTCGCTGTTCGGCGGCATCGGCAGCGTCGGTGGTACGGTGGTTGGAGCGGCATTGATCGGCGTGTTGCAGAACGGCCTGCAGTTCAACAATGTCTCGTCCTATACGCAGAGCATCGTCATCGGCCTCATCCTTATTCTGGCCGTGGCTTTCGACCGCTGGCTGAAGTCGCGGGTAAGACGGTGAGTTGGCAATGACCCGGATCAGAGCCATGACCGAACAGGACGTACCGGCGGTGTCGCGGCTGCTCGGCGAGTCCTGGCGTCGGACGTATTCGCCGATCCTGGGCGCAGAGACCACGACACGGCTCTCGGATGACAAGCACGCGCCGGAGCGGTTGGCGGCGGAACTGGCGGACGACAACAAGATGTCGTTCGTGGCGGAACGGCCGGACGGCTCTATTGCCGGCTACGCCATGGCTAAGATGGATGCAACCGGCGACGTGATGCTCGACCGGCTCCACATCGACAAAAGCGAATTCGGCACCGGCCTCGCCGCCGACCTGCTGCACGCCGTCCTTGCCGCCCATGCGGGTATCCCGAGCATCGCGCTGGAAGTGATCGAGGGCAATGACCGCGCAATCGCCTTCTATGGCAAGCACGGGTTCGAGGTGGTCGAGCGCCGGTCGGCCGCGCATGGCGTGAGCGGCCACGCCTCGCTGATCATGCGCAGGCTGTTGCCAAGGGCGTGACTCCGGCGGGACCGCTCGTCCCGCCTCGGCTTTCCAACGCTGGAAGCCCTCAGACCGATGCGTTGACGCGCTGAGAAGCTGTCGTCCGGCCCGCTATCGCCCCGCTTGCAATGGCCCCATTCGTCCGCGGCACAAGAAGATCGTTGCGGCGGGCAAACGCCAGGAAGGTCGCCCGCGCCGTCTCGGCATCGATCTCTCCGTCCATCGCGGCCCGGCAGGCTCTGGCGGCGATGTCATGCGCGGCCGTCCGGCTCGCCGTCGGCCAGTCGGCCAGCACCGCATGGGCTTGCGCCGCGCTTTCTATTTTCGTCGCCATGCCGAGGCCGGTGAGGATCGTCACCGGCTTTTCAAAAGAAGAACGATCCATGACACTCTCCTTTCGGTGTTCAACTGTCTGCATTCCATGGTCAAAAATCGGGCCACGGTCAAAAATCGGGCCGTTTCTCGGTATCGGACCGGTTTCGATTGCAGATGCCGTACGAATTTCGGGCGTGGCCGACATCCCGGCCGACGTGGCACCGGCGCGCTGGTTCGCCGGAGTTGCCGGCATCCCCGGCCACGGCAGCGATCGATGCGCCTTGACCAGCGCCTCCAGCCAGGCCACCACGCCCAGCGGTGGACGCTCGCGCCCCCAGAGCCAGTTTCTTGCCGTTGCAACCGGATAGCCAACCTCTTCGGCAAAATCGGATTCCGACCACCTCAGCAGGCGCAGGCATTCACGCATGCGCGCCGCAATCATTTTCGCTCCTCCTTGCCGGTTCCCAATCGCCGAGCCGACAGAAACATTAGCGTGTAGGTCGCCTTGCGGCGGTCCCAGCCGGCCGACTCCACCGCGTCCAGCAATCCGTCGACAAGCGGCGCCAGCGCCGTCTTGCACTCCGTCTCATAGTTGAAATCGGTTTTCGGAAGGGTTGGCGCCGCGATGTGTCCAAAACTGTTCATCATATCCATGGCAACACCTGCAGATATTGGTCACGCAGGGCCGTGCCCACCAGCGGGCACGGCCCGTTTGTCCTCGAAGTCTGGACCTCAGAAGTCCATGCCGCCACCGCCGGGCATCGCCGGAGCAGCCGCTTCCTTCTTCGGCTTCTCGGCCACCATCGCCTCCGTGGTGACGAGCAGTCCGGCGACGGACGCGGCGTCCTGCAGAGCCGTGCGCACGACCTTGGCCGGGTCGATCACGCCCTGCCCATAGAGATCGCCGAACTCATTGGTCTGGGCGTTCCAGCCATAGCCGAAATCGGTCTTTTCGCGCAGCTTGCCGACGATGATCGAGCCTTCGGCGCCGGCGTTCTCGGCGATCTGGCGCACCGGCGCTTCGATCGCGCGACGCACGATCTCGACACCGGTCTTCTGGTCGGGGTTGTCGACCAGGATTCCGTCCAGCGCCTTCGCCGCCCTCAGCAACGCCACGCCGCCGCCGGGCAGAACGCCTTCCTCGACCGCCGCGCGGGTCGCGTGCAAGGCGTCGTCCACCCGGTCCTTGCGCTCCTTGACCTCGACCTCCGTCGAACCGCCAACGCGGATCACGGCGACACCCCCGGCGAGCTTGGCCAGCCGCTCCTGCAGCTTTTCGCGGTCGTAGTCGGAGGTGGTCTCCTCGATCTGCGCCTTGATTTGGGTGATGCGTCCCTGGATTTCGCCCTTGCGACCGGCGCCATCGACGACGGTGGTGTTCTCCTTCTCGATCACCACCTTCTTGGCGCGGCCAAGCATCTCCAGCGTCACGTTCTCCAGCTTGATGCCCAAGTCTTCCGAGATCGCCGTTCCGCCGGTCAGGATGGCGATGTCCTCCAGCATGGCCTTGCGGCGATCGCCGAAGCCCGGCGCCTTGACGGCCGCGACCTTCAGCCCGCCGCGCAGCTTGTTGACGACGAGCGTCGCCAGAGCCTCGCCCTCGACGTCCTCGGCAATGATCAGCAGCGGCTTGCCCGATTGCACGGCAGCTTCGAGCACCGGAAGCATGGCCTGCAGGTTTGAGAGTTTCTTTTCGTGGATCAGCACATAGGGTTCATCGAGCTCGACGCGCATCTTGTCCTGGTTGGTGATGAAATAGGGCGAGAGATAGCCGCGGTCGAACTGCATGCCTTCGACGACTTCGAGCTCGGTCTCGGCGGTCTTGGCCTCCTCGACCGTGATGACGCCCTCATTACCGACCTTTTCCATCGCCTCGGCGAGGAAGCGGCCGATCTCGGCATCGCCATTGGCCGAGATGGCGCCGACCTGGGCGATCTCGTCGTTCCTGGTCACCTTCCTGGCATTGGCTTTGAGTTCGGCGACAACGGCGTCGACCGCCTTGTCGATGCCGCGCTTCAGGTCCATCGGGTTCATGCCCGAGGCCACCGCCTTGGCCCCTTCCCTGACGATCGACTGCGCCAGAACCGTCGCGGTCGTGGTGCCGTCGCCGGCGATGTCGTTGGTCTTCGAAGCGACTTCGCGCACCATCTGCGCGCCCATGTTTTCGAACTTGTCCTCAAGCTCGATTTCCTTGGCGACGGTGACGCCGTCCTTGGTGATGCGCGGGGCGCCGAACGACTTGTCGATGACGACGTTGCGGCCTTTGGGGCCGAGCGTGACCTTCACCGCGTTGGCGAGGATGTCGACGCCGCGCAGCATTTTCTCGCGGGCTTCGGTATGGAATTTCACTTCCTTGGCAGCCATGGATCACTCCTTCGATTAGGCAGCTTTTCGTTGACTGATTGCTTGTCCGGCCCCGCTCAGGCGGCCTTCTTCACTTCGGCGCTGGCGTCGATCACGCCCAGCACGTCGCTCTCCTTCATGATGAGCAGGTCCTCGCCGTCGAGCTTGATCTCGGTGCCGGACCACTTGCCGAACAGGATGCGATCGCCGACCTTGACATCGAGAGGCTGTAGCTGGCCGGCCTCGTCACGCGCGCCCGATCCGGCGGCGATGACCTCGCCCTCCTGCGGCTTTTCCTTGGCGGTGTCGGGAATGATGATGCCACCGGCGGTCTTCTCGTCGACCTCGATGCGGCGAACTAGGATACGGTCATGCAATGGGCGGAACGTCATGTTGTTCTCCTCATAGGACAAACAGGTTTTCTTGGACCTCCCTTCGCGGCCGACCGGCACAACGGTCGACGCGACGGTGCGTGACCCCTGTTCGGGCATCGCGCGCATATCGAGTTAGTCTGCCAATAACGGGTTTCAAGAGGATTTCGAAAATTTTTTGGCACTCGGTATGGTCGAGTGCCAATGCACTGTAATCATGCGGTTATTTGTCATTTGGCGACTTGAAATCGGCCCGGCGCATTGCAAGATATTGCCGAAAGCGGAGCCGGCGCGACGGCCCCGATATACCCAAGCCGAGGAGTTTATTGCGAGCGGAGAATAGCAATGGAAGACCACCTCTCGACAATCGTCCCTTCCATGTCGACTGAAACATCGGATCTGAACCGCCTTCTGGATCCGGCACGATTCTTCAAGCACCCGACGGATGTGCTGAGCGACGGCAATCTCGATGTCTTCGAAAAGCGCGCCATTCTCGCATCATGGGCATCCGACGCCTGCGCGGTCGAATGCATGCCGTCACTGCGCCAACCGCCCGGCGCCGAACGGCCGATACTTTTCGACACAATCATGGAAGCCCTGCAGCAGCTTGACCGGAATGGCATGGAACGGCCCGCCGAGCCGGAGCGTTGTTCGATTTTCGGCGGTATGAGCGCCGACAACTTCAGTTGATGTTGAAAGGAGACGCGTATGGTCAGCAGGGAGTTCCAGCTTCAGATGCAGGGCTTCGGACTTACGACGGCGGAGATCCATTACCGCCTTCCCGACCATCGGAGCCTGCTGCAGCTTTTCGTCTGGCAGGAATACGACATCGCCCCCGATTTCCCGACGCTGAAACATTTCCTCGAGTATTGGGAGCGCGAGATCGAAGGTCCGCTGCATTCCGTGCGCGTCGCCCATCACCGCCTGATTCAACCTTCCGAATGGCGGTCTGTGGACGGTGTAGTCACCCTTCAATAATTGCCAAATGGCCTGAGGACGGATCCGGCGGCGTCAGCCGCCCCCCGCGATGCGGGCAATGGCCGGTCAGGCAGACTTACGGCCGCGGACAAGCAATCCGGCCGCGCGAGCCGCCTTGACGAAGGCTGTGCGGGCCTCGCGCCCCGTACGCCAGCCGTCGAGAGCGTCGCGGCAGGCGCGATAGGCTGCGCGCCAGCTTCGGTCGCGCGCCCATTGCGGCCACTGCTGCATGCATTCGATGGCTTCCCAGCTGCTGGCGACCTTGCGCTCTCCGTCGGATTGCAGCTTGAGCGTGATCGGCTCGGAAAACGGGACGTCGTTCATCACTTCCTCCTTCTTCTTCCGTTTCTAGAGCAAGTAGAGCAAGTAAACCGGTGGCCGATGTCGGCACCGGTCGACGAGATGGTTCCTTCCTCGGTGCGCTTCAAGTCTCCTGGCGCCAACTTTTATATGTTGTCGGCATGGGTTCGAGGAGCCCGATCAGCCACTCTTTGGCGGCGGCAGAGGACACTGGTCGGGGCGATGTCGGCGATGACGGCGTCGTCCACCAGCACCGAAATGATGTCGTCGCGTGTCATGGACTTGATATCCTCCATGCAGCGTGCCGGCGCGATCCTTGATGACGGTTGAGACCGGCATTGCCGGCCACAATGTTGCAACAAAAAAATCGTCCAGCGGCATTGAATCTGGTCTTGATTCCGGGCTCACAATATCCAAATCGACAGTGCCGGCCGCCCAACGGGGCCGGCAGAAACCCAAGGGGCGCCAAAGCTCTTTGGCGCTCCTCGTACCTATGTTGCTCAATGGAGGATGTAGCTATGAGAAACGCATTTGACTTTTCCCCGCTCTATCGGTCGAGCATCGGCTTCGACCGCGTCTTCAACCTGCTGGAAAACGCGCCTCAGGCAGTTGACAGCTGGCCGCCGTATGACATCGAGCGAAGCGACGAGAACAGCTATCGCGTGAAGATCGCCGTCGCCGGCTTTTCTGAAGACGATCTCGATATCAGCCACGAGCCGAACCTTCTCGTGGTGTCGGGCGAGCGCAAGGAACAGGACAAGGTGCAGTATCTGCATCGCGGCCTGCCGTTGCGGCCGTTCACACGGCGCTTCGAGCTTGCCGACCATATGGTGGTCACCGGCGCCTCGCTAAACAACGGCCTGCTGACGATCGACCTCGTGCGCGAAGTACCCGAGGAGATGAAGCCGCGTCGTATCGCAATCGCCAAGGAGGACAGTGCGCCGAAGGCGCGACAGGTCGAGAAGCAGGCCGCCTGAGAGAAGGCGGTCTGACGACGCCTTCGACACAACCAATCGAGAAAGGAAAACACCAATGGCTATTCGTGATCTCATCCCATGGGGCCGGGAGAATAGTCCGGTTCCCACCCTCTATCGTGACGACGACCGCGATCCGTTCATGGCGTTGCATCGCGAGATGAACCGCATGATCGACGAGGCGTTCCGCGGTTTCGAAACGCGGATGCCCTCGCTCCGCGGATTTTCGTCGGCGCGCGCCAACTGGCCAAGCGTTGAAATCTCCGATGGCGAGAAGGAGATCCGCGTAATTGCCGAAATCCCCGGCATGGATGAAAAAGACGTCGAGCTTATGCTCGACGACGGCGTGCTGACGTTGCGTGGCGAGAAGCGGTCCGAGACCGAGGACAAGGACAGGCACTTCTCCGAGCGGTTCTACGGCCGCTTCGAACGGCGCATTCCGCTTGGCTACGAGGTCGAGGAGGAGAAGGTGAACGCCGCCTTCCACAACGGCGTGCTCACCGTGACGCTCCCCAAGACCCAGCGCGCACAGGCGAAGGCCCGGCGCATCGCCATCAGTGGCGGCGGCGCCAGTTCTGCCGGCGAGAGCAAGCACTGACCGCGTTGGCGGCCGGGCGCAATCGCGTCCGGCTGCGCTTGATGGTGAAATTCCGCAAGCCGCGCTTGCGATCCAGCCGTCAGCTGACCCTGCCGGAGCTAGCTTCCGGTAGCGGGCTTTGCCCTGACGTTCTTCAGCGCGGTGAGAAGGTAGTCCTGCATCGTCGCCTGAAGGTTTGTCGTGGCGGCGCGCACCGCCGTCATCGCATCCTTCACCGCGGCTTCGTCGAAGGGCGTCGCCTTCTGCGCCGCCGCCAGATTGGCGCGCGCGGTGCGCAGTTCGCGCATCGCCTGAAAGGTGCGCGCCCGGTTGTCGCGCAGGATGCCGCGGAACTCCTTCCTGACCGCTGGCGAATAGTTGCCCGCGATCTCCGATATCAGCATGCGCGCCGCCCCTCCCTGCCGTAGCCCATGCGCCGCATAGCCGATCAGGAAGAAGTTGACGGCGAGCGACAGGCCGAGCAACACCAGCGTTGCCGTCCATATCCAGGAACGTTTCGTCAAAGCGAATCCTCCTCTGTCGGATCGGCTCCCATGCCTGGCTCGTCCAGGATGCCAGACCCGCCGTCGTCGGTCAGACGCGCGCCGGAGGCCAGCGCCAGAAGCTCCGAATCCTGCAGGTCGTCCTGCTGGCGCGCCACCTGGTAGCCCACCACGGTCACCGCCAGGAGCGCGGCCGCGGCGCAGGCCGCCAGCCCCGCCGGAGCCAGGAAGAAGCGCGGCAGGAAGGATGACCGTGTCCTGTCGCTGTCGATGCGGTCCAGCACCTTGCGCGCCAACGCCTGGTCGTCGCCCTCGACCAGCGACGCCTCGAGCACGAGACGGTCGAGCGCGGTGTCGGGATCGTCGTGGAGCCCCGCCTCGTCCGCCATGAAGGCCCGCGCCTCCTGCCGCAAGGGAGCCGGCCATCTCTCGACGGTGTCGCCGAACCGGCGCTTATTTCGTTCGAACTCGTCCCGCGTCATGAGGACTTCCTTTCACGGCCCGCGGCCGCCATTGCCAGATGATCCCGCAGCGCCCGCCGCCCGCGCACAAGCAATTGCTCGGCCGATCCGGCGCTGCCGCCCATAATTTCGGCGATTGCCGCGATGTCGAGGTCGCCCACGGCCCTGAGCAGCACAGCCATGCGCTGCCGTTCCGGCAGGCGCGACAAGCCATCGCGCACGATCGCCAACTCCTGCCGCGCAGCGGTCGTCGCTTCGGCATCGGCTTCCAGCGAGGGCACCTCGTCCCTGACATCGTCGAGCCAAATGAAGCTGCGCAGCGCCCGCCGCCGGCGCTGGTCGATGCAGCGATTGGCGGTGATCCTGTAGAGCCAGGTCGAGGCACGCCCCCGGGCGGGATCGAACCGCGCGGCCTGCTTCCAGACGGTCACGAACACCTCCTGCACCAAATCCTCGGCATCGCCTTCATTGCCGAGATAGCGGGCGGCAAACACCCGCAAACCCCGACCATGACGGGCGATGAGTTCGGACAGCGCGCCTTGGTTGCCCGCCGCCACGCGCGCCAGCAATTCGTCGTCCTCACGGGCCTTCTCATGCTGCACTGCGACGGGCACCAACTGGCGAAGCTCCTGAACGTCAACGGCGCCAGCGGCGGAATCCGTAGACCGTCTTGCCGTTCGGCCCGGTGAAAGAGCCGGCCGAGCGGCCGTGGAACGGCCCACGCGCCGACACCCGCTTTCCGGAGAAGAACTGCCCGTCCGGCCCAGTGCCAGAATAGCTTCTGGAGCAGCGGTCAACAACGCCTGCCATGCATTTGGATGTGGAGGTATAGGTGCCGCCATTGGGGCCGGTGCGCGTGGTCGAACCGGTATAGACGCCGCCATCGCCGGTGACGCTGCGGCCGATCTCGCCACCATGCGCGGTCGGCCGTTTCCATTCCTCGGCCGCAGCCGGCGCGGGCGTTGACGCTACAAGTATCGCGCCAACGCAGAATAGGTGAATCTTCGCTGAAGAAAGCATGTCGTACTCCTTGATTTTGCTTGGAAAAGACCAAGGCATGTCGCCGGAAAGGCCGAGCCCTTGTCGAACAAGGGTGGCGATGGGGATCGTCAGCCGGCGCGATCGGCGAAGAGCTTGCGGATGACGGCGATCTCGTCCGCTGAAAGCCTGCCGTCGCCATTGCGGTCGGCGAGGTAGAACAGCGGCATGCGGCTGCGGAACTCGTCCTCCGAGACCTTGCCGTCGCCATTCGTATCCATGCGCCGCCAGCGCGTGCCGAGCATGGCCTGCGCGGCGTCGGCGCGATCCATGATGGCATCGCGCGCGCCTTCGATTTCCTTCTCGTCGATGACGCCGTCGCCATTGCGATCGAGCTTCTTGAAGGCGTGCTCGCGGGCGTCGGTCATCTCGTCCTTCGAAACGGCGCCGTCGCCATTGGTGTCGACGCGTTGCAGGATGTGCTTGCCTGCGTCTTTGCCCGGCATGTCCTGGGCCTGCGCGGCGCAAAGCGGTGCAAGCCCCAGAAGCAGGGTCGCAACAAGTGCTGGACGTTTCATGATGGTGGTCCTTTCGCTGTCATCGGTCGCCCTGTCGTTGGCAACTGCTGACCGATACGCAGGAAGGACTTCGCCCCTACGCTCGCCGGCGAAAAATTCTCGCTCAAAGCGGCTCGTGCTGATGGTCCAACATCGGTTCCGCAAAGATTTCCGGTGCTGAGGTCTAATCGAACGAACTGAGTATTTGCAGGATCACCAACAACAGCGCAAAGCCCAGAACAGCCGCAAAGACCGCCACCATGAAGATGACACGTTGCTTCCTGTGCATGGCTTCCCCCCGAAAGCGAGCCCCCTGCACACACGAGCGCCATTCTGAGAAAGTTGCCGGACGCACTGCCTTGCGCGAAAGGAATCGTTAGCCAGCGTGCTCGTGCTCGAGCGCGGTCACATCATTCGTTCGGCCGATGCAGGAACATTAGTCGCATCTAATAATTATCCCTGAGCAGCGGAATCTTCGGATTCCCCTGCGGATCGGGCTGCAACCCGATCGGCCCGCGCCCTCGCCAGAGCGCGGGCCTTCATTTATTTTGCCGATGCGCGAAGCGGCGGCGACCGCGGATTGAACACCCACGGGAGCATCAGTTGCAAACGTAGCTGCCGTGGCGCGCCCAGGGCAACGCACACTTTTGCAGACATTCATTGGGAAATTGCGCAAAACAAGGAGATAGCGCGGTCCGGCGTTTCCGCGAAACGATGACCGATTTAGAGGGCCTGCCCCCATTGCAGCAACAGGAATGCGGCCACACCCGCTACTGCGATGGCGTAGACAATGTAGAGAACAAGGATCGACACTTCCAGATCATGGAAAAAGCTCATTGCGAGCCTGATCTGTTGAGGCTCGACTTTCTCTACGGTATCGGCTTCCTCAACGGGGTCGCCTGCTTTGACGAGCTCGGCGTCTGGTTGCTCAACCCTGGCAACGACAAAAGAAATCGTATCGTTCTCGGCTGCTTCCAGTATCCGGTCCTTGACGGCAATCATTGGATCCTCTGCCAGCTGAGCTGCCGTCAGCCAGTGTTCAGCAACGCTCCGGATCTCATGTTTACCCATGCATGGTAATCGCATCGTTAAGATTAGGTTCCACTAAACTACAATTCCGGTTAGTCGGCGTCCTTCGAACACAGGGCGCTGTCAACACTATCGCGTGTCATGATGCCGCCTTGGTCACCGTTGGCAGGTCGCAATGTCAAAGCAGACTCACATAGCGGACGTGGCGCCGATGTCGTCGGTGCCGACCGTGTATGACGAAGGCTGCATGCTGACCTATATTCGGCTGCTCGATGCTTCAGCCGACGGAGCAGACTGGCGCGAGGTTGCCCAGGCCGTTCTGCACATCGACCCGATCCGGGAACCCGAGAGGGCATTCCGGGCCTGGGCGACGCATCTGGCTCGCGCCCGCTGGATGACGGCCAACGGCATTCGACACCTTGCCGGCAGTGCGCCCCACTAAGTCCCGCCAACTATGCGTGCCCCCGGCCGTCCGGCGGTTCGCTCATCCATGAAAAAATGCCACATGGCTGCGTAGGGGCAGGCAAGGTGCTGCGTACAAGGTTTTGCAAGGGCGCCCGTGGCGGGTCCCCGACCAAGACTGGAGACCAGCATGAAAAAGATCGCCCTGGCCTGCGCGGGCCTGCTGCTTGGGGCAAATGGCGCTTTGGCGGCGGACGGGTCCGGAGCAAGGCAATTCTTCCAGCGCATCGACACGAACGGAGACCGGATTCTCGAATTCGGTGAGATCCAGGCTGTGCGGGCGCAGATGTTCGACCGGATGGATGCCAATCACAACGGCCTGCTCGATCCGGGCGAGGTGCGCGACGCCCTGGAGCAGGTGAAATCAAGACGCGATTTCCGCAGCGCGCAGGTCGCGGACTTCAAGACACAGGCCGACCGCATGGATCGCAACGGCGACGGAAGAATTTCGCGCGACGAGTTTGCGGGCTTCATTCCCGACCGGCTGCTGCGGGCGGACAAGAACGGTGACCGCGCGCTCTCCATCTCCGAATTGCGGGCGCTCAGGCGTCGCTGACCAGCACCCTTCGACATCAAGAGGACAACACGATGAAACAGACAATCACAGCGTTCTGCGCATTGATGCTCGGCGCTTCGGCTCTTGCTTCGCCGGCCAGCGCCTTGCCGATCATGCCCGCTTCCAGCCCGACATCGGCTGCAGCCACGCCTGAGCCCGTCCGCTACCGGCGCGGCTTGTACGTCGTCGGCGGCGCCTATTACTACAATGGCTACCGAGGCTATGTGCGCTTGCGGCCCGGCTATCGCTACTACAATGGCTATTGGTTCCCCGCTGCGGCTTTCGCCACAGGCGTCGCGGTCGCGACTGTCGCTCCGCCACCGCGCCCTGCGGCCCGGCTGGCCGCCGCCCATGTCCGCTGGTGCTACGACCGCTATGTCTCGTACCGCGCCTGGGACAACAGTTACCAGCCCTATTCCGGCCCTCGCCGGCAGTGCTGGTCGCCCTATAGTTGAGTTGACGGGGCGCCGGGTCGGCGACCGAGCGCCCCGGACGGCCACGGCTGGACCTTCTCGCAATCGATCGTCGATATTGCGCCGAAGGACCGGGGCATTGTTCAAGATGTCCATTACGATTGAGCAGCCTCTAATCGGTTGTGGACGGGGGCTGCAGCGCTCCGAGGCCATTCCGATGATACCGCTCGACACATGAGGTGTTTACCACTTCTGCTGCGACCCCTTGGTTTTTGTATCCGTCGCGCTATTCTCCAGATGTAGACCTTGTCTCGCTCAAAGGTGATTGGAGGGTTTCTATGGATCGGCGACTATTTCTGACAGGAATGTTTGGCATTGCAGGGGCGGCGGCGCTCGCGAGCGCGGTTCGGCCCGTCAACGCGGTGGCCGGCGTTCCAGCCGCCAGAAGCGGCATCCTCGATGAACTCGAGGCGCAGGATAAGGAAGTATTCGAGGACGGCGACGCTCAGGCGGAATTGGAACCGATCCGCCATCGGCCGGGACACTGGCCAGGGCGCAGGCGCCGGCGCAGGCGGCGCGTCTGGAGACGGGTCTGCCGTCGCTATTGGCGTCACGGCCGGTGGCGTCGCCGGTGCTATCGTGAGCGTGCCTGGGTCTGGTACTGGGTGTATTAACCAGTTGTGCTGAAAACCCCGGAGGTCTCTCCGCCGGGGTTTTCGTCAGGATCCCTCGATGGATGTCGGCAGCGATTTCTCGGCCTACGGCCGCATCCTAAAGCAAGAGTTGTTACCATTTTCGCGAGAACGGTAACAACTCCCGTCGCGTTTGCGGACGGTAGCCATATACACCGCACGCACGGCTCTTGCGTCTTGCCCGCCAATTGGCCATCCTCGCCCGCGCGCTTCTTGCGCTGTGGCCGGGGGGCTCGCACATGCCGACGCTTTATGCGCTGAAACCGGCCTTCCAGGCCAAGCTGCGGCCGCTTGCCGACCGGCTGGCACGGGCCGGCGTCACAGCCAACCAGATCACCCTTCTCGCCGCCGCTCTTTCGGTCGCCACGGGCCTTGTCGTTGCAAGGTTTGCCGGCCATTCCCCGGTCTTCCTGCTGATGCCTGTGGTGCTGTTCGTCCGCATGGCGCTCAACGCCATCGACGGGATGCTCGCGCGGGAACACGGCCAGGCCTCGAAGCTCGGCATGTACCTCAACGAACTCTGCGACATCGTCTCGGATCTGGCTTTGATCCTGGCTTTTGCCGCCGTTTTCCCGGCCTGGGGCGTCGTCGCTTTCGCCATCACGGCGATCATAGCGGAATATGCCGGCGTGCTCGGCGTGGCTGCCGGGTCCGGCCGCAATTATGCCGGGCCTTTCGGCAAGAGCGACCGGGCGCTGGCGCTCGGCGTCATCGGCATCCTGATCGCCTGCGGCCTGTGGGTCGAGGCGATTGCGCCGTTTGTGTTTCCGGCCATGGCTACACTGTCGCTGGCGACCGCCATCAACCGGATACGCAGCGGCCTTAGGGGGAGCGGCGGCTGATGAGCAGCCTCGGGGGAACCGCCATGCTTCACCAACACAACATTACCGCCGCGCCGGCGGGACTTGAGCGCGTGGCCGAGGAGCGGACCTTCAGGAGCCACGACGGCACCGAGATCTTCTACCGCTATTGGCCGGCCGTCGGCGAACCCGCCAGGGGCGCCATCCTCCTGTTCCATCGCGGCCACGAGCATGGCGGCCGCATGGCGCATCTGGTCGATGAACTGGCGATGCCCGGCCATGCCTTCTACGCCTGGGACGCGCGTGGCAATGGCCGCTCGGCCGGCGAACGCGGCTATGCGCCTTCCTTTGCGGCCTTGGTGCGCGACATCGACTGTTTCGTGCGCGAGATCGCCAGGGATGGGTTTGGCCACAGCGATATCGCCTTGATCGCGCAGTCCTTCGGCGCCGTGCTCGCCGCCGCCTGGGTGCATGACTATGCGCCCGATATCCGCGCGCTGGTGGTGGCCTCGCCCGCCTTTTCGGTCAAGCTCTACGTGCCCTTCGCCAAGGAAGGCATTGCGCTGTGGCAGAAGCTCAAGGGCCGCTTCTTCGTCAATTCCTATGTCAAGGCCAAGTTCCTGACGCATGACCCGGAGCGCATCGCCTCCTTCGAAGCCGACCCGCTGATCACCCGGCCGATCGCCTCCAACATCCTGGTCGAGCTCTACGATCACGCCGCGCGCATCGTTGCCGACGCCCGCGCCATCACCGTGCCGACGCAGCTTTTGATCTCCGGAGCCGACTGGGTGGTGCGGCACGGACCGCAGCATGAGTTCTTCGTCAATCTGGCGAGCCCAGCCAAGGAGCGGCACGTGCTGCCCGGCTTCTTCCACGACACGCTGGGCGAGCGCGACCGCGGCCAGGCGCTCGAGCTGATCCGGCCGTTCCTCGAAAGACAGTTCGCGGCGCCGGAAAAGCCGGTCGATCTCACCGGCGCCGACCGCGCCGGCTACACGCGCGACGAGGCCGACCGGCTGGCTTCGCCGCTGCCGCTGCTGTCGCCCAGGGGTCTTTACTGGGCGATGAGCCGCGCCTCGATCCGGATGGGCGCCTGGCTGTCGTCGGGTCTGAAGACCGGGATCGCCACCGGCTTCGATTCCGGCTCGACGCTCGATTATGTCTACGAGAACGTCGCGCGGGGTCACACTGCGCTCGGCCGCAGTATCGACCGCATCTTTCTCGACGCCATCGGCTGGCGCGGCATCCGCCAGCGCAAGCTTCATCTGGAAGAGCTGATCGGCAATGCGGTCGCCGCGCTGAAGGCCACTGGGCGGCCGGTGCACATCGTCGACATCGCCGCCGGCCACGGCCGCTACGTGCTCGACGCCGTCGCCAAGTGCGCCGATCCGCCGGACAGCGTGCGGCTGCAGGATTATTCCGACCTCAACGTGTCGCTCGGCCAGAAGCTGATCGCCGACCGCAAGCTGCCGGGAACCGTCTCGTTCCATCGGGCCGACGCCTTCGACGCCAAAATGCTTGCAGGGTTCGATCCGGCGCCGGACCTTGCCATTGTCTCCGGGCTTTACGAATTGTTTGCCGACAACGCCATGATCGCCTGGTCGCTTGCTGGGCTGGCCAAGGCGATGCAGCCCGGCGGCCTCATCGTCTACACCAACCAGCCCTGGCACCCCCAGCTCGAAATGATCGCGCGCAGCCTGACCTCGCATCGCGGCGGCCAGGCCTGGGTGATGCGCCGGCGCACGCAGGGCGAGATGGACCAGCTGGTGGCTGCCGCCGGCTTCGAGAAGATCGACCAGCGCATCGACCAGTGGGGCATCTTCACCGTCTCGGTCGCACGGCGCGTCTGAGCATGGCCGTGCCTGCCGCAGACCCTGCCCTGTCGGTACCGGTGCGCGAGCCTTATGCCGGCGTCGTGCTGCGGGCAGCGCTGTGGCTCGCCTTTCTGGCGCCGTTCTTCTATTCCACCTACGGCTTCGCCAACTGGCTGGCATCGCGGCGCGACCATGTCGGCGGCATCGTCTTCGGCTGGGAACATTTTATACCGTTCATGGCATGGACGATCGTGCCTTACTGGTCGATCAACCTTTTCTACGGCCTGTCGCTGCTGCTCAACGATACCAAGAGCGGCGTCGACCGGCTCGCCGGCCGCTACCTCACCGCGCAGATCGTCGCTGTCACCTGCTTCATCGCGTTCCCGTTGACCGCGACCTTCGTGCGGCCGCAAACATCGGGCCTGCCGGGCTTCCTGTTCGCGGTGCTTGGCGGCTTCGACAAACCGTTCAACCAGGCGCCGTCACTGCACATCGCGTTGCTGGTGATCATCTGGGATCATTGGCGCCTAAAACTGGGCGGCATGACCCGGACGGTTTGGCACGGCTGGTGTTTCCTGATCGGCGCCTCGGTGCTGACAACCTGGCAGCATCACTTCATCGACATCCCCACCGGCGCGCTGCTTGGGTTTTTTGCGCTGTGGCTGTTTCCGGCCAAGGGCGAATTGCCGTTCGCCGGCTTTCGGCGGACCGCCGATCCAAGGGCCAGGCGGCTGGCGCGGCTCTATGCGCTGGGCGCGGTGCTGGCGCTGGCAGGCGCGGCTGCCGGCGCCTTCGTCTCGGCGCTGTGGCTCGTCCTGCTATGGCCGGCGCTGGCGCTGGCCATCGTCGCCTTCGCCTATGCCGGGGCCGGGACCAAAGTGTTCCAGAAGGCCGCCGGCGGCAGCGTTTCGCTGGCGAGCCGCATCCTGCTTTGGCCATACCGGCTCGGCGCCAGGATCAACCTGTGGGCATGGACCCGCAAGCTTGCGCCTGACATCGCGGTGGCCGACGGTGTCTCGCTCGGCCGCTTTCCGACAGCGGCCGAAGCTGACGCCTTCGGCGCGGTGATCGACCTTGCCGGCGAATTGGCAAGGCCGCGCGGCACCACCTGCCGCTGGACCAGTATTCCCACGCTCGACCTTCTGCCGCCGTCGCGCGACAGGCTCGCGGAGGCAGTGGCGGCGGTCGAGAACGCGCGCCGCCAAGGCACCGTGCTGGTTTGCTGCGCGCTCGGCTTCCAGCGCAGTGCCGGCGTCGTCGCCGCATGGCTGGTCGCCACCGGCCGTTCGCACACGCCGGCGCAGGCACGAAATAAACTGGCCGCATCGGGCCGTACGGTGCATCTTCGGATCGAGTCGGACGAACCGGCATGAGTGGCAAGACCCATCAGGACAGAGCCACGGCATTCGCCGCCGGGCTGATGGTGCAGGCGACATGGCCGGTACTGCTGATCGCGGTCGCCGTGATGGCAGCACCTGTCATTGGCGGTGTGGCCGCGCCACAGGCGACGCCAGTGTCGGTGGCGGCCTGGCTGATCGCGGCAGCGAGCGCGGCGACCACCCTCGCCTATTTTGTCTTGCTTCTCTTCGACGCGCTGCTGTTCCGGCTGATGGCGAGCCATGCCAGCGAGACCGCCGGCGGTGCAGCGGTCGACGATGTGCTGGCGCGCATGCGGCTGAAGCATGCCCCTGCCGCTCAGCGCTCGCTCGAAGAGCGGGTCGCGGGCACGCGCCGCCTGCTACTGAGGCAGCGCATCGCCTTCTGCCTGTTTGCTGCGACGTCGCTCGTCGCGGCATTTGTCTGATCCGTCGATGACGAAGCTCCACATCCGCGCCAACACCTTCACCTTGCTGCAGACCACGACCTCTGTCGGCCTGTCGGCGCTCGCCTGGGCGGTGACCGGCGTCAGGCCGATCTGGAGCGGCAGCGAGCCGTCGCAGCGCCAGCGCATCTACTTCGCCAACCATGCCAGCCACGGCGACTTTATCCTGTTGTCGGCCTGCCTCAGCGAAAAGCAGCGCGCCCGCACCCATGCCGTCGCCGCGGCCGAATATTGGGGCAAGTCGCGGCTGCGCCGCTTTATCGCGCAGGATATGCTGTCCTCCGTGCTCATCCACCGGCAGTGGACCGACGAGGCGCAGAACCCGATCTCCATCATGCTCTCGGTACTCGATGAAGGTCATTCGCTGATCATCTTCCCCGAAGGCACGCGCAACATGACCGACGAAGCGCTGCTGCCGTTCCGCTCCGGCCTCTACAATCTGTCGATGGCGCGGCCCGATGTCGAACTCATCCCCTGCTGGATCGAGAACATGTCGCGGGTGCTGCCCAAGGGCCAGTTCGTGCCGGTGCCGCTGCTTTGTCGGGTCGTCTTCGGTGCGCCGGTGGCCATCGCGCCTGGCGAGGAACGCCGCGCCTTTCTCGATCGCGCCCGCCAGACGCTGCTTGCGCTGAACCCCCGCCCGCCGAAGCAGGATGTGGAAAAGCGGAATCCGGCTATCCGGAAGACATCACGCGACCCTAAGAGCTTAGAGCACCGGTCGCGATCCGATATCCGGCACGACGCGCCAGGAGACGACTAGCCAATATGCCGATGCGCGAAACCCTGATCCTGGTCATCGGCCTCACCGCCGTGCTGACCATCGCCAACCTGATCGCCGGCGTCCTGTCGTGGCGCGCCCCGAAGCCGCTCTCCCCGACGCTGGTCAACCTCAACCAGCGCATCAATGCCTGGTGGGTGATGGTCCTGGCCATCACCGTCGCCATGTTCCTGGGCCGCCGCGCAATGACTATCCTGTTCGCGCTGATCTCGTTTGCGGCGCTACGCGAATTCGTGACGCTGACGCACAGCCGGCGCAGCGATCATTGGGTGCTGCTTGGCATGTTCGGCATCATCATCCCGTTCCAGTACTGGCTGGTGTGGACCGCCTGGTACGGCCTCTTCACCATCTTCATTCCGGTCTATTGCTTCCTGCTGATGCCGGCCATCACCGCGCTGCACGGCGACACCGAGCGCTTTCTCGAACGCGTCTCGGCGCAGCAATGGGCGGTCATGATCTCGGTCTACTGCGTCAGCCATGTGCCGGCGCTGCTGACGCTGGAGGTTCCCGGCTTCGAAGGTCGCAACCTGTTGCTCATCGCCTTCCTGATCATCACCGTGCAAGGCAGCGACGTGCTGCAGTATATCTTCGGCAAGCTGTTCGGCAGACATCTGTTGTCGCCTGATGTCTCGCCCTCAAAGACCTGGGAAGGGCTGATCGGCGGGCTCGCGGCGTCGAGCCTGCTCGGCGCGCTGCTGTCGTTCCTGACACCTTTCTCGGTCGTCCAGGCGGCCGGTGTCGCCTTCATCGCCTGCCTGATGGGCTTCCTCGGCGGGCTGGTGGCGTCGGCCATCAAGCGCGACCAGGGGGTGAAGGACTGGGGCCATCTGATCGAGGGCCATGGCGGCATGATGGACCGCGCCGACAGCCTGGTCTTCGCCGCCCCGGTGTTCTTCCACACAGTGCGCTACTTCTGGACGTGAGGGCGAACGACAGCCTTGCTTGCAGCAGCAGGCGGCGCTTTCTTGGCAGCCGTCGGGCGGCGGCGAATACGGCGCCTGGCAGCGGCTTTCAGTGCAACCGGCGGATCGCTCGACAAGGCGCCCAGCACGGCTTCGACCATGCCATGGGCCACAAAATCGGCATTGATGTCATTGGCCAATTTAGCGGCTGTTTCCTTGTTGGCGGCGCCGTTCTCCGACCAGAACACGATGCCGACCCGCAGCGCCGTTTTGACACGTTTCAGCCGGCGGACCAGGAAACGGGCGTGCTTGACGGAGTCGCGGTTCAGGAATCCGACCACAACCGTGTCGACAGCGTCGAGTTCGAGCCGGCGAATGCTCGCCGGATCCATGTCGGCAAAGCTCGCCTTCGATATCGTTGCGCCCTGGACTTCGAGCACCTGCGCCAGCATGGCGGCGGCGGCATCGTCGAGCTCGCCGCGTCCGCCGGCACACAGCACCGCCATGTCCGTGCCATCAGGCAACTCGATGTCGTCCTCGCCTTCCTGAGCCTCCTTGTCCTTGCGTGAGCCGGCTTCCTCGGCGGCAGCCGGGTCTTCCTCCTCCGCTTCTTCCTGCGCGCTGTCGTCCAGGTTCGCCACCAGCGTCTGCGCACTGGCCGCCACCTGCCGTCTTTGCTCTTCGCCCATCACACCCCGCATGCGGTCCTGCTCGCCGAGCAGAAGTGCCGGAATGGCGACCTTGTCGTAGAATTCGACCAGATATTTTTCTTCCAGAATCTCCTCGGCATGATCCGTGGCTTCATCGGGGTCGCCGGCCAGCAGCCTTTGGTAGAGCCGGGCATGCGGCTCGAGTACGGGTTCGTTGCCGAACAGGACGTCGAGGAATTCGAACTGCGGCACATGCCTGCCGAGCACAACGAGACAGACCGTGAGCGGCGTCGACAGAACCAGACCCAGCGGCCCCCAGAGCCAGGTCCAGAAGATCGCCGCGACAATGATGGCCAAAGGTGAAAGCCCGGTGCGCGAGCCATAGAGCCAAGGTTCGACGACGTTGCCGGTGATCATTTCCATGACCACGAACAGCCCGGCGGTCCACAGCACAAGCGACCAGCCGGGCGCCACGGCCAGCGCCAGGAACAAAGGCAGCAGCGCGCCAATGACCGGGCCGATATAGGGAACGAAGCGCAGTGCCAGCGCCAGCAATCCCCACAGCAGTGCGTTGGGTATGCCCAGAACCCAAAGCCCTAACGCAATCGGCACGGCATAGACGATGTTCACCACCAATTGCATAAGCAGATATCTGCCGACCCGCTTGCCGGCATCCTGGAGCGCCTCCGTGGTTCGATGAAGATCGCCATACCCGACGAGGCGTATGAAACGATCGCGCAGGTCCTCGCGCTCGAGCAGCATGAAGATCACGACGACGATGATCAGGCCAGCCGATGCCAGCGGGCTGATCAAGGGGCCGATCAGGTTCTGGAGCACTTGGAGCGGCCGTTCGCGCGCGACAATCTCGACAGGCACCGGCACGCGCCCGGGCTCATCCGCGGAGGGCTGTGCGACGTCCTGCCTGTCGAGTTCCTGACCGACGCGTTCGATCACCGTGCTCAGTCTGGCAACGATGCCACCGCCGACGCCGGTTTCCTTCAGGGACCTGACCTTGGTCAGGATATTCGACTGGTAAAGCGGGATGTTCTGCGCCAGTTCGCTGACCTGCGTGGCGACAATGAAGGAGAACAGCGCCAGAACCGTGAAGGCGCCCAGCACGCTGGCGATGACCGCAGGAAGACGGGGAATGCCCACTCGTTTGAGCGCCGAAACCATGGGCGCGAGCGCGAAGGTAAGCAGCAGGGCGATTGCGATCGGCAGAAAAACCTCGCGCCCGAAATAGAGGGCCGCAACCGCCGCCACAACAGTCGCGATGGTGGGCAACGACATGCGCGGAATGGTTCTGGCGGAAGAAACAATGCCCATCAGCCCGGGCTCGGCCGGCTGCATGCCGTTTCGACGATTGGCCGCCACTTGATACCTCCCCTGCCACAGCCATGATCGGGCATCTTGAGCCGGCGTGCAACTTCGCTTCTTCGCGCCGGCGAGTTCGAAAACGCGAGCCGCAGGGGCCGGCGCCTTGCGGCCAGACGGGCGCTCGGTCGCCGAACACAACAACTGACGTACTGATCGGTTCCGCGAAAGCAGAAGACGAGGTCAGGCTTGGTCCGACTGGCGCAGCCAATGACGGTCTAACACGTCGTGGCTGGGCCGCGATCGGATTGCTCGTTCGCGTCTCCGGCCTCAACCGACCCTGACGACGAAGTGCTTCGTTACCGGCTCGATGATCTTCCACGTTCCCCTGAAATCGGCTTCGACCACGAAGGCATCGCCAGGACCGACTTCGACGGGCGTGCCGCCGTCGGGCGTGATGACGATGCGGCCCGAAATCATGTGCACGAATTCGTAATCGGTATAGGTCGCGTGATAGGTGCCGGGGGTGGCCTGCCAGGTTCCCGACATGACCTTGCCGTCTTCGGTGGTGTGCTGGACGGCGGTCTTCATGGTCGGGCTGCCGGCGACCACGACCCAGCCCGCCAGGTCGCCGGCCTCGGCGTTTTCGACGGCGCCGAATTTCAGGATGGTCTTGTCTGTCATGGTCGGGCTCCCTTTGAACTGCGCCGGCATTGGCTGCCGGTCAATAGCCGATGCCCCGGACATCGGCAACGAGAATGCCCTGCATTCGCACTGCCGGCGGTCCGCTTGACCTTGCGCCATCCGCGAGATAGGGCCGGTCCCCGGCGCCCCTCACCTGCCCGATGAAAGACCCGACATGACGGACGTGATCGTAAGAGACAGCAACGGCACGCAGCTGAACGAGGGCGATTCCGTCACCCTGATCAAGGATCTGAAGGTCAAGGGCACGTCTGAGACGATCAAGCGCGGCACGCTTGTGAAGAACATCCGCCTCACCGGCAATCCCGGCGAGATCGAGTGCAGCACCAGGCAGGTGAAGGGCCTTGTGCTGAAAACCGAGTTCCTGAAGAAGGCATGACGGCGCGGGTCCTTGGCCCGTCGGCCGACGCTGCCTTAACTTCCCTTTATGTTGCACTGCGTTAGATTTGTTGCATTGCGGTATCGACACATAGAGTCGAGGCTCTGCAACGGGTGGGCTGTCAACGACCAACACGGGGGTTCGTCGTGTCAGCATCGTTCCGGCCTGATATCGAAGGGCTGCGGGCGCTCGCGGTATTAGGCGTCGTCGCGTTTCATTTCGGCCTGTCGGAGCTGCCGGGCGGCTTCACCGGCGTCGACATCTTCTTCGTCATCTCCGGCTATCTGATCACCGGCCAGTTGCTGCGGGAAATCGACGACACCGGCAGGCTGGACCTGTGGCGCTTCTATGCCCGGCGCGCCAGGCGCCTGCTGCCGGCCTCGCTGTTCGTCATCCTGGTCACGCTCGTCGCCGGCTATTTCATCCTGGCGCCGGAGGAACAGTCGCTCTATTCGAAAGGCGCCATGTTCGCGTCGGCCTATGCGATCAATTTCTGGCTGATCCGCTGGTCGTTCGACTATTTCGCCCCGGATGCGGCGAACAACCCCTTCATCCACTTCTGGTCGCTCTCGGTCGAGGAGCAGTTCTATCTCGCCTGGCCGGCGCTGCTGCTGCTTGCCGCATGGCTGCGCCCTGGCAGGCGCGCGGCAATCCTGGTGATCGGCATCGCCGGCGCGGTGTCTTTCGCCGTCTGCGCCTGGCTGACTACGGTCTCGCAGCCCTGGGCCTTCTATTTCTCGCCGCTAAGGGCCTGGGAGTTCGCGGCCGGCGGCCTGGCGACGATGGCGCCGGCAGGATTCTGGCGGCAGCGCCCGCAACTTGGCGCGGCATGCGCATGGCTTGGCCTGGCGCTGATCGCCGGCGCCTATCTGACCTTCAGCGAGGACGCCCCTTTCCCAGGCGTGATGGCCTTGGTGCCCGTGGCCGGCGCGGTGCTGTTGCTGCTGAGCGGCTCCGGCACTACGCAAAGCGGGCCAAGCGCCGTGCTGTCGCTGCCGCCTCTGCAGTGGCTGGGGAAACTTTCCTACTCGCTCTATCTCTGGCACTGGCCGGTCATCGTCTATGCCGCGATGATGATTCCGGAGATGTCGCTTGCCGATCGGCTCGGCTGCCTGGCGCTGACGCTGGTGCTGTCGATCTTCACCTATAATTTCATCGAGAACCCGATCCGTCGCAACGGCTGGCTGATGGCCAATGCGGCGCGGGCGCTGGTGCCGGCCGTCCTCCTGACCGGCACCGGCGTCGCAGCCGCTTACGCCAATGCGCGCCTTGCCGTGCACGATATCGCCCCCGAACAGCGCATCATCGCCGAAAGCGCTGCACTGCCCTCCACGGCCCGCGCCGGAGGCTGCATTATCGACTTCGAGGATGTCACGCCAAAACACTGCGTGTTCGGCGACAAAAACGCAGAAGGTTCGATCGCACTGTTCGGCGATTCACATGCCGACCACTGGTCGACGCCGCTGATCGAGGCGGCGCAAAAGCACAACTACCGGGTCCTCACCTGGCTCAAATCCTCCTGCCGGGCCTCTCAATTGACGATCTGGGTCACCAAGCTGAAGCGCGACTACACCGAGTGCGACCAATGGCGCGCGCAGTCGATCAAGGAGATCATCGCCGCGCGACCGAGCCTGGTGGTGATCTCGGAGATCGCGCTGGCGAGCTCGCGCAAGATGTCGCCCGACGCCAAGGTATCCGACAGCCAGGATGCGGAATGGCGCGCCGGCTTGCGCGCCACGATCGAGGCGTTCAGCCGGGCCGGGCTGAAGGTCGCCTTCATCCGCGACGTGCCCTTCAACGACGAGCAGGTCGACACCTGCGTGGCCCGCGCCCTGTGGCGGGGGCAGACACCGTCGCTGTGCGACCAGACGCGGGCCTATGCCGCCAACGACGCCACTGCCGCGGTGGAGCGCGACATCGTGCGCTCGATACCGAACGCCACCTATGTCGACATCACCGACCAGTTCTGCGACGCTCGGACCTGCCATGTCTTCATCGGCGGCAGACTGGCCTATCGCGACCGCCACCATTTGGCGACGCCCTTTGCGCAGACGCTGGAACGGCCTCTCGAGCGCGCGCTGTTCTCAACCGGGATGACCGCGGCCCTGAAGTGACCCAGGCGCCCCGCCGCCGCGGCAGGCTTTCTACGCCAGGTCTTCGTCGTCCGGCGTCTCGAGCAGCTCGATCAGCGCCGCCACCCTTGCCGAGGGCAGCTGACGGCCTTCGTTCACCAGCGCCTCGTCGGCGCCTATCCAGGCAAAGGCCTCGCGCAGTTCCTCGATCGTCGCCCCGGTCGAAACGATGTCGGCGATGACGGCCTCGTCGACCGGCCCCAATACCGAAATGATGTCGTCGCGTGTCATGCTCACCTCCATGTGGGTCACCTCCACGGGACAGTGCCGGAAACCGGCATCCTGCAAGCTGGCAACACATGGAATCTGGGCCTGATGGCGCGGTCGGCAATAAGCAAAGGGAAATTGCCGGCGGCGCGAGCGGATCGGCCAGAGGCTCGGCGGCGCGAACTGACCTCCGCTTGCCGAATTGCCGGACGGAAATAGCGGGCCGAACGCTCGCCATCTTCCTTGCCGGACCAGGCAGCAAACCGAAATCTGCGGGCACGCACTTCACCGAATTGACGATCCCTGCTACGGGCGACTTCCCGTTGTGGGTCTGGAAATTCGCATGAAGCCTCTCAGATATCTGCTTGCGGCCTGTCTGCTGGCGCCGCCGGTTGCCCAGGCGCAGACGGCACAATGGAAGCCGGTCGAAAAGGTCGAGACCTACGCCATCTCGGGGCAAACTGGGCCGGAGCTCTATGCCTCGATCGGCGAGCGCGGCCCCACGATCGGCAAGAGCAAGCACCGCGTCATCGCGCATACCAATTTCAAGCTGACCTGGGTCAGGGACTATCAGCCGCGCGGCGATGCCTGCGTGCTGGCTTCGGCGCGGCCGAAGCTCATCGTCACCTACACCTTGCCGAAGCCCTCCAAGCCGCTGCCGGCCGCGGTCCAGAAGAGCTGGCAGGTTTTCGCCGCAGGCATCGCTGCCCACGAAAAGGTGCATGGCGAGGCCATCGTCGACATGGTGCGCCAGATCGAAGCCACGAGCGTCGGCCTGACCGTGGCCGCTGACCCCGGCTGCAAGAAGATCAGGACCGAGCTGACCAGCCGGCTCTCCGAACTCTCCCAGGCCCAGCGCCAGGCAAGCCGCGACTTCGACCGCGTCGAATTCGGCCAGGGCGGCAACATGCAGCGGCTGATCGTCGGGCTGCTGATGGGAAGGTAGCATCGTGAGGATGGCGCGAGGCACCCCCTCTGTCCTGCCGGACATTTCCCCCTCAAGGGGGGAGATTACGCCTCCGCATCGTCCCGGCCTCAATCGCCGGCGTTGAAGAACAAGGTGCGGCATCGCGGCCGGCCAATCTCCCCCCTTGAGGGGGAGATGCCCGGCAGGGCAGAGGGGGGTCGCCGGCGATGAGCCACTATCCTGTGCCTCCGGTCAACCGCGGCCATGCGCGCAAGATGCGTAAGGTGATGACCGATGCCGAACTGAAGCTGTGGAACGAGATCCGGGCGCATCGCCTGATGGGGCTTTCGTTCCGGCGGCAGATGCCGATCGCCAACTACATCGTCGATTTTGCCTGTCCGGACAAAAAGCAGATTGTGGAACTCGACGGCTCTCAGCATGCCGATGCCGAAGTTGCGAGCTTGGATACCGCGCGAACTGCCAGGCTTGAGGCGCTTGGCTGGACCATCCTGCGCTTCTGGAACGACGACGTCCTGCGCGACATCGACAATGTCTGCCAGCACATCGTCATCGAAGCCGGCATGGACAGATGCTGATTTTTCACTCCGCCACCGGCGTCCACATAACATCCTCCACCTTGCCCGCCCCCGTCGCCAGCATCACCAAGCGGTCGAAGCCAAGCGCCGAACCGCTGGCCTGCGGCATGATGGCCAAGGCGGCGAGGAAATCCTCGTCGAGCGGATAGCGCTCGCCATAGTTGCGTTGCTTCTCGTCCATCTCGATCTGGAAACGCCGGCGCTGCTCGGCGGCGTCGGTCAGTTCGCCGAAGGCGTTGGCGAGTTCCACCCCGCAGCAATAGAGCTCGAAGCGCTCGGCCACCCGCGCATCCTCCGCGCTCGGCCGGGCAAGGGCTGCCTCGCAGATCGGGTAGCCGTAAAGGATGGTGGCCCGCCCCTGCCCCAGCATCGGCTCGATCTTCTCCACCATCACGCGGCTGAACAGATCCGCCCAATTGTCGTCGGGCGCGGTGCGCAAGCCCGCCTCGACCAGCGCCGCATGCAGCGCCTCGCGATCGGTGCCGCCGTCCGCCCCCACCGTGGCGAGCAGGTCGATGCCGGCATGGCGCGAAAAAGCCTCGGTGACGCTCAACCGTTCCGGCTCGGCGAACGGATCGGCCTCGCGGCCGCGAAAGGCAAAACGCCGGGCGCCCGCCTGCTCCGCGGCAAGAGCGACCAGCCCGGCGCAATCCTGCATCAGGCTCTCATAGGTCTCATCGGCCCGGTACCATTCGAGCATGGTGAAGGACGGATGGTGCAGAGGCCCGCGCTCGCGGTTGCGGTAGACGGCGCCGAGGCTGAACAGGCGCTTTTCGCCGGCGGCGAGCAGCTTTTTGCAGGCGAATTCCGGCGAGGTGTGGAGATAGAGCGGCCGGCGGGCGCCATCCGGCCCGATCGCCTCGGTGGCGAAGGCCGACAGATGCGCCTCATTGCCGGGCGAGACCTGCAGGGCCGCCGCCTCCACCTCGACGAAATCGCGCCGGCCGAACCAGTCGCGAAAGGCGGCGGCGATCCGGTTGCGCAGCATCAGCCGCAGCCGGCGGTCGGCATGGACGTGCGGCGTCCACCAGGGCGAGGCGCCGGTCATGCGCAGCCGATTTGCCAGAGGAATCGCTTCAGGCTTGCGCTGCCCCTCATCGCCCTGCCGGGCACTTCTCCCCGTATAGTGACGGGGAGAAGGACGCTCTCGCAGAGGATTTCGCCAATCTCTAGCGTTGCAGAAAGGTCGCCAAGGTTGCGGTCAGCCCCCTTCTCCCCGTCGCTATACGGGGAGAAGGTGCCGGCAGGCGGATGAGGGGCAGCGTCACGGTCGGCAATTGGTCTGAAGCGACTGCCCTGACGGAATTGCACAGAAGGCTGGCGGTTCAAGCCAAGATGCGCTAGGGCGACGGCTCGCGCGGCCGATTTGCGCCGATCAACCGTTTCAGGCCGGCAAGGCCAACCAACCAGTGCAGGATTGAAAATCGTGGTGAAGGTCATCGCCAGTTCCCTACGCAAAGGCAACGTCGTCGATAAGGACGGCAAGCTTTATGTGATCCTCTTTGCCGAAAACATCCACCCTGGCAAGGGCACGCCGGTGACCCAGCTCGACATGCGCCGCATCGCCGACGGGGTGAAGGTTTCGGAGCGCTACCGCACCACCGAACAGGTCGAGCGCGCCTATGTCGAGGAGCGCGAGCACACCTTCCTCTATCATGACGCCGAAGGCTTCCATTTCATGAACCCGGAAACCTACGACCAGGTGGCGGTGCCCGAAAGCGTGGTCGGCGACATGGCGCCCTATCTGCTGGAAGGCATGGCCGTGCAGGTCTCGCAGCACAACGGCATTGCGATCTCGCTGGTGCTGCCGCAGCGCGCCACTTTCGAAGTGGTCGAGACCGAGCCGGTGACCAAGGGCCAGACGGCATCTTCGTCCTACAAGCCGGCGCTGCTCTCCAACGGCGTCCGCACCGCAGTGCCGCCGCACATCTCAGCCGGCACTCGGGTTGTGGTGATGACGGCGGATGGGTCTTATGTGGAGCGGGCGAAGGATTGACGGAGCGCGTAGCGCACCATTCGATATTACTCTTGCCGACCTCAGCCACTGCGGCGCGGCCCTTCAAGGAAGTGGCTATAGCCCTGCGGCCTTGCGCAGCGCTTCATTCATGCGCGACTGCCAACCAGGCCCGGCAGCTTTGAAGCGCTCGACAATGTCGGCATCGAGACGCAACGGCACATGCAGCTTCGGTCGAGGGCTTTTCGGGCGGCCGCGCCTAGGCAAGGCATCAGTCAAAGGCTGCGCGTCGGGATCGGCTTTGGCGGCGGCGGCGATCGCCGCATCCTCCTCGTCGGTGATCGCTTCCAGCGCCGCCAAGGCGCGGCGGCGGGCGTCCGCCCTGTCAGAGATTTTCGACATATCTTCTGATCTCCTGTCTGGTTGCATAGCGTAGCGAAATGACACGGACGGCCTCGCCGCGTTCAGTATAAGCCATGGTGTAGACCCGGTCGCCGATCAGGCCGACAGCGACGAAGCGCACTTCACCGATGGCGTCCCGATCCTCATATTCGAGCGCCGTGGCAAACTCGAATTTTTCGGCCAGGTCGAACGATACGCCATGCTTGGCCCAGTTCGCCCTAGCCTTTTCGCCGTCCCATTCGAACGTCATTCCCTAGCCCCTCAACAATTATTGTGTACACAAAAATTCAGAAACGTCAACAATTATTGTGGATACAAAAAATAGATGAGCCTGTTAATGGGGACGATCGCCCTTCGTCCTTCCTACCCCACCCTTCTTCCCAGCATCATCCCATAATGCACCGCCAGCAAATCCAGCCCCACCTTCAGCAGCTTCGTCACCACATCCCTGCCCTCGCCGGTCTGCTCAGCCACGCTTTTCACTGACTCACCCATGCAGCACACTTTTTGCACCACGCCCGCCACCTCCCAGTGCGCCAGCGCTTTGGTGGCGTTGGCGTGGGCGCGGCCGGCTGAGAGGATGCGGTCGGCGACGCCCCCACTGATGCGGCCGCCATCGACGCGCTCGGTCCAGGTGGTCGCCTTGACGCCATCCTGTTGCGAGATGCGGAAATCCTCGCGGTAGCGCAGGCCCGCCTCGCGCTGCTGATGCGTCAGCGAGGTGATGCCGGTGAGCGGGTCGATAGTGCGCACCCGCACGATGCCGCCGGTCGAGGTATAGCCGTCATTGGAGACCTCGTAGACGCGCCGTGCCTCGGCCGTACCCGCCGCCAGCCGCTTGCGGCCGAACCTGTCGTCCTTCAGCGCGAAATCATGGCCTACCTCCTTGCGGATGCGCACCTGTTCGGCCTCGTCCCTGGGCAGTTTCGGTGGCTTGGCCTTGGCCTTCTGGGCGGTCTTCTTGCTCATGGGTTTGTCCTCCTGGGTTTGGTTCAGGCCTTGGCGGCAGCATCCGCCAACAGCGTGCGGCGATGGTCATAAAAGCGCGCCGCGTGGTGGGCGCAGTAGCTCTTCAGCGCCCGCGTGCGCAGGCCGCAGCACAGCATCTCGGTTCCCGGCCGGGCGCCGGGTGCGTCGTTTTCGGGGTCTTCCTCCAGCGTCAGGTCGAGCGGCGCGCGGCAGCGGTTGAACAGGCAGTCGATGAAACGCATGGCCGCGACATGCGGCTGGGGCCCGGCGCGGCGCGGCGTCGCCGGCTTGACGGCCCCGCTCTTCTGCGCCGGGTCGTCCCGCCCGCAGCGCTGCGGCAACCAAACCGGCGGCGCCAGCCGAACCGACTTGACGTGGCTTGCCGGCTTCAACGGCCTGACCGCTGTAAGCCCGCACTGTTCAGGCAGTTCCGCTTGCCCCGGCAGTTCCGCTTGCCCCGGCAGCTTTGCCCGCCCCCCGGATCTGGCTAGCTTTACCGACTGGCCCGGCTTTGCCGCGTATTTTCTCGGCCGCCCGCCGGACCTGCCGCCGCCGGGATTGGCAAAGCCGATGGCGCTTAGCGAGGCGTCGCGATGGACGATGCCGATGACGGCGTTGCGCGAGACCGCGCTGCCGCGCTGCGCGCTCAGCCGGTCGGAGATCTTCGAGGCCGACAGCCCGTCCTTCAGCCAGCGGGCGATCGCTTCCAGTTCGGTATCGGTGTAACCGGCCATTGTCTTGATCCGTTGATTGCGCAGCCTTCGGCCGCGCCGAAAGACGCCCGGGAAGGCCTGTTTCAGGGGTTCGGTCCGAGCGCCGTTAGGCGCGTAGCAGGTTCAGAGGCCGGTCATCGTTCGGCTGGCGGCGCGGTGCTGGCTTGGCCGGCGATGCGGCCAAGCTTCGCCTCGGCCGCATCGCGGCTGGCACCGGACACCGCCCTGCCCGTCCGCCGGTCCAGGGCAATGACCGTGCCGTCCTCGGTGCGGATGCACGATGTGCTTGCCGCACCGCGGATCGGCGAGCCGGCCCGCCCGTCGCCGAAATGCGTGGCCGGAGGCACGAGGCCTCCGGCCGTTCCGGTCGCCGGGGGAGACGGCGCCGGATCCGAGGCGTCAGCCTCGGGCTTCGTCCCGGCCGGGGAGGAGGACAGCCGGGACGGATACGAAAATGAAAAGGGGCGATGTGGCTTGTGCATCGCCATATATAAGCATAACTCAAAAAATTATGCAAGTCATTCTTGCATGGACGAAACCGATTCTTATGCTTCAGATGGCGCAATGACGAAAACCCCATTGTCGATCAAGGTCGGGGCGGCGATCCGCAAGGCGCGCAAGCAGCGCGGCCTGGTGATGCGCCACATTGCCGAGCACAACGACACCGATGTCGCCGCCGTCGGCAATTGGGAAACCGGCCGCAACCTGCCCAAGACCGAGAACCTGCTGAAGACCGCCGCCTTCCTGCGCGTCGACCCGGTGGCGCTGGGCAAGGGCGAGGTCGTCTTCCTCGACGACGCCGACAATGTCGCCGACGCCGAGATCGTCACCGATCCCGCCCCCTTGCCCGCCGGCCCGATGGACATCAAGATTTTCGGCGCCGCCGTTGGCGGCGACGACGGCGACTTCACCTTCAACGGCGAGACGGCCGGCTATGTCCAGCGCCCGCCGGGCATAAAGCATCTGCAAAATGTGTTTGCGCTGCATGTGCTCAGCGATTCGATGGTGCCGCGCTACGAGCCCGGCGACATGATCTATTGCGGCGGCCGCGACGCCGTGCCCGGCGACCATGTGGTGATCGAGACGCTGCCCGAAGAGGGCGAGCGCAACGGCAAGGCCTTCGTCAAGAAGCTGGTCAAGCGCACCGCCGGCGAGCTGGTCGTCGAGCAATACAATCCGCCCAAGACGCTGACCTTCAACCGCTACGCGATCAAAAGCGTCTTCCGCGTCATCCCGCTCAAGGAACTGCTGGGGTATTGAACGGCGATGCCATCGCCCCCCTGCGGGCAAGGAAATCGCATAGCCCCCCCTCACCCGGATTGCCAACCGAATTGCGAAGGGCAATTCGGGGCAATCCGACCTCTCCCCGAGGGGAGAGGAGGTCGCCGGCGCTGACGCCAGCCTCTTCTCCCCAGCGGGGAGAAGGTGGACGCGAAGCGGCCGGATGAGGGGGAGCGCCATACGCGATAGCCCCACCCTTGCGGGAGATTGCAGATCCGTCCATCAAGCCCGCCTGGATCGCTCCAGCGGCACCTCGCGCTCGTTACGCCTCTTCGCTTCCCTGCGCCGCCGCTCATGCTCTTCGATGAATGCCGCCTGGATCGACACCGCCCTGCCCGGCAGGCCGTCGGCGCGGCAGGCCGAGCAGCAAAGGCGCTCCGAAAGCGCCGCCAGCGGCGTCTGTCCGCTCACCCCGTGACGCCTGAGTTCGGCCGGCTTCCACCATCTGTTGCGACCGCAGTCGATGCATTCGACCGCAATCGAAACGACATCGGCGATCGTCGCCTCCTTGCCCGGCAATGTCATCGTCACTTCGCCTCAGTGTTCCTGTTTTGTTCACAACATTATTGGTTTTTCCCCGGGAGTCGAGTCGGTTCCGCTCAAGTCAGTATAAAAGTTTCGCTTGTGCAGGTTTTTGAGTTATGCTTATATTCGTGAAAGCCACCGTCACCACCGACACCGATGGGCGGCAGGCCCGGCCGTCGGCATGAGGACGTGACTATGGACGACACCCAATTCGCCCATGACTGCGGCTACACCGGCGACAGCCCGGCCATGCTGGCCGCGTTGGCGGCCATCCGCCTCGACGGCATAGCCAGGGCCCGGCAGGGCCATGACCAGCGCAAGGCGGTGGTCGACCGGCTGAAGCAGAGCGAAGCGCTGTTCCTGGCGGCGATCGGTCCGGCGCTGTCGGCGCAGGAGGCGATCGAGGACGCCGCCCGCTTCATCGCCTGTTACCGCAACATGCCGCGCTGGCGAAAGGAGCGGCGTATGCAGGATCTCGCCCGCGCCAAGCAGCAGCGTCTGCTGGCGCGCTTCTTCCGCCGCTACGGCCACCGCCTCTGGGCAAGGGAAGCCGCGTAAGCCGAGGCGGAAGCCCCTCCCCGAACCAAAGTTGGTTCTAGAAGTCGGGCGCCGTGGGGCGCGTGTCGCCATGGGCCGCGACATAGTCGATGTCGGATCGGCTGATGCCGATATCCCTGAGCATGAAATCGGGCATCGCCTCGAGATGGCGGCGGTCGCGGCGCGCCCGCCAGCCGCGCGCCATTCGCGCCAGCATGGCGAACGCAAGACGCAGGAAGGGCGAAGCGATGCGCCTTTCCGCGAAGGCGTGATCGCCGCTCGTCTTGATCATGGTCCCCGTCTTGATCAAAGTCATGGTCCAAACCTCTTATCGGCCACTGCCGGCCTCCCTCGTAGAGAGGCCGGGTGCTGGTGCGATCTTCCTCGCGGATGTGAGACGGCCGGCTACATCCCCTTCATCGCCTCGCAGGACACGTTCGGGTTCATGTCGGCGAACGTGCCGGTCGGGTTGTGTTTCCAGGCCCAGACATGCAGCTCGTAGAACGGGCCGAGACCGTAGCGGTTGGGCGCGCTGTTGAAGTTGAACAGCTGCCCTTCGAGCGAGGCCGGGCCCTTCGAGATGATATATTCGACCGCCACCAGCTTGAGCGTGCCGTCGGCCATCGGCTCGTACATCACCGCTTCCGGCTTGCCGACATCGATCGCGTCATCCCTAAGATAGGTTGCATTGACATAGTGGATGCCCATGGCGCCGCCGGCCAGGCCGCTGGCGCAGGGGATCGGCGCGTAACCTTCGGCGGTCGCCGCCGACACGGTCTCGAAGCGGCTGTTGGCCGCCCGCACCTTGTCGGCCAGCTGGCTGGCGCCGTGGGCCTGGGTGGCGGTGGCCGCGATCGAAAGCAGGGATGAAGCGGCAAGGCGCCGCGTCCAAAGCGTGATGGTCATTTTCTTTCCATTCGTTGGTGTGGCGGAAACGGGCGCGTGCGCCGCGTTTGCCGCGCGTCTCGATTGATCTGCCCGATTCAATTTGCAGGGATCAGGCCCTATCTCATTGTTTGGGCGTGATCTTTCCGATCAAGGTTTGGCGCGCCTCAACTGGCTGTCGCGGGTCCGATGAACGCCGCGATCTCGGTCACCTTGTTGGCAGGGAAGCCGCCCTCGCGGGCATGCCGCTCGACGACAGCGGCGCTGTCGGCCTCATGGACGCAGTAGATCTTGTCGCCGGCGACATAGGAGGTCACCCATTTGTAGGGCGCGCCGAGCCCGGCCACGACCGCGTTGGACTTCGCTGAAATCTCCTTCAGCTCGGCTGGGCTGAGCTTGTCGGCGCCTGGAATCTCGCGTTCGATGATGAACGTTGGCATTGTCGGTCTCCATTGTTACGTTGTTGCGTTGACTTGTTGGGTCCACGGGGGCCTTGAAACCGGGCGCCGTTGGACCCGCTGCGCCGCGACACCAAAAAACGTGCGCGACCGGTCACACGCTTCGTCCCACGGTCGCCGCGCAAGGCTGTGGCGGTCGCTGTCGGATGGTGGAAAAGCGTGGGCGGGAAAATCAAACTCCTTGGCGAACCGGCGATCCTCGATGCCGCCGGGCAAAGCCAGCCGGTGCGCGGCCATCAGGCCTGGGCGCTACTTGCCCGCCTGGCGCTGGCGCGCGCGCCGCTTGACCGGCGCAGCCTGGCGGCGGAGCTGTTTCCCGAAACCGTCGATCCGCTCGGCTCCCTGCGCTGGTGCCTGGCTTCGCTGCGCAAGGCGCTCAACGCGTCGGAATGCCTGAACGGCGATCCGGTCGAGTGCCGCTTTGCCGCCGACATCGAGGTCGATGTCTGGAACCTCGACCGCGATGATTTCGATGTCGAGCAGGCCGGCCCGCTGCTGGGCGGCATGGAGCCCCGCTGCAGCCCGGAATTTTCGACCTGGCTGCTGGTCGAGCGCGAACGCATTGCCGGCATCGTCGAAGCGCGGATCAGGCAAGAGACCATCCGGGCAATGTCCATCGACGACCATGGCCGCGCCACGCGGCTGGCCGAGCTTGGTGTGCGGCGCAGCCCGTATGACGAAGGCGCCCATATCCTGCTGGTCAAAAGCCTGGCGCTGGCCGGGCGCTATGACGCCGCACTCGGCCAGGTCGAGGCGGCGGAAGCCGTGTTCCTGGCCGAGCTCGGCGAAAAGCCGTCGGCGGCACTGCGCAGCGCGGCTCGCCGCACCATTGCCTCGCCGCCCGGCGGCATTTCGCCGGAAGCCTTCGTCAGGTCGCTGATGCAATCCGGCCTTGCCGCGCTCTCGGCCGGTGCCGCGGATGCCGGCATCGATTGCCTGCGCCGCGCGGTCCGCGACGCCGAGAAGACCAATGACCCGCATCTCACGGCCGCCGCCACCTTCGAGCTCGGCACCGCGCTGGTCCATTCGGTCAGGGGCTATGACGACGAGGGCTCGATCCTGCTTCGCCAGAGCACCGAGCTGGCCCGTCGGTCGGGCAGCGCCGACGTCGCCTCGGCGGGCTTTCGCGAACTTGGCTATGTCGAGGCGCTGGCCGGCCGCCGCCCGACCGCCGCCACCTATCTGGCGCAGGCCGTCGAATTGGCCGAGGATAGCGATGCGCTCGCCGGCATCCACGGCGTCATCGGCTTCAACCTCATCGACTGGGGCCGCATCGAAGAAGGGCTGGACAACTACGCCCTGTCGCTGGAGCACGCCCGCTCCGCCGGCAACCGCCGCCGCGAGATCTGGTCGTTGGGGCTGGGCGGCTGGGGCCTGCTTGCGGCGGACCGGCTGCCGGAAGCCGATAGCTGGCTTGGCGATTGCCTGGCGCTGGTCGAGGAACAGCGCTGGATTTCCTTCCGGCCGTGGCCGGTCGCGGTGCTGAGCGAATCCCGAACCCGCCAGCAGGCGAACCCGAGGGAGCTGCGGCCAGGGTTGGAAGAAGCCTTTGCGCTGAGCTGCCAGATGAACGATCCCTGCTGGGAAGGCGCGGTGGCGCGTGCGCTGGCACTGACCTATGCCGCCCACGGGGCACTGCCCGAAGCGATGGAGTGGCTTGGCGAGGCACACCGCCGCTGCGGTCGCGACACCGACGCTTATTCCGCGCTCCAGGTCGAGATCCTGGCCAGCCAGGTCGAAATCACCTTGCGCCAGGGCCGACCGGAGGTCGCCGACGCCATCGGCCGTGAATGGCTGGCGCTGGCCGCCCGCACGCACCGCGACACGCATGTCGCGCGCGCGGCGGCGTTTATTGGCGGACGGCGGTAGGCTATCGTTCTGTTTCCCGCGACAGCGACTGCAGGAGTCCACGCTGAACAATGACTTGACGCAACGGTCGCGCGAGGCACCCCCTCTGTCCTGCCGGACATCTCCCCCGCAAAGGGGGAGATTGGCAGTCTCGACGTCCCGCCTGCCTTCCCGCGTTGATAGTTGGCGAAAGCCGAGATGACATCCGATCTCCCCCCTTGCGGGGGAGATGTCCGGCAGGACAGAGGGGGGTGCTTGGCTCATCCATGGCGCTCCTTGACAATCCGCCTGCAATGTTCTCTGTATGTTCCGGTCAGCCACCCTCAAGACAATGCGGCGTTCCAATCGCCGCGGGCGAACGGCTCGGATGGAAGCCAACATCCTCCACGCGGATCTCGACGCCTTCTATGCCTCGGTCGAGCAATTGCTTGACCCGTCGCTTCGCGGCAAGCCGATCGCCGTCGGTAGCGGCGTCGTGCTGGCCGCCTCCTATGAGGCCAGGGCTTTCGGCGTGCGCGGCGGCATGCCGGGGCGGCGGGCGCGCGAACTCTGCCCCGGGCTGATCTTCGTCGGCGGCAACTTCTGGGACTACCAGCGGCTGGGCGACGCGGCTATTCAAGTGCTTGGCGATTTCACGCCGGTGGTCGAGCGTATTTCCATCGACGAGGCCTTCGCCGATGTCGCCGGCTGCACCCATCTGTTCGGTCCGCCGGCCGAGATCGCCGCTTCCATCCGCCGCCGCGTGCGCGAAGAACTCGGCCTGCCGATCTCGGTCGGCGTGGCGCGCACCAAGCATCTGGCCAAGATCGCCTCGCAAGTGGCCAAGCCCGACGGGCTGGTGGTGGTCGATCCGCGCCATGAGCTGGAGTTCCTGCACGATTTGCCGGTCGAGCTGATGTGGGGCGTCGGCCCGGTCACCAGGCAGCGGCTGGCCGGCATCGGCGTCAACACCATCGGCGAGCTGGCGAAGACGCCGGGATGGTCGCTGGAGCGCCTGCTCGGGCCAGCGGCTGGCGAAAAGCTCAACGCGCTGGCGTGGAACCGCGATCCGCGCAAGCTCGAGACGCAGCGCCGTGCGCGCTCGGCCGGCGCGCAGTCGGCGCTCGGCAGGAAGCCCGCCGCCGAAAATGTCTTCGTGCCGGCGCTGCTGCATCTGGCCGACCGGGTCGCCACGCGGCTGCGGGCGAAATCGCGGCCCGGCCGCACGGTGACGGTGCGCGTCCGCTTCGCCGATTTGCGCTCGGTGACGCGCTCGATCACTCTCGACCAGCCGATTTCGGCAACCGCCATGCTGGCCGAGATCGCCGAGGCGCTGGTGCGCAAGGTGCTTGTCGATCATCCGCACGAAAAGACCATCTCGCTGCTGGCGATCGCCGTCTCGCATCTGGAGCAGCAGGCGGGCCTGCAACTGGAACTGCCGCTCGGCCTCGACGACGACCGGCGCCGCCCCGGCACGCACAAGGGTGCCGCACGCTGGACCGCCGACCGCGCCATCGACAAGATCCGCGACCGTTTCGGCTGGGAAGCGGTCGGTTATGCCTCGGTGGCGCTCGGGCCGCGGCGGTCGGTTCCCGACGCGTTTCGCGAACTGGCGGAAAAGGAGCTCTGAACCGGCGCGGGTGATCGCTGTTTCGCCATCCGCGCCCGGTTGACGAACCGCATCCGCCTGTGAATGGTCCGCCCCGCGCTCCCGGCCACGCGGATGCGCTTTGACCGGAGCTCCTATTGGGCCATTTGCCAGTCGTGCTCCCTCACCGCTTCGGCAAAAGCCGAGACAACAGGTGAAGGCAAGCGGTCGGTCACTGAAACGAGCGACACCTCGCGTATGATTTCAGGGTCGACGACGGGCCTGTGACAGACCCCGGGATGGCTGGCCGAGTATTCCGCGATGAAGCAGACGCCCATGCCCGCGGCGATCATCGCCAGAATCCAATCCTCGCGCTCGCTGCGAAAGGCGCTGCGGATATCGAAGCCGATGTTCCGGCAGAGCCCGTCTATGTGATCGCCATATTCGCAATTGATGCGCTCGAGATAGGCTTCGCCGCGAACGTCGGCAAGATGAAGCGTATTGCGCATCTCGAAAGGATGACCGGTCGAGAAGGCGATACCGAAGCGCTCCCGGTAAACAGGATCCGCCTTCAGGCCATGGTCGAATGGTTCGGGTCTTGCCAGCAGGGCGACGTCAAGCTTGCCCTCGGTCAGAAGGTCGGTGAGATGGCTTGCCGCGCCCTCGATCACGGTCACTTCTATGCCTGGATAGCGCTCTCGAAAGGCATTGAGGAAACCGATGAAGCGCAGCGGGCCTATGGTGCACATCACACCGAGCGTCAGCGACGCGGTTTCCAGCGAGAGGAAGCTCCTGGCCGTCCTCTTCGCAGTCTCCGAACGCTGCAGTACTTCGTCAAGATGGGTCCGCATCAGACAGCCGAAATCGGTGAGCCGGACTCGGGTCTTCTCGCGATGGAAAAGATAGCCGCCAAGTTCCGCCTCCAGCTTCTGTATGGCCCGCGTCAGCGCAGGCTGGCCGACGTGAACGAGGTCCGCCGCGCGATGAAAGTTGAGGGTCTCGCTGGCCGCCAGAAAATAGCGGATTTCATGCATCTCCATAATAATCTCCGCCGATGTCCCGTCTGCATCGCCGCGATGATAATTCGGCATTATCCGCCTCCCTCACGCCCAAGTAAACTTCAGCAGCCTTTATGGCAGCTTGGCCGCTGCCGGAGCCGATCTGAATTGGGATCGGCGTCACCGAACGCGGTTGAGGAGATCCAGCCCAAAGGGAGATTGCGATGTCTGAAGCCAGTCAGGAAAAGTTGGACGCATTCTTGGGGAAAATGGTCGGTGATCTCGGTGCGATCGCTACGGGCGCGGGGGTGTTGCTGGGAGACAGGCTCGGCCTGTTCAAGGCGCTGCGCGAAGGCGGCAAGATGACGGCCGCCGAACTTTCGACGCGCACCGGCACCCAGGAACGCCTGGTGAGGGAATGGCTTTCCGGGCAGGCGGCTGCGGGCTACGTCGAGTACGATGAAGCCAAGGACGCGTTCTATCTCAACGACGAGCAGGAACTGGTGTTTGCCGATGAAGATAGCCCGGCCTTCATGGCTGGCGCATTCGAGGTCCTATCCTCGCTGTGGCTCGATGAAGAAAAGGTCAGGCAGGCATTCCAGTCCGGCAAGGGCGTCGCATGGCACGATCATAGCGCGTGTCTGTTTCGCGGCACGGAACGGTTCTTCCGTCCAGGCTATAATGCCAATCTGATCGACTCCTGGCTGCCGGCTCTGGAGGGCGTTGTCGAGAAGCTCGAACGCGGCGCGGATGTGGCGGATGTCGGATGCGGTCATGGCGCATCGACTGTGCTCATGGCACGTGCTTTCCCCAATTCGCGCTTCGTCGGCTTCGACTATCACGCCCCTTCGATCGAGCGCGCCCGCAAGGCCGCCGAGGAAGCCGGCGTCGGCGCCAACACGCGCTTCGAGGTCGCAACCGCCAAGACCTATCCCGGCACCTATGACCTCGTCGCTTTCTTCGATTGCCTTCACGACATGGGTGACCCAGCGGGCGCCGCCGCCCATGTCCACGAATCGCTCAAACCGGATGGCACGTGGATGATCGTCGAGCCGTTCGCGCATGATCATCTGGCGGCGAACCTCAATCCCGTCGGACGCGTCTACTATGCCGCCTCCACGTTCGTGTGCACGCCCGCGTCCCTGTCGCAGGAAGTCGGGCTCGGGCTCGGCGCCCAGGCCGGCGAGGCGAGGCTGCGCAAGGTGGTGACCAGCGGCGGCTTCAAGCGATTCCGTCGCGCCGCGGAGACGCCGTTCAACATGGTGCTGGAGGCCCGCCCCTAGTGCATTTTGCGGCCAAGTGGAATCACTTGGCAGAACTTCCATAGCATCGCCTATCCGTGATCAGGCTACGGCCTAACGCGCGTTGCAGCCTGTTCCGGATCAACCGGGAGGTAAACATGCATAGTTTTCAACGCAGAGAAATTCTTGTTCAAGGAAGCGCGGCACTTGCCGCTGTTGCTGCTCTCTACACCTCGCGTCGGGCTTACGCTTTCCCGGAGCAGGCAGGCGAGGAAGTCGTTCCGTGGCTGGATCAGCCGACCGAAAATCCCAATCCGGAAGGTATCAAGACCCAGCTTGTGTGGGAGGATCTGGATAGCTGGATAACTCCAAACGACAAGTTTTTCAGCATCTCGCATTTCAATCGACCAACGATCGACGAGAAGACATGGTCGATGGAGATCGGAGGCCTGGTCAAGAAGCCCCTGAAGTTGACACTCGCCGACATCAAGGCACGACCGCGGCAGGAGGTCGCTTTCACGGTGGAATGCTCGGGCAACCACGGTTTTCCCTTTTTCACCGGCGGCATCGGCAATGCTCGCTGGGCAGGGACGCCGCTCGCCCCGATCCTCGAGGAAGCCGGCGTGCTGGAGAAGGGCATCGAGGTCGTCTTTTTCGGAACTGACGAAAGCGAGATCCCGATACGCGACGTCAAGATGAAGCAGAACTTCGCTCGCAGCATGTCGCTCGCCGACGCTATGAACCCCGCCAATCTCCTCTGCTATGAAATGAACGGAGCCGCCTTGCCGGCCCCCAATGGTTTCCCGCTGCGGCTCATTGCTCCAGGCTGGTACGGGATCGCCAACGTCAAGTGGCTGAAGCGCATCGAGGTTCGCGATACGCGGTTCATGAGCCTGCTGATGGCCCGTGATTATGTCACCATCCGGGAGGAAGACCACAATGGCCAGACCGTGTGGACCGAGACTTCAGTCGGGCGAGCGCTGATAAAGTCCGCGCCTGCGAAGGTCACCCGGAAAGACTCGGATTACTCCATCATTGGAGCAGCCTGGGGGGCGCCGATCGACCGGGTCGAAGTGCAAATCGATCAAGCGCCTTGGGCACCAGCGGCCATCGACCACAGTGAGGAGGCCGAACACGCCTGGAAGATTTGGTCCCTGGATTGGGCAAATCCCTCGCCTGGAGAACACACGGTGACCTCGCGCGCGGTCAGCACCACGGGACAAATTCAACCGGCAATGGACGATCCCTTGATTGCCAAGAAACACACATACTGGGAAAGCAATGGCCAGGTGACGCGCCGCGTGCGTGTCGACTAATAACTTGCTGCCATGTGGCAATTGCGTTCGGATCTGCCTGATCCGAAAGCTTGCGGAGAGGGCTGGCGCCCCTTCGCAAGCTCGATCAAGGGGCTGCGGCGGGCACACCGCCGCGGGCGACTTTGCGCCCGAAGCGGACGCTTTGCTGCAAAGCTCTCAACGTCTCGATTGGGGCCGTAAGCGGACTGTCGGCTTCTGGGGGGAGTTTGGCCCAAAGCTGATGTATCGTGCCGTGTATCTGGGTTTGGCACCTTCTGACGATTGATGGCGCAGGACGACCTGACTGAGAGGAGTATCATCTGGCGGGGTCCAGAGCCTTCCTCAACCCTTCAGCAATGCGCGCACCCCGCGTATCGGAAGTTCCAGGGGCGGAACTCCTTCCTCTTTCCGTAGGCTGGCAACTGCGCGATACTACAGATGGTAGCCGCGAAGGAGTTCCAAGGGGAGGACAGGAGTCCCGAGGGGAAGAATGTGACTGACGACAGCTTAGCCGAACGGGCTCCAACGTCTTTCTCGTTCGGTCCTTTCACGCTTGTACCAAATCGCCAGTTGCTCCTGCAGGGCGAAGTCCCGGTTCGGATTGGCGGCCGCGCGCTTGATATCCTGACAGCACTCGTCGAGCGTCCCGGCGAAGTGCTCAGCAAGCGCGAATTGATGGTGCGCGCTTGGCCGAGCATCAACGTCGATGACAGTAATCTGAAGGTCAACATAGCCGCCTTAAGACGAGTTCTCGGCGACGGGCCAGGCGCAGCAGAGTACATTGCGACGGTCACAGGGCGAGGTTATCGGTTCATTGCACTCGTTCAACCCAGGGCGGCGTTCGTCTATCAGTCGGCCTCCTGGTCAACGCCTCGCAGCAACAATTTGCCGATCGCGTCAACGAGAATCTTCGGTCGAAGAGAGGCGATCGACACTATTCGGCAGGATCTAGATAAATCGCGGCTTGTTTCGATTGTCGGCGCCGGCGGCATTGGCAAGACGACTGTAGCACTCGCTGCCGCCGAACACGCGCTCGGGTCATTCAAGGATGGCGTCTGGCTTGTCGATCTTGCGCTACTTAGAGACCCGACGCTTGCCGCCAACGCAATAGCGACAGCGATAGGCTTGGCCATGCACTCCGCGGACGCACTCGCCACGTTGCGCGAGCATCTGCGCGACCGCGAAATGCTGATCGTGCTCGACAGTTGTGAGCACATCATCGAGGCGGCTGCCCAGTGCGCGGACCTAATCCTGGCGGGCGCGGCAGGCGTTAAGATCGTCGTCACCAGCAGAGAGCCACTTCGCGTCAAGGGAGAGCGCGTGCGCCGACTGCCGGGGCTAGGCACTCCCGCGCCCTCGGCTCAGCCGGGCGCCGTGGAAGCACTGACCTACCCCGCCATCCAGCTCTTCGTGGAGCGAGCCACCGAGAGTTTGGAGCACTTCGAACTGACCGATTCCGACGCGCCGACGGCAGCCGAGCTGTGCCGGCGGCTCGACGGGGTCGCGCTGGCGATCGAGCTGGCCGCGGCGCGCATCAACCCCTTCGGGGTCGGCGGCCTGATAGGGCAGCTCGACGACCGCTTCCGCCTGCTGGTGGGGCGTCGCGCGGGGCCGGCACGGCACCGCACGCTGATGGAGACATTGGACTGGAGCTACAGCCTGCTGACGGAACGCGAGGCAGCGCTCTTGCGCGCAGTTTCCGTCTTCGCCGGCGTCTTCAGCGTCGATGATGCTTCGGCGATCTCGAACATGGCTCTCGCCGATGCTACGGACGCGCTGGCGGAGCTTGCTGCGAAATCGCTACTTGCGACGGACCTCAATGCCGACGGCACTGCCTACCGGCTTCTCGAAACCATGCGCGCCTACAGCCTTGAGCACCTGCGCGCGAGCGGCGAGGATCCCGCCGTGCGGCAGCGTCACGCGGAACACGTGCTTAAGGTGCTCGAGAGGGGCGCGGACGAGTGGACGCAACGCCCGGCCGGCGAATGGGGGACCACCTACGGCCGCTTAATCGACGATTTGCGCGGCGCGCTCGTCTGGGCCGGGCAGGACACTGCCAATCGACAGCTTCGCGTCCGGCTGACGGTCGCGGGACTTCTGCTGTGGAACCATCTCTCGTTGACCGAAGAATGTCGCATTCACGTTTCGCAGGCAGTCGATGAGCTGGACTCGGCCGGGCTCGCGGGGACGTCCTTCGAGATGCAGCTCAAGGTCTGGCTCGGCGGCGCGACGATGTTCACGAAGGGCCTCCTGCCCTCGGCGATCGACGCCATGCGACGAGCCCTGGAGATCGCGGTCGAGATCGGCGACATCGATTGTCACGTCCGCTGCCTCAGGCTGATCGGCGTGTTCCAGCTGTTCAACGGCGAGAACGACGCAGCAGTCCGCACGCTGGAGGAATTCGCCTCGATAGCGGCGGCGGAAGTCCCTTCCGCGGTGCTCGAGGCGGAAGTCGCGCTCGGTATCGGCGAGCTCTTCGTCGGCCGCCTCCAGGACGTCCGCGGACGCTTCGAGCGGCGCCAGGCGCTCAACCTGCGAGACATCAACGACGCGCAGCGCCTGCGCCACCATGTGCGATATTTGTCCGACAGGATCGTCGATGTGACGAACCTGCTGTCGCACGCCCAGTGGCTGACTGGTTCGCCCCACACCGCGCTGAACACGGCTCGCGCGACGGTCGAGTACGCGCTGAGGACCAGGCATCACCTCTCGCTCGGCAATGCACTGTCCTGGGTCTGCCCGGTGTTCTACTGGACCGGGCAGCATGAGGAGTGCGCCCGCTATGTCACAATGCTCGACGACCAGGCGAACCGACACGGCTTCGACGTCCGCCGGCCCGTTGCAATGTTCTATCGCGCGGCGCTGAGATGCGCGCAGGAAGACGCGGCAACGGATGAGATCGAGCATGTCGAGCGGGCGATCGAGGAATTCCACGCCACCGGACACCTTGCCAGGTTGCCCTACTATCTTGGCGTTCTGGCCGAGTTGCAGGCAAGACAGGGTAGCCTCCGCGAAGCCGGGATCACGATCGGAGCCGCGCTCGATCGGGCCAACGCGAAGAACGACCGATGGTGCGCGCCCGAACTCCTACGGGTCCACGCCGCGATTCTCAGCGCCGAGGGCAAGATCGAAGACGCGCAGGCGGCTCTCCTCACCTCGATAGAACTCGCCCGTGAAACCCGTGCGCTGTCATGGCGGCTGCGTGCAGCCAGCGATCTCGCGCGGCTCTGGCACGCGGCGTCAAGGCTGCAGGACGCACGCAATGTGCTGCTGCCCGTATTCAGCGAGTTTACAGAAGGAGCCGACACGCACGATCTTCAGGTCGCCGCCGCCCTTCTCGCCTCGCTCCCACGCCCAAGGGGCGGTGAGATTGCCTAGGGGTCCTCCGGCTCGAGGCACCCTGGTACAAGCGTCCTGACAGTTTGCCCGCTCACCTTCGTGCGAGCGCGGCGGCGATCGAAGGCTCGTACCTCCCGTCGATCTGGATGAATAACATACGGCAAAGCTTTCCGGAGCGGTTCGCCCAAGCGTGGTTGGTGCCGCATTGGATCACGACGCTGCCGGGCTTCAGCTGCACCTCGGAATCATCGAGCACCAGCGTCATCTCGCCTTCGATGACGATGCCATAGTCGACCGCCTCACTGCGATGCATCATCGGGTGGGGTGAATCGGATTTTGTGGTCAACCCCTTGGCGTCGTTGACCTCCTCGAACAACTCCTTCATTTGCGACTCACCATCCGCTAGGTATTCCTCGTCTGGCGGCATGTCGACGAAGCGAATACGGGTACCGTGCTCCGGCGGCTGGTGCATCAGCGGACCGATAGTTGGGTCTGGGCTATTGTCGACCGGTGCCGGCGTGCCGCGAGTCTCCCAAACCTCATGGAAGATCATCCCGGGAATAGAGGCCATGTCAACAACGGTAGGCAGCGGGCCGTCGCTTGCCACAATAGACTTGCCATCGGCATGGTGTCCGGTGACGACGCGGTGGATAGGAGGAAAGGACATAAACAGCTCCCCGAGCATTACGAAGCGGTAGGATCCAAGGCCGCAGCACGAAGCCCAACGACGCGCTCGTCGCCGACCTAATGCCGCAGGACCAATTTACCGGATCTTACCAGCCCTAACACCCGACCGGGCTACAAAAGCATAAGACGCAAGCCGTCGCTCTCTTCGGCGAGAAAGCAATGGGTGACGCATCCTAGGCTGTGCTAGCCATTCTTGTTGGCGACCAGGGCAGGCTCGAGGACAAAAGCGTTTCGTTCGGCGACGTCGTTGATAATCGACAAGTAGTTCTTGTAATGCGGCGTCTCCCGGTGTGCCGCCACCGCCGCGTTGTCGACATAGAGTTCGTCCAGCGCATAGCGGTCTGCTTTGGCCTGGTCCCGCCAGACATCCCATCGCAGGTTTCCCGGCTCTGCCCTGCAGTCCGGCGCCATGTTGAACAGCAGCGCTTCAAGCTGTCCAGCCTTGCCAGGCCGTGCCAGAAACGTCGCCATAATCTTGACGTGAGACATGTTCCAATTCTCCCGTTTCACTATTTCGCGGTTGCCGCGCTCTCGATGAAAGCCGCGACCTCGCGCGGATGCGAGAGCATCACCGCATGGCTGCTGTCGATCTCGACGGTTGTGGCGCCGGACCGCTTGGCGAAAGCCCGCTGGAACGTCGGAGGGATCATCATGTCCTTTTTGGTGACCATAAAATGCGACGGCTTGGACTTCCACGCCACCTTGTCGACCGGAGTCTGCACCGCTTCCAAGCCCCACGGAACCTGGGCTACGGCCATGAAGCTGGTTACCGCCGCATCAACATCTGCTGCGAAAGCCGTCGGAAATCTTGAGGGATCGACCAGCAGGTAGCCATCTTTCGGCGGCAGCAGGGGCGCTCCCGACTCTCCTGCTGGCACGGGTTGCTCAGCGAGCGATGCCACCGATTCCTTGGCGTCGGGCGCAAAGGCGGCAAGGTAGACCAGGCTCTGCACCTTCGGATTGTCGCCTGCCTCGGTGATGACCATCCCGCCATAGGAATGGCCTACGAGGACGACAGGCTTGCTTGCCGCGGCGATCACACGATTGGTGGCTGAAACGTCGCCGCTTAGGCTGATCGTCGGGTTCTGCACGACCAGCACCTCGTACCCGTCGCCGGCCAGGATGTCGAACACTGCTTGCCAGCCGGAGCCGTCGACGAACGCGCCATGCACCAGGACGATCGAGACGGGTTTGTCAGTGGCAGCAGAGGCGGCTGAAGATGCGATAATCATGGCAGCGAGAAATCCCCAAATTGATCGTTTCATAATCGTCTCCATCAGTTTCTTGTTACAACTTGCGTCTGGGCGGCCGAACCGGCGTGCCTGCCTGTCAAGCTCGCGCGCGCTTCCGGTTCAGCGCAGCGATCAGGGCGGCGGCGATCGGATGGTCTGAGCGCGGATTCTGGCCCGTGATCAGCTCACGATCCTCGATCACATAGGGCTCGAAATCTGGGCCTACGGTCGTTTTGGCGCCCGCCAGGTCTAAAGTTTTTGGCATGTAGAAATAGAGCTTGCCGTGGAGAATGTTGTCCTCAATGGGTTTTTCCTCGCTGGCCGAATAGACTGTCATCCTGTAGCCGGCATATTGCCATCCCTTCGCAAGTTCCGCTGCCTCGGCGCGATTGCCCTGAATCAGTGCCTCGCGAAATTCCTTCGCCCGAGGCAAGGCGGAGATCGAAACGATCGGGCCGTGGCAGAGCAGTGCGGTCGGCTTCCCGGCGGCATGGAAATGCCGAAGTATCTCGCCCGCGTCAGGGTCCTGCATCAGATCGACGACCGGCCCTTGGCCTCCCGGGGCGAACACGCCCGCATAGTTGTCCAGTCCCTCCTCGATCACCGATCGCAAGGTGCGGCCCTGGTTCGTCGACGGATCGTTGGCGAAGAAATCTTTGCCACGCCGATACGCCGCCTCATCGCCGCCGAAATGCTGGACTGCATCGGACGCCGGGTCGATGTATGGCTTGGCGCCTGAGGGAGTGGCGAGCAGAACTTCATAATCTGCCCCGACAAGCGCCATCATCGGCACCACTGTCTCGTTAAGATACTGTCCTGTCGGTCCCGTGTCGCCTCCCTGAATTTCGATACGTGTGGCGTTCGAGCCCAGCACCACCACTTTTCCCTTGCTCATGAAAGCCTCCTGATGTTTCGCGGTGGTAGGAGGACCGAAGCCGGTCATCCTGAAACTCCGAAGACGATAGGGTGGGAACTGCAAGGCGGCTGGTTAAATGAGGTAAAAAACGGAGCGGGTCGCGATGGCAGGGATCGGCCCGGCGGCGTTACGCGAATGCCTCAGGTTCCGGATAAGGCTCAGGAAAAGAACCGTTGCCGCGCCTCCGATGAGCAGCAGCGCACAGGCTTCGAGGAGTCCCGAATAGGTGCCCGTGCTGTCGAACGCGTAACCGAACAGGCTGGGCCCTACGAAAGCGCCCACCACGAAGATGCCGTACAGGGTGGCGTAGGTCGTAGGTCGCGACGCAGCTCCGCATCGCGAGAGAGCGGGGCAAACAAATAGAACATCAGGTCGAATTCCTCTCCCGAGGCGAAGCCTAGCTGGCGATGCAAGCCAAGGAGAAGCTCACATGGTCCAGCGAAAGGACAAGCGAGGCGAGCTGACGACTTGTGTCGGCGACAGGCGCAATGAGTGAAGTATGTTCTCGATGTTGGTAGCGGCGCCGCGATGGCGAACGACAGCGGGACGTAGGATGGCGGCAGCCAACCCATCAAAACGTGCCCTCTCTGGAATGTCCGCTTTCAGGATGCGGCCGTTATCAGGCTAATGACTTCAAGGCGGCGCAAAGCGGCCATTCGAAGCTCCACCAGGGAAGTCGCCTCCGGTCACGGCGGAAGGTTCTACCCGCGACCGCAGCTGTGCCAAATGCCACCTCGATAAATAGGGCAGCCGGTGGCGCAACCTTGGCCATGTCGACTTCGCGACATATCCCGCTATTCCAGCCCTCCCCTCACCCCTCCACCGCGCTGATCTCCGCATCGACCAGGCACCAAGTTGCGTAGCGGAAATCGCGGATCTGGACGATCTGCTCGCCCGACCATTCGACCAGCATGAAGCCGCGCACGGCGCCATCCGGCTCTCCAGGGTTGCGGATCAGGATCGCCGGCCGGCCGTCGACGATGCCCAGCGACAGCGCCCAGTCGCTCGCGCGGTCGTAATTGCCGAAATAGGTCGAGACTTCCGCCTTGCCGCGCATGCGGGTGCGGTTGACGACTTCGAGCTGGATATCCTCGGCGATCAGTGCCCTGACCGCGTCGAAGTCGCGCGCGTTGAACAGGTCGACATAGCGGCGCAGGCGCCGCTCGTCCTCGGCATCGAGTTTTGGCACGGCGGCCTGTTCGGGCTCTGATGCCAAAAGGCGCAGCTGCGCCCGCCCGCGATGCAGCGCAGCCTTGGTCGCGGCCAGCGTCGCGCCTGAAACCTCGCAGGTTTCGTGCAGGGAAAGGCCAAGCACATCGACCAGGATCACGGCGCTACGCTGCGCCAGCGAAAGCCGCATGAAGCTGCGCAGGCCGGCAGCCGTGGCGAGCCGTGCGTCGGCACTGCCGGAGGGATCCTCGATCGTGGTCATGTCGGCCTCGGTGATGCGCGACCGCTCCCGCTGGCGCCGGCGCAGATGGTCCTGCGCGGCATTGTGGGCGATGCGAAACAGCCATTGCTCCGGCCGCTCGACCGCCGCACGGCCGTCGACCGCCTGCAGCGCCTTGAGCAGCGTCTCCTGCACGATGTCCTCGCCGTCGATCACCGAGCCGGCCATGCGGGCGCAGTAGCGATGCAGTTTCGGGCGCAAGCCCGGGAGCATCGCCTCCAGCGCCGGGCGGTCGAACTTTCCAGTGTTCATGGCATCCATTCTATCCGGCTTTCCCGGCCTCGAGGACATGGTAGTTGCCGATGATCTTGACGGGCGATCGCTGGACCGGGGTCGAGCGCCGCTCCGCATGGTTCTGCGTGAACGCCTCGAATGCGGCAAGCCCGGTCAGCCCAGATGCGTCATCGCCCTCGCCGACGACATGCCTCTCGCCGACAATATGGATGAACTCGCCATCATCGAGTTCGAACACGAGATAGCGCAGGCCTTGCGGTGCGGTCTCGTCCAGCGCCTCGAACACCTTTGCCACCAGCGCGCGGTTCGCTTCCAGCTCGTTGTCCTTCACGCTGTAGCGGATGAGTTTGAAGCCCATGGTTCATTTCCTTAAATGTTTGACCTGAGCAGAAGACGACCGGAGTTGCCGAAAAGATTCTCGGGCAGGGCGAATCTTTCTGGCCACCCGCATCGTCTTTTACCCGAGGGCGGCCCCTAGGCAGCCACCAAAGACAGGAGATTCCACCATGCATATCCAGTTTGCCGAATTGCCGGTGTTCGACCAGGACCGCGCCAAGGCGTTTTACACAAGTCATCTCGCCTGCCAGGTCGCGGCCGACCAGCCAATGGGCGATAGCGGCTGGCGCTGGATCGAGCTGGCGTTTCCCGGCGCGGTGACGAACCTGCATTTGGTCAGGCGCGCCGACGACACGCCGAGCACCGGGCCGGTGCTGGTGCTGGTCGACGAAAATGTCGAGGCGACGATCACGGCTTTGAAGTCCGGAGGCGTCGAGATCATCACCGAGCCGCAAGAGGCGCCATGGGACCCGGGCCGCATCGTGGCCGAGTTTCGCGACAGCGAGGGCAACCGCATGGTGCTCGCCAGCCGCTAGGCGGGCACCCGAACTTCGCCCCTCACCGCTCGAACAAATCAAGCCGCGCCACATTCAGCCGCTGCACGGTGCGCAGCACGTCGCGCAGATGCACCGCCATGCGCGCGCCTGCCTGTTTGACACCGCGGCGCCGGGATCACGGCGCGAATATGATCTGCCAAACTGCAACGCCCACGAGAACAAGTCCGGCGATACCCTCGATGGTTCGGGAAATGGTTTCGAACAGGCGTGGCTTGCTGGCGAAAAAATCCACCAGACGTTCGCGAAACAGGATCGACAGGATCGCGACGCAGGACAGCGTCAGCGCCACCCCGACCATCATGGTGATTGCAAACAGAATGCCGGCGCCGGGAACGCCTCTGGAGATCGCGAAAGTCATCACGAAAAGCGTCAACGGACATGGGATCAGGCCCGCCATGACGCCGACCGCCTCGCCCTCATGCCTGTGGTGATGGCCGTGGCTCAAGGCGCGCCAGAGCATCCAGACACCGATCAGGCCAAGCAGCCCACGACTGATATCTTCCAGAAGCGGAGCACGGCCGACGCTGCCCAACGCGATGGAGACCAGCGGCAGGGAAAGGACGGCAATCAGCACCGCGATCGTCACATGGGTAAGCGACAAGGTGACGGATACGAGCAGCCCGCGCGAAACCTTGGCATCCGACCCGGCAAGATAGGTCGCCAGCACGGCCTTGCTGTGACCCGGCGTCAGCGCGTGCGCGGCGCCGAAGACGACGCCCATCGGCAGGAAGGCCAGGAACGCCAGCCAATCACCTCCGGCCGAGAGCAGCTTGATCTGCTCGGCAAGCGCCAGATAGATCGTGCGCTGGAACTCGACGAGCGTCTGGAACATCACGGCAGCGTAGCAGAAACGAGCCGGCCGCAGCGACGGTTAGTGCCTGTGGCCGTCATGTTCGCCATGTCCATGGGAGGGCGGAAGGTCGAGCTCTTCATGCCCGGCCGAAAACCGGATGTTGGCTGCCGCAAGCGCCGGCATGTGTTCGAACAGCTCGTCCTCCAGCGCTGTCGTGATCTTGTTCGCCTCGGACAATGGCAAGGTTTCGTCCGCGGCAATGGCAATGTCGGCGTGCAGTCTGTGACCGATCCATCGCGCCTTGGCATCGACAATGCGCGCTCTCGCCACATGTTCGGCGGCATGGTGTATTTCGCCGATGACGCCCGGCTCCACGCCATCCAGCATGCGGGTCAGCACCGCGCGAGCCGACTGCCAGACGATGCCGAAGATCGCGATCGTTATGAGCAGGCCGACAATCGGGTCGGCCAGCGGAAAGCCGAGCCAGACGCCAAGTGCCCCGAGGACCACGGCAAGGCTGGTCAGGCCGTCGGTGCGGGCGTGGTAGCCATCGGCAACGAGCGCGGCGCTGTTGATTTCCCGGCCGACCCGGATGCGGAACACCGCGACGGCCTCATTGCCGAGAAAACCGACAATACCCGCCGCCGTCAGCCAGCCGAGATGCGTCACCACTTGCGGATCTATCAAGCGATCGATCGCCTGGTAGCCGGCGACAATGGCGCTGAACAGGATAATCAGCACGATGACGATGCCGGCGAGGTCCTCGACCCGGCCTAGACCGTAGGTGAATGTTGGCGACGGCTTGCGCCGGGCGAGCAAGAACGCGATCCACAGCGGAATGGCGGTTGCCGCGTCACCGATATTGTGGATCGTGTCGGCCAGCAAGGCGACGCTGCCCGACAGGACCACCACGACCATCTGCAATGCCGCCGTGATCGCCAGGATGACGAACGACCATTTTATGGCCCAGATCCCCCGGTCAGTCGTCGCTATGGTCGCATCGACGACCCCGTGGATATGGCCATGCGGCCCGCCGCCGTGGTTGTGGTGACCGTGACTGGAGGCGGCATGATCATGCGGTCCGAAGCCTAACCAGTCGAGAATGCGTGCGCCTCGATCACTCACAGGTATTTCGCCAGTTGCTTGAGTTCCGCCAGGGAGTTGCCGCCCGTTTCCGCGGTGCCGGTTTCCGCGGAGTCTGTCAGGCAATGTTCGATATGATCGTGGATCAGCTCGCGTTTGGCGCTGCTGATGGCGCTTTCAACGGCGTGGAGCTGCTGCGCCAGATCAACGCAGGGGCGATGCGCCTCGAACATGGACAGCACCGCCGCAAGGTGGCCCTGCGCGCGTTTCAGGCGCTTGATGATGGCTGGATGCGAATGGTGAATGCCTTCGGACATGCCTGTTTCGTATCCTCCCCCAGGGGATAGAGTCAATCTTTCGGAGTAACCTTTCCGCAATCCCGCGGCCGATGTCGCGCCGGCCATCGCCCGCCCCGTATTATTTCGTGACCGTCTAGCGCTGGAACCTTCGCTTTCACCGCGCGTTCGGGCCGCTGTATTCGCGATGCCTTATATTTAGGCAGAAAGGGCAGACCCGAATACCTGGCGGGCGGGCACATCAGCACGGGTTGGGGAGGAGCACAGCATTATGTCGAACCGTGAAATTGGAACGTCCCACACGCTAAGTCTGCGCGTCGCCAATCTCAAAGCCAGGATGCAGGACGCCGATATCTCCAGGCACGAGATGAAGACCTTCCAGAAGGTCGCCGCCATCATGGGAGGAGGTGAAGGCTCGCTCCGGCTCGATGCCGACGACCTGATCGCCGCGTCTTTCGTTGTCGAGACGCTGAGCGATCCCGCGTCGAATTGACTTTTGTCGCGCTTCTCCTGCCGATCGGCCGATTGGATGCGGCGCGGCTATCGGGACGCGCTAACATGGAGCGCACCTGAAACCTCTTCAGACGCGATGCACCTTCTGCACCGCGTCTGAAGGTGCAGATGCTGCATGCCCCAGACTGGCGACGGCCTTCCTGACACGCTGCAGATGCGCCTGGCGCTCGGCCGCCGAGACGGTGTCCATCCGGTAGAGCGCCAGGAATTTGGTCGAGCACAGCGGATGGCAGACGGAGCGGAAGCCGCGCAGCAGGGTTCGCCGGCCGGGCTGCCCCATGATCCAGCTCATCAGCGGCGTCGCACCGCATGTGGTCATCACCAACACCCGGCGTATGTGGCGCAGCTTGGGTCGCGGGCCGCGCTGCGCCGTCGGCATGTCGAAGGCGAAGCCCGGCACCAGCACCCGCTCCAGCCAGCCCTTCAGCATGGCCGGCAGCCCGTACCACCAGGTCGGGTAGATGAAGATGACCGTCTCCGCCCACAGCAATTCCTGCGCCCGGTCGATGACCGGTTCGAGGTTGCCTGCCTTGTCGCCATAGCCGCGCCACTCGTCGGCGCGCATGACCGGATCGAAGCCGGTCGCATAGAGGTCGAGGAGGTGAACCGCGTGGCCTCGTTCGGCAAGCGTCTCCAGCACGGTGTCGCGCACGGCGCCGTTGAAGCTGTCGGTACAAGGGTGGCAATAGACGACAAGGACTTTCATGCTGAACTCTGGGGTCTGTGGTGGTGGTCTTCCACGGCGCTTGCCGTGTCGAAATATTCGCGCCACGACAGGATGCGCCCGTCGCTGTCGAGATCGATGAGTATGGCGTCCTCGCTCAGGCTGCGGGCGCCGTCGCGCCGCCGCGTCACCTCCCACAGCCATTCCAGCGCGATCCGCCTGCCGTCGGCGGAGGCAAAGGCGGTGGTGATGGTCACGCTGAGATCGCCATAGTCGCGATAAAAATCGGCGATGGTGCGCCCCAGCCAATGGTAGGGCACCCGGTTGCCCGGCGCCGTCAGCACCCCGTCAGGATGCCAGTCGGCGGCCGCGGCAGAGAAGTCGCCGGATTTCCACGCATACGCCTGCCGCTCGAGCATGGCGAGCGTGGCGGCATCGCAATCGATCCTGGCGTCGGGGGCCAATATGCTCACAGCACCTCACCTCCAAAACCGAACAGCAACCGGCTGGCCAGCGCCGCTGCAAAGACGGCGAAGCAGGCGCCGATGGCCACAATTTCGCCGGCCGACAATCTTTCGCGAGACGGATGCAGGCTGGTGCGGTCGGCCGAGCCGCTGAACGCCTTCGCCTGCAGCGCGATCTCCATCAGCTGGGCCTTGGTCAGCGAGATCATGATCAGCGGCACCAGCATGCGGCCGAGCGCGATCAGCTTGCGCAGCATGCCGATGCCATCGATGTCGATGCCGCGCAGCCGCTGCGCCTCCTTGATCCCCTCCAGTTCCTGGAACAGCAGCGGCACGAAACGGAATGTCGTCGAAAACAGGAAGGCGATGCGGTAGGGCACGCCGATCCGCACCAGCCCGAGCACGATATCGTTGGGCTGGCTGGTCATGAACACCAGCTGAAACGCCAGCATCGGGATCAGCACGCGGCAGCAGACCACCAGGCCGAACAGCAGGCCTTCGACATAAAAAAAGATGTTGAGCGAGCCGATGAGCGGCACGCCGGCCGGCACGGCGAAGACCGGCGTCTTGCCGAACGGGCTCCAAAGGCCCTGGACCACCGTGATCAGCACCAGCGCCGGCAACACGATAAGAGTGAGCTTGCGGATGGTGGCGGCGGTGATGCCCGCCGAGAACATCAGCCCGACAATGACGGCCAGGAACGCTGCCTGCAGCACAATGCTGTTCCAGACGAAGATCAGCGAGCTTGCCAGCAGAAGCAGCGCGAACTTCACCCGCATGTCGGCGCGGGCGAAAATGGTCTCGGCCGGCAAAAGCTGGATGGCGTAGCTGACCATCTAGGCGACCTCCAGCCGGGCGCCGAGCATTGCCGCCAGATCGTCCGGACCAAGCGGGCGGGCGACGCCAAGCGCCGGCATATGCCCGGCGAAGCGCACCGTCTGCGGCGGCACCAGGCCGGCGGCTTCCATCGCCGAATTGTCGTAGAAGACGTCCCGCAGCGCGCCGTCACCGACGATCCTGCCGCCATCCATGACGACGAGGCGGTCGACATAGCCCGGCAGCAGATAGAGATGATGGGTGATGAGCACCACCGTCTTGCCCATCCGGTTCAGGGTCTGCAGCATGTCGAGGATGGCCAGCGAGCCGCGCCAGTCCTGGCCGGTGGTCGGCTCGTCGAAGATCAGGATTTCAGGTTCGAGCGCCAGCACGGCGGCGATGACGACGCGCAGCCGGTCGCCGCGGCTGAGCGACATCGGATGCTGGTCGGCGGCCTGGGCAAGATCCATCGCCACCAGCGAGCGGCTGACGGCGGCATCGATATCGCTCTTGGGCCGCTTCATCATCGACAGCGCGAAGCCGACTTCCTTGGCCACCGTGTCGCAGAAGACCTGGGCATGCGCGTTCTGCGAGACATAGCCGATGCGCTGCGCAAGCTCGCTCACCTTGAGCGTCGAGACATCTTCGCCGCCGACGCGCACCGCGCCCGAGGATGGCGAAAGCAGATGCAGGAAATGCCGCACCAGCGTGGATTTGCCGCTGCCGTTGCGGCCGACAATGCCGAGGAACTCGCCATTGGCGACCGTCAAATCGACGCCACGCAGCGCCTGCGTGCCATCGGGATAGATATGGGTCAGCCCCTTGACCGCCAGCGCAATCCTGGCCTCGGAGACATCGCGTCGCGTCTCCATTGGGGCGGTGGCCGGCAACGAGACAGTCAGCGGATATGCCTTGATCGCCGCTTCGGCCGCACTGAGCGTCACCGGCAGGGCGGGCGGTTTGCGGCGGCCAGGTGCACTGGAATTTTTGGCATCACGGACAAGCACCTCGAAGCTGCGCACGATGTCGGGCGGGCGCACGCGATGCTCGGCCAGCATGTCAGTTGCGGCAAAGACCGTTTCGGGCGGCCCTTCGGCCGCTATCTTGCCGTCGGAGATGAGCAGGACGCGGTTGGCGATTTCGGCGAGCTCCTCGCTGGCGTGGCTGGCTATGACGACCGTCAGGCCGTTCTCGCGATTCAATCTCAGCAGGATGGCGAAGACTTCCGCCGACGCGACGGGGTCGAGCTGCGAGGTCGGCTCGTCGAGCACGATGATGTCGGACGACAGCGCCAGCGCCGCGGCAATCGACAGCCGCTGCTTCTGGCCGCCCGACAGATTGGCCGGATGCCGGGTTTCCTGTCCGGCGAGACCGACCGCCTTCAGCGCCTCGCCGACACGACGGACGATTTCGGGCGTCGGCACTTTCAGGTTCTCCAGCGCGAAGGCCACCTCGCCCTCAACGGTGGTCGCGGTGATCTGCGTTTCGGGGTCCTCGAACACCATGCCGACCAGTTGCGCCAGCCGGCTGGTCGGCGTCTCGATGGCGTCGAGGCCGGCAATATGGATGCTGCCATAGAATTCACCGCCGAAGAATTGCGGCACGATTCCGTTCAGCGCCAGGCAGAACGTCGTCTTGCCGGCGCCGGTCGGTCCGATCACGCCGACGATCTCGCCGCGGCCGATCGTCAAACTGATCTTGTCCAGCGCCGGTCGGTCGGCGCCGGGATAGCGGTAGCTGACATTGTCGAAGCGGATGAGCGGTGCTTCATCCGGGATGGGCGGATGTCCATCCCGGATGGGCATTTGCCCATCCTCCCCCGGCACTGTCTTGGCCTGCGGCATCAGTAACCCGCCAGCTTCGCCTTTGCGATGGGAGACCGGCGAATGGCGGCGATGAGCGCGAAGGCGACCAGCGCGCCGACGGCGGTGAAGACGACGCGCTCGGCGAAGATGATGAAGACCAGCGGCGGCCACACTTCGGCCGGCCACGGATTGGTCGCGAAGGACGGCACCCAGTTGAGCTGGATGCCCGCCGTCGAGCCGAAGAAGAACACCACGAAATAGGCGCCATAGAGCGACAGGCTGGCCGCGCCATTGCGGATCTGGTCGATCGCCCAGTTCCTGATCTGTGGAATGGCGATCAGGATCAGCGCCACGTCGACCGTGAAGACATTGCTCAGCCACAGCCAGAAGCCGATGCCGAAGGACAGCGACTGCCAGAGGTAGATCAGGTTCGCCGCCAGCGTGATGATCCACGGCACATACCAGAGCGAGTGCTTTGGATACATGACCATGCCGACGGCAAAGGCGCTCATGGCGCCCATCAGCGGGCTCCAGGGTCCAAGATTGGTGTAGGGCGCGATGACGTTGCCGATGACGATGCCGACGACCGAGGCGATCGGCCCGGCGATCGGACCAAGCAGCAGGCCGAGCAGCGGATGGATGACGTCGTGCAGCGGCCACCCTCCCCCCATGCCGCCGACCACGATCGAGGCCGGTATGAAGGCGAGCACGGCGACGAGTGCCGCCAGGATGGCGGTGTAGGATACGGGCGCGCCTCCGATCGAGACGCCTCCCGTCGTGACCAGACTGCGAGGTTGCGGAGCATCGGCTGTCATTGTTGTTCCCCTTGTTTGAGCAGCGTTTTCGCTGGTCGCAACGCGTCGCCTGCGCGGCGTTGCTCGCTTTTTATGCAAGTCGTTGCCCCAAACTCGCTGCGCACTTCTGGGCGACATGCTTTGTGTTCCCATGGGGAATGTGACCGAAAATGCGTACGCCTCAAAGCATCAAAGCGCGCGCGCCCCGATGCCTAAAAGGCAACGGGGACAGGTTGGGACCTGACTACCGTCCGACGCGGGCAGGCAATCCTCTCTTGCATATTGTACTCAAATACGTACATATGAGGCCATGCGTACCACCTCTTACAGCGATCTACGGAAGAACCTTGCCGCCATGCTCGACAGCGTGACGGCGGATCATGCCCCCGTGCTGATCACCCGCGACAAGGGAAAGCCGGCAGCGGTGCTGATGTCGCTGGAGGATTTCGCCTCCTATGAGGAAACGCGCTACCTGCTGCGCAACCCGGCGAACGCCGAGCGGCTGCTTGGCGCGATCGCCGATCTCGACCAGGGCAAGGGAAGCGAGCGCGAGCTTTCCGAGTGAAGCTCGTCTTTCACGAGCAGGCCTGGGAGGATTACCTGCACTGGCAGGCCACCGACCCGAAGCTGCTGCTGCGCCTCAACGGGCTTATCAAGGAATGCCTGCGCACGCCTTTCACCGGCACGGGCAAGCCGGAGCCATTGCGCGGGCCGCTGTCAGGCTGGTGGTCGCGGCGCCTCACGCAGGAACACCGGCTGGTGTACCGGCCGACCGAGGACGGCCTGCTGATTGCACAGTGCCGGTTCCACTATTGACACCACCGCCGCGAACGACGGGTTTCTAAGCCACAAGCACCTCTTGCGTTTCACGATCCGCTCTGGCTGGTGATCAGGCTGCACAACCTTTCCAGCAGATGGCTGGGCAGTGGCGCCAGCCGGCCGCGGGCGCGGTGCACGACGCTGAGCCGCTGGGTGAAGCGGGAAAGCTCGGCGATCGGGATGAAGGAGACCGCCCCCGACAGATGGCTGTGCAGCACGTCGATCCGGTTGAGGATGGCGACCCCCTGGTCGAGCAGCGCGAAATGCTTGAGCAGTTCGAAACTGTTGGATTCCAGCACCGGCTCCAGCGACAGGCCGGCGGTGGCGCAGGCATGGTCGAAATGGTCGCGCAGCATCACGCCCTGCGGCGGCATGATCAGCGGAAACCGCCTGAGGTCGCCGAGGCGCAGCACGGCTTTCGAGGCAAGCGCATGGTCGGGCAGGACGACGGCGCCGCAAGGGCTCAGCATCGAGGCGCCCACCGTCAGATTGGGCGTTTCGGGAAGATCGAAGGCAAAACCCAGATCGATCTCGCCGGCGGCGACCTGCACCGCGATGTCGTCGGCCGCCAGCACGCTGACGGAAAACCGCGTAAACGGCCGTTCGCGGCGATATTCGGCCAGCGCGTAGGACAGCATGTCGTTGGAGAGCCCGCCCACCGTGGCGATCGAGGCGCTGGCGAACCGCCCGTCCTTCAGCGTCTCGATCCGTTCGATCGCTTTCCGGTGATGCTTCAGCGTCTCCCTGGCATGGGTGATTAGCACCTCGCCGGCCGCGGTCGGCCGCATCTGGCCGGGCAGCCGTTCGAAAAGCGGCGTTCCCAGTTGCTGCTCCAGCGCGATGATCTGCCGGTTGATCGCCGACGCCGCGACATTGAGCGTCACCGCCGCCTTGCGGATCGAGCCGCAGCGGGCCACTTCGTCGAGATAGCGAAGCAAACGAGAGTGTATCAAGCGATCTCCCGGCTGGCGTTGCGCTGCTTGCGGCATCAGACGGAACACTGCCTGTCGCGTCAAGGCCTGCTCGCCGAAGCCGACGCTCTACGACGCCGACTCTGTCCCGCCGGCCTCTCCGTCCCACGCAGCAGACACGACGCGCTTAGGCAACAGAATCCTCTTTACTCTCAAAGGGATGCGCACCAGGGGTGAATCTGTTTGAGAGGCGGGCCGCTCATTTCCCCCAGCCGGGAAAACGGTCCGGGCGCAGCCATTCCTGCGCCGGGTTACCGCCGCCGGCAAGCACGGCTTCCACCAGCCAGCGCGCCGTGGCCGGTGCCGCGTGCATGCCGATGGAGCCCATGCCGCCATGCACGAACAGGCCCTCGACGGCGGTCCTGCCGGCGACCGGAAGACCGTCGCGGAGCATCGGTCGGTTGCCGGGATAGACGTTGCTAACCCGCGGCGAACCGAGCCCGGGCAGCATGCGCAGCGTGCGGCCGGCGATCCGGCTGGCCATGTCGGTATTGCGGACGAGATCGCGGAAGGCCGGCTGCACCGACGCGCCGAGCCGGGCATCGCCGCCGCGCATCGGATTGAGGCAGATGGCTTCCACGGCCGGCTGGTCGTCGCGCTGCGCGGCGACATCGGCAAGGCCTTCGAGGCGCATCCGCCGTCCCAGTTCCTCCTGATCCGGCCAGGTCAGTTCCTCGACGATCCATGGCAGCTCGAAGTCGAGCTTGCCGAGCTGGATCAGCCAGCCGCGGCCGGCGGTGAACGGCAGGCCGGGCAGCGGCCCGTCGCCGACGGTGCGCCTGAGCAGGTCGCTCATCCACAACCCGTTGGCGATGAAGACAAGATCGGCTGATATGATGCCCTGGTCGGTCAGCACGCCCTGCACCTTGCCGCCCTTGGAGAAGATCTGGGCGACGCGAAGCCCTGTCCGGATTGTGCCGCCCGCCTCGCGGGCGGCATGCGCGAAGGCATGGGTCGCCCCCATGGGCTCCAGCGTCCAGGCGCGGCCGACGCTATAGCCGCCAGCCACCTTGAAGCCGATGCGGGGATGGTCGCGCGCGAGTTCCGCGCCGGTGAGCTTTTCCATGGCAATGCCGGCGGCCCGGTAGCGATCCGCCACCACGCCGGCCGCCTCGAAACTGGCCTCGTCCTCCGAGATGAGAAGGTGGCCGATCCTGCCGAACTCGAAAGGCACCGGCCCTTCGGCCAGCTCCGCATAGATCGCCGCGCAGGCATCGAGCATTTCGACGACTTCGCTTTGCGGGCCGCTGAGCAAGGTGCCGGTGTTGCGTCCCGATGATTCGGCGGCGATCACGCCCTGCTCGAGAATGATCGGTTTGACGCCCCGCGACGCCAGTTCGTAAGCCAGCGTGCAGCCGGCAATGCCGCCGCCGATGACGATCGCATCCACCGGTCTGGAGCCCGATTTCCTGCCACCCGGTGTAAGCGCCATGGCGTTCCCCCGTGCATAACATGCAAAGCCGTCTCGTATACTCGTATACGGGAATCCACATATCCAGGCAAGCGGCTTTCTGCTAGGCAAGGCCGGCGCGTGACATGGGTTGACGTAAACAGGGGTCGACGTAACAGGGAGGCATCGATTGCGTGGTCTGGGCGAAGGCTTGGTGCAGAAACCGCTGACGGTGGCGGAACAGGTGGCGAATGTGCTGCGCGAATCGATCGCCGACGGCAGCCTGGCGGCGGGCACGCCGCTGCGCCAGGATGACCTTGCCGAGCGCTTCGGCTTCAGTCGCATGCCGGTCCGCGACGCGCTACGCCAACTCGAGGCCGAAGGCATCGTTTCGATCCATCCGACCAAGGGCGCCCATGTCGCCAGGATGGACACGACCGAGATCAGGGAGATCTTCGCCGTCCGCGAATTGCTCGAGAGCGAAGCGCTGCGGCTCTCGGTCCCTAACCTCACCAGGGAAAAACTCGACGAGGCCGGCCATGTGCTCAACCAGATCGACGCCGAGCCGGATGTCGGCCGCTGGGGCACGCTGAACCGTATCTTCCATCTGGCGCTCTACAGCGCCTGCGGCAACGCCCGGCTGCTCGGCCTGATCGAGGCCCATCACAATGCCGCCGACCGCTACGTGCGTGTTCTCCTGTCGAACCTCAACTATCGCAGCCAATCGCAGGAGGAGCACCGCGACCTGTTGACGACCTGCCGCCACCGCGATGCCGCCGCGGCCGTCCGCGTCCTGCGCAAGCATCTCGGCGACGGCATGGCAACGCTCGCCCAGGCCGGGCCGGCGAGAAAGCCCTGATCTTTGCGGGAACGATCACGCAAGCCCATGACGCCGCGACCAAACAGCGGCCGACCGCGCCGCGAAGCCACCTCTCAGGGAGCAAGCCCCCCGGGAGTGAGCCTTTGCCGGGCGCTGTCGAAGCTCGGCCTGTGCTCGCGCAAGCAGGCGGAAGTTCTGGTCGCCGAAGGGCGCGTCAAGGTCGCGGGCAAGATCGTGCGCAACGGCTCGATGCGCGTCGATCCCGGCCGCGACCGCATCGAGTTCGACGAAAGGCGCGTCGTTGCCGAGCGCAAGGTCTACCTCATGCTGAACAAGCCGCGCGGCCTGGTCACCACCCGCGACGATCCGCAGGATCGCGGCACCGTCTATGATTGCCTGGCCGGGCTCGACCTGCCTTTCGTCTCGCCGGTCGGCCGCCTCGACAAGGCCAGCGAAGGCCTGCTCCTGATGACCAACGACACGCGCTTTGCCCAGCGCCTGCTCGACCCTGCCTCGCACGTCGCCAAGATCTATCACGTGCAGGTCGCCGCCCAGCCCGACGCGGCCCTGCTGGCGCGGCTGCGCGCCGGCGTGACGGTCGATGGCGAGCTGTTGACGGCGCGCTCGATCGGCATCCTGCGCAGCGGCACCAGCACCGCCTGGCTGGAAATCACGCTCGACGAGGGCCGCAACCGCCACATCCGCCGTATGCTGGACGCCTGCGATATCGAGGTGCTCCGCCTGCTGCGGGTGGCGATCGGCCGCTTGCAGCTCGGCGACCTCGCCAAGGGCAAGGCTCGCCATCTCACGGCCGAAGAGCTGGCGCTGTTTCGCGCTTGAAAACGGGCCATCGCGTCTGCACCGCTCCTCCGTCGCCGACAGGCGTCATTTCGCGTCGTGGAAGATGATGCCGACGGTGTGGCGCATACCCGAGCGAAGCCGACTGACACCGTGCCTGAGATTGACCCGGTAATTGCCCTTGGTGCCCTGCACCGGGCGGTTGTGGACCGCGAAGGCCACCGCGTCGCCCTGGCTGAGCGGCACCACCTCGGCCCTGCTCTGCATGCGCGGCCGCTGTTCGGTCAGCACGAACTCGCCGCCGGTGAAATCCTTTCCCGGCTCCGAAAGCAGGATCGCCACCTGCAGTGGAAAGGCAAGGTCGCCGTAGAGATCCTGGTGCAGGCAGTTGAAGTCGCCGGGAACGTATTGCAGCAACAGCGGCGTCGGCCGCGTCTGGCCCTGCTCGTGGCACTGTTGGAGGAACGCGCCATGTTCGGCCGGGTAGCGCTGGGCGATGCCCATGCGCTCGTTCCAGTCGTTGGCGACCGCGGCAAGCTGCGGATAGAGCGCGCTGCGCAACCCGCCGATCAGGTCGGGCAAGGGATAACGGAAATAGCGATATTCGCCCTTGCCAAAACCATGCCGCGCCATGTGGACATGGCTGCGGAAATGCTCCTCATGCGGGTAAAGACTGGCGATCTCCTGGCATTCTTCCGGCGTCAGCAGCTTTTCCATCACCGCGCAGCCGTGGTTGCTCAACTCGCCGGCCAGCATTTTCCAATCATATCCGGCGACCCGCGTTTGCGCCGACCGAACCGCCGCTTTCGAACCTATCGAATGGATGGTCATGGCTTTGCCTCCAATGGCTTCTTCTGCCATCAGAGATGGGCGAAACAACCCCCGCGAACCACCCGTTTCCTGCCAACCGGCCGCGCATAACAGAGGTGTCGGGTCCGTAAATTCAAGCATCGGTGGCGCCTCCTTGCTTCGCTCACGAGCACAACCTGCCTTGACATTAACATTATGGTTTCATATTTCATTTTCGTGAAACGCATTTGCGCATTGCCAAACAGGAGTCTAAAAAAGATGAGCATGGCGTTGCGGGCAGTCCCAAGATTCCTCGACGAATTGAGCACTCTTGGTGGCCTCAAGGGTACTGATATTGCAAACATCACCGAGGTTTCGAAAGCCACGGTTTCCCGATGGAAGGCCGGAGACATCAAGCCGCAGCCGCGAAGCGAGCTTATCCTGTCGGACCTGCATTACATCGTCGGCCGTCTGCAGGAATTCTACGAGGCGAGCGAAATCAGGACATGGCTTTATGCCCGGCACCCCCAGTTGAACGGGGAAAGAGCGATCGACCTTATTCACGATGACCGTAGCATCGACGTCCTCAAGGTGATCGATCGGCTTGAGAACGAGGTCTTCCTTTAATTGATGACCGCCGGAAGGAAACGACGCGATAACCAGCTCATTGACGCCATCGAGGCGATCGCTCCGGTCGAATACTCCGGAACGGTCTGGCGCGTGGTGCGCCAGGGCCGCGATCCGACCCAGTGCTCGAGCTCAGGTGGCCGTTGGGATGATGGAACATTTGACGTGCTCTACACCTCCGAAAGGCGGGAGGGCGCACTAAGCGAAATGAGATTCCACCTCACGCGCGGGCAACCGGTGGTCCCCTCACGCGTCAAGTACAATCTTTTTGAGATTGATCTGGCGTTGGAACGGGCTCTCCGACTGCTCGACCTCGCTGCGTTGCAGGCACTTGGTCTGGACACCGCGCGCTATGGGCAACTTTCCTATCAAGAGAAGAATGCTGAATATCCCAGGTCGCAAGATATCGGTGAGGTTGCACATTTCCTCGACTATGACGGCCTGATCGTCCCGAGCGCTCGATATGATTGCCTGAATGTCATTGCCTTTTGCGATCGGCTGCCGCCGGAAGCGATGACAACCAAAACCGACCACGGCGAAATCGACTGGACATAGCGCTCGGTGCTATCGCAGCGGTAAAACTGCCGAACTCCCTTGTTGGAAAGATCGGCAGCCGTACCGACAACCTTAGATCAGCTTCTCAAGCGTGATCGGCAGATCCCGGATCCGCTTGCCGGTGGCATGGAACACCGCGTTGGCGATCGCCGGCGCGACGCCGACGATGGCGAGTTCGCCCACGCCCTTGCCGCCGAGCGCCGAGGAATGCAGGTCGGGAATGCCGACCGAAATCACCTCGATGTCGGGAATGTCGGCATTGGTCGGCACGAGGTAGTCGGCGAGGTTGTTGTTGACGATGCGGCCATGGCGGCGGTCGACGATGCCTTCCTCCAGCAGCGCCTGGCCGATGCCCATGATGATGCCGCCCTTCCACTGGCTTTCGGCGAGCTTGGGATTGTAGAGCCGGCCCGAATCCAGCGCCGACACCACGCGCGACACCCTGACCGTGCCGAAATCCTCGTCGACCCGCACCTCGATGAAATGCGCGCACCAGCTGTACCTGGAATAATCGCCCTCGGTGTGCGGCAGCGCCATGGCGATGGTGGTGTAGTTCTTGTAGCGCTCCTCGGCCGTCGAATTGGCCGGCATGGTGTCGCCCTTCGCCTCGATCCGGTCGCGCCCGACGCTGGCCAGCAGCTCGGCGATCGAGACCTCCGGGCCTTCGCCGCGCGGCGAGGCGATGCGGCCATTGGCGACGACCAGCGTGTTGGCCTGCAGCGCATGGAACGGCGAGCGCGGATCGGAGATCGCCAGCCCGACCAGCTCGTCGAGCGCCGCACTCGCCGCCTTGTGCACCGCCCCGGTCATCACCCCGGCCAGCCGCGAGCCCCCGGTGACGCCCGCGCGGGCAAAGCGCGAGTCGCCGAGCTTCACGACAACATTGTCTGCCGGCACGCCGAGCGTTTCGGCGGCGGTCTGCGCCAGGATCGTGTAGGTGCCCTGCCCCATGTCGATCGACGAGCTTTCGACCTCGACCGAGCCGTCGGCCAGGATGCGCACCATGGCCTCGCCGTAGGCGCGCCGCACCGGATAGGTGCCGGCGGCGACGCCCCAGCCGATCAGCTGGTTGCCGTCGCGCATCGAGCGCGGCTGCGGGCTGCGCTTCGACCAGCCGAAACGTTCGGCGCCGGCGGCATAGGCCTCGCGCAACTGCCGCGTCGACCACGCCTTCTTGGCGTGCGGATCCTCTTCGGCATAGTTCCGCAGCCGGATCTCCAGCGGATCGATGCCGACCTCGTAGGCAAGCTCGTCGATGGCGCTTTCAATGCCGAAGGCGCTCGGGTTCTCGCCCGGTGCGCGCATCGCGCCGGGCACCACCGAATTGACCCGCACGACATTCTGCCGCGAGGAGAAATTGGGCGCCTGATACATGATCGAGGTGGTCGAGCCCAACGGCTCGACCCACATGCCGTCGATGGATGTTTCATTGACGCCGCGATGCACGATCGACTGGATTATTCCATCGGCGTCGGCGCCGATCGTCACCGTCTGCCGCGTCGCCGCCCGGCCGCCATAACCGGTGAAGGTCTGCGGCCGCGTCATCACCAGTCTCACCGGCCGTTCCAGCATCCTTGCGGCAATCGCCGCCACCGCGCCATGGCCAAGCGCCAGCGCCTTGGAGCCGAAGCCGCCGCCAATATAGGGCGACACCAGCCGCACATTCTCGAACGGCACGTCGAACCATTCGGCATAGGTGCGCGCCATGCCGTCGAGCCATTGGCTCGGCTCCCACACCGTCAGCTGGTCGCCCTCCCAGCGCGCGATCAGCCCATGCGGCTCCATCGGTGCCTGGTATTCGCGCGGCGTGTTGTAGGCGGCGCAGATCCGGACCGGGGCGGCGGCGAATGCCGCCGCCGCGTCGCCCCACTCCTTGGTCATTGCGTCGATCGGGATACCGTCGCCGGCCTTGCCATCGCTGAGGTCGACGATGGCCGGGGCCTCGTCATAGCTGACCCTGACGAGTGCCGCGGCCGCTACGGCCTGCTCGAAAGTCTCGGCCACCACTGCGGCGACATGCTGGCCTGAGAAGGTGATGTCGCGCGCCAGCGGGCAGTAGGGCGCATCCGGCGGCGGCGTGCCCAACCAGTCCGAAGCGGTTTTCAGCGGCGGAATATTGTCCGGCGTCAGCACCTTGAGCACGCCCGGCGCGGCTTGCGCAGCGTCCGTGTCGATCGAACGCACCTTGCCAGCGGCGATCGTGCTTTCGACCAGCACGGCATAGGCAAGACCGTCGAGCCGCTGCTCGACCGCGTATTTGGCGGCGCCGGTGATCTTGGCCGGACCATCGACGCGCGACAACCGGCCGCCGACAGCCTCCGTACCGTCGGAAGCATCACCATGTCTTTTCATGTGAACGGTCATGCCGTTTCTCCCAATTTAAGGATGGCACGGGCGACGACGCGCGGCGCCAGTTCGATCTTGTAATGGTTGGCGCCATGGTCGACGGCGCCTTCGACGGCGAGCAGGCTGGCGCGCTTGACGGCATCCGTGTCCAGCACCTTGCCCTTCAGCGCCGCTTCCACACCGCGCGCCCGCCACGGTTTGGTGGCGACGCCGCCAAGCGCCACGCGCAGATCACGGATCGTGCGGCCATCCGCCTCGAATTCGATACCGACGGCGGCACTTGCGGCAGCGAACTCATAGGATTGCCGGTCGCGGACCTTGAGATAGGTCGAGCGTCTGGCAGCAGCGGAGGCTGGAATGCTGATCGCGGTGATCACCTCGCCCGGCTGGATCGCATGTTCCCGCTGTGGCGCAGCACCCGGCAGCAGGAAGAAGTCGTCGACCGCGACCTGACGGTCACCGAGATGCACCATTGCATCGAAGGCGACCAGTGCAACGGCGAGATCGCCGGGATAGGTGGCGATGCAGGCTTCGCTGGTGCCGAGCACGGCATGGCCGCGCGTCACCCCGCCGATCGCCGAACAGCCGCTGCCGGGCCTGCGCTTGTTGCAGGCCGGGAAGTTTTCGCCATCGCGGAAATAGGGGCAGCGCGTGCGCTGCATCAGATTGCCGCCGATGGTCGCCATGTTGCGGATCTGCGCCGAGGCCGCCTGCCACAGCGCTTCCGAGACGGCGGGATACCGGCTCTTGATATCGGCATGGTCGGCAACGCCGCTCATCTTTGCCAGCGCGCCGATGGTGGCGCCACTGTCATTGACCGTGATTGCGTCGAACCCCCTGAGATGGCTGATGTCGACCAGCGTATCAGGCTCGGCGACACCGCATTTGGCGAGATCGATCAGCGTGGTGCCACCGGCAAGCAGCATGGCGCCCGGCAGCGCCGAAGCCTGTCGTGCAGCGTCGACCGAACTGGCGCGCAGATAGGAAAAATCCCTCATGACGCGACCTCCGTAGCTGCCTGGCGCACGGCGGCGACGATGTGCGGATAGGCGCCGCAGCGGCACAGATTGCCGGCCATGTATTCGCGGATCTCGTCATCCGACCCGGCATGGCCTTCGCGGATGCAGGCGACCGCCGACATGATCTGTCCCGGCGTGCAATAGCCGCACTGGAAGGCGTCCTGTTCGAGGAAGGCCGCCTGCACCGCGTGCAGCGTGCCATCCTCACCAGCGAGCCCTTCGATAGTGGTGACCGCCCTGCCCTCGGCCTGGGCGGCAAGCGTCAGGCAGGCCAGCACGCGCTCACCGTCGACATGCACGGTGCAGGCGCCGCACTGGCCCTGGTCGCAGCCTTTCTTGGTCCCGGTCAGGTCGAGATGGTCGCGCAAGGCGTCAAGCAGCGTAACGCGCGGCTCGACTTCCAATTCGTGGCGATGTCCGTTGATTTGAAGTTGGATGGGGATCAGGGTTTTGCTTGTCATGGGGCGTCTGGCTCCAGTTGCTTGACGCTGAGGGGTAGGGCGAAGGAATGGCGAGGCGATGGTGAGAGCTAATCTCCCTCCTTGAGGGGGAGATGGCCGGCAGGCCAGAGGGGGTCGTCTCGCAGGGAGCGCCAACCTCCACTGTCGCAAGGGAGGAGGCCGCGCTCGGTCGAACCGACCCCCACTGCCCTGCCGGGCATCTCCCCCTCAAGGGGGGAGATTATCCTGTCAACACGTGACATACCGGGTCCCCTGATTATATGATAAGGGTGCTCCACTAAAACGGAGGCGCCTCCGTTTATTACGTGGGGGCTGACCCGCATGGGTTCAAGCCCCATATTCGACAGTGGAGAAAAAATTGGCTTCACAGCCGTCCGTAACGATTGAAGACAACCCCGACGCCGCAGCGACAAGAAAGCTGCGCGCCGATGCGCAGCGCAACCGCGACCGGCTGATCGAGGTCGCCGCGGCCGCCTTTGCCGCGCATGGCGTCGATGCCTCGCTGGAGGAGATAGCCCGCCAGGCCCGCGTTGGCATCGGCACGCTCTACCGGCATTTTCCGACGCGCGAGCATCTGGTCGAGGTGGTTTATCGCCGCGAGGTGGAAGGGTTGTGCGCGGCCGCCGACGAACTCGCTTTGCATCATCCGCCCGACCTCGCGCTGGAACAATGGATGCAGCGCTTCGTCGACTACATCGCCACCAAGCGTGGCCTGTCGACGAGCCTTCGCATCCTGATGTCCACCAACTCGACGCTGTTTTCGGATATTTCGGGCCGGGTGACGCAAGCGCTCAGACGGCTGGTCGAGGCGGCGGCGGCGGCAGGCACGATCCGCGGCGATGTCGACGCCTCCGATGTCCTGCACGCGCTCGGCGGCATCTATTCGGCGCCCGACACCGAGGACTGGCGCGACCGCTCGCGGCGGTTGGTCAAGCTCTTGATGGATGGTTTGAGGTTTGGGGCTGGGAAGTCCGCAAAGGACTGATGAAGGGCGGGCAACGCTCCACCTCCTGCTCATTCGCTCCCGGACGCTCGTGGCACCACCCACGGCGGAAATTCGCTTCAGGGCTGAGGAGGCGAAGGCGCATCGGCAGGCAGCCCGTCGAAGGTCCCCGGCTCCTGCGCGGCGATCCAGCCGGCGAACGCCAGCATCGCGGCCGTCGGCGTCTTCGACTTGAGTTTGGTCAGCCAATAGCTGCCGAGCGAAATGGCGTCCGGGAACGGACGCCGTATCGAACCGTTCCGCAATTGCCGTGAGAACATCAGCGCTGGAGCGAGGGCAACCCCCACTCCTTGTTCGGCAGCCTCCATCATGGCGAGCGATGAGTCGAATACGATCGCCCCTGAGATGTTCGGCGGAACGTCCGTGCCGGCAGCCCCGAACCAGCGGCTCCATTCGTCCATGCGATAGCTGCGCAAAAGTGTAAGCTCGCCCAGATCCTGTGGCGTATGCAGCGTGGCTGCCAGTTCGGGCGTGCATAGCGGCGTCAGTGGCGCTTGGAAAAGCTCAGTCGCATCAAGGCCATGCCAGGCGCCGTTGCCAAAACGGATGGAGAAATCCAAACCTTCGGCGGCCATGTCGACGCGATTGTTGTTGGTGGAAAGCCTGAGTTCGACGAACGGATGGACACGCCGGAAATCCTCCAGCCGAGGCAGCAGCCAGCCGACCGCGAAGGTTCCGACGGCTCCAACGACGAGCGGTTCGCGCACCTTCGCCGATCCAACGCGGTCGAGCGTTCTTGCCAGGCGATCGAAGGCATCACTGACGATCGGCAGCAACGCTTCACCCTCCGCCGTTATCTTGAGACCGCGCGGAAGTCTGCGAAACAGCTGAATGCCCAACCTCTGTTCGAGAGATCGGACCTGTTGGCTCACCGCGGCCTGCGTTACCGCCAGTTCGATCCCGGCTCGTGTGAAGCTGAGATGCCGGGCCGAGGCCTCAAACGCCCGCAGCGCGTTCAGTGGCAGATAAGGTCGAACCATCGATGCCCAAGATAATCTAATAGCTGATCCGATTTATCATTGTTTGCCCTTGGTTCGAAGGGGTCATAAACCGCAACCGTTCAACTGAAAGGAACCTCCCATGCCCAGCCGACTGTCTGCCAGGATCGCTTCCAACCTCGTCGCCAGTGCGTTGATGGGGTTGTCCAGCGCCTATGGTGCGGATCAGGCCGACAGGGTGCGGCAGGCAGTCGACGACGCAATGAAGCCGATGATCGCGCAATACGGGATTCCAGGATTGGCCGTCGCCGTGACGATGAACGGCGAGCGCTATTTCATCGAGTACGGTGTGGCCGCGAAGGATACCAAGGCAGCCGTCACGCACGACACACTGTTTGAGCTGGGTTCGGTCAGCAAGACCTTCACGGCGACCCTGGCTACCTATGCCGAAGTCGAGGGCAAGCTGTCGCTCGGCGACAGCGTCAGCAAACACATGCCCGAGCTGAAAGGGAGTGCCCTCGACGATGTCAGGCTGCTGGATCTCGGCACGCATACGGCCGGCGGCTTTCCGCTCCAATTGCCCGCTGCGGTGAAGAACCAGAAGCAACTCATCGCCTACTATCGCCAATGGAGGCCGCAATTTGCTCGAGGCATGTACCGCACCTACGCCAATCCCAGCGTCGGCCTTCTCGGCATGGCGACTGCCAGGGCGATGGGCGCAAGCTCCCGGACGCTGATGGAAAAGCAGCTCTTCCCCAAGCTCGGCTTGCAGCGGACCTATATCGAAGTGCCCAAGGCGGAGATGGCATCCTACGCATGGGGCTACAACCGCAAAGACAAGCCGGCCAGGGTCACCCCTGCCCTGCTCGCGATCGAGGCCTACGGGGTCAAGTCGAACACAGTCGACATGGCCCGCTTCCTTGAAGTGAACATGGGCATCGGCAAGGTGCCGGACAGTATCGCGCGTGCGGTCGATGCCACGCACACCGGCTACTTCCGCTCTGGTGAACTCATCCAGGACCTGATCTGGGAGCAATATCCCTATCCGGTCGAGCTGGCAAAGATTGTCGCCGGCAACTCGACGAAAATGCTGGGCTCTGTCCCGGCGACCGCGATCGACCCGCCGATGGCTCCAAGAGGCGATGTGATCCTCAACAAGACCGGGTCCACCAACGGCTTCGGCGCCTATGTCGCCTATATCCCGGCCAGGAAAATCGGGATCGTGATGCTCGCCAACAAGAACTATCCGAACGATGCGCGGGTCAAGGCCGCCTACCTCGTGCTGTCACGGCTTGCCGAATAGGCCGGCTATCTGATCGCAGCGAAAGCCGCATCCGCCGAACTTTCTCGGCAGCAACACGAATTATCACGGGCGAGCCCCTCCTGTGCCCGCCCCTTCGCACGCATCACCGTCGAGACGTTTACGCGATGAGTTGAGGCCAAGCCATGAGCAGCCGGCCCGGTCCACGGCGATCACGATCGTCACGCGCTCGGCGCCGCGCCTTGCCTATGACGCGGCGCGCAGGCTCGGACGGACGCGCCGCCTGCTGGTGGCGCGCGCCTTCTCCGCCACCGCGCCGGTGATCTCGACCACGGTGTCTTCGCGCGACCTGGCGTTTGTCACCTTATGGAGCCGCTCATAGGGCAACAGTTCCTTGACCCGGGCGTTGAGCATTGCCACCTCGGCGCGCAGATCCTCGCATTCCTGCCTCTGGACATCGTGCTGAATCTGTTCGGAAGCCTGCTGCAGGGAAAGCTGCGAAAGGTTGGCGCTCACCGTCGAAAGGCTCATCTTGTCGTGCTCGTTCTCCTTGACGAGCGCGGACAATTTCTGCTCCGCGATCTGCTTTTCGGCAACCGCATCGTTCCATCGAGCCTTGAGACTGGCGATCTCGCCGGCGGCTTCGCTGTTCTCGTGCGAGGCAAGCTGCAATCGCGATTGCAGGCCCTGGATTTCAGACCGCAGGCCGCTCATCTCGGCCAGGCTGCGTTGCAGCTCGGCTTCCTTGTCGCCTTCCCTGATACGCGCCGCTTCGGTCATTTCCGACAGCTTGGCTTGCGCGACATCAAGCGATTTCTGCAGCCGCATTTCCTCTTTTTCGCTTTTGCCGAGCGCAGCCAGCAGGTCCGCAAGCCGCGCCGCGTCATTGGCGTGGATCGTCGACAGTTCATCCAGCCTATGCCGCGCCTCGGCTTCCCGCTTCAGCGCCTTGTCGAGGTCGATCGAAAGGCTGACCTGCTTTTCCCGCAGCATCTCGTTCTCGCGCGAGCGTCTGTCGACCTCGACCGTCTTGGCCGAGATCGTTTTGACGAGGTCGCCGAACTCCGCCTCGCGTTTTGCGCTCGCATTGCCTGCCACGACCAGTTCCAGCCTGGCCGCGGCCAGCGCAACGCGAAGCGCTTCCTTGTCCTCGATCAGGCTTGTCTCGCGCTGCTGCAGGGTCTCGATGGCGCTGTCGCGCTCGCGCTGCTTCTTGGTAGCGTCGTGAAGCTGGTCCGACAGCGCTCTTTGCTGCGTGGTCAGGCTGGCATTCGCCAGTTCCAATTCGTTGGCGCGAAGAATGTCGCCGTGAAGAAGCTTCAAATATTCGCCGGTCAAATGATGCGAGGTCGCGATCTCCGACAGCTTCGCATTGATCTCCCCCATATAGTCCTGCGCATCGTGGAAGAGCTCGTCGACGGCATTCAATGCGGCCAGCCGCGTCTGGGCGTGGGAAGTCAGCCGCCGCGCGGTTTCGCCCGAATTGTCCTCCAGCAGCAGCGCATTGTCCTCGGACATCGCATCGTTCTCAGGCAGCGTGTTGTCATTCCTTGCCGCGAGATTCTCGTCCAAGATACCGACCGCATCCTCCGGCGGCCACTCATCGTCCAGGCTGATACATTCATCGAACGCATTTGCCAGATCGGATTCGAGCTGCTCGAACGCTCCATCCACAACCTCGGCACGCTTGATCAGAGCTTTGAACTTCATAACCGGACTCCCTTCTCGTACAACGCCATCAGGAAGGGAGCTTTCAGGGTTTGATCCTCGCCTCCCATACAGGCCGGATACAAACTCAACCTCTCTCCCGATTGTGAGCGCATAGGGCCAAGTTCACGCTAGGCACAGGCTTGGCCACTGTCCTCGTCTGTTCGAATGACACAAACCGCGATACGACCGTCACCTTCGCAGATGGAGGCCGGATTGAAAAACGCAGGCGACGGACGCACTTACGATGAAGCCGGCTAATCACCATGCCCCCAGTACAACTTCCTCGCGTAGGGCCGCGTGGCTTCTAGCCGAGAGAGGGCGACATTCTCCTCACGGGTTGGAGACGCCGAAGCCGGCAAGTGGCAATCATCGGGCCAGGTCTTGCTTCGGCAACAGCTATTTGCCCTCGAAGAAATGATGGATCGCGGCTTACAGCTTCTCGTGAGATGACGGTTACGACTGCTGCCAGCCCAGATCAGGGCGTTCAGCCGCATCTCCTTGTTGAGAAAGTCACATTCCCGGATTCCAGCAAATATTCAGCGATCTCATAGTGCCGCCCTTGATGGCCTCGATGAGCGCGTTGTTTCGTTCCATCTTGCCCAAAGGGCCGAGAACCCCAGGGCAATTCTGATTGCCGTGCGGCCAGCGCTGTTCGCACTCGTCGTAAAATGCTAGCTTTCATTTGACGCGAAACGGTGCAAAACGGACATGAAGCCACGCAAGCCTGACGATCCCCTGGCGATTGCGATTGTCGCAACGCCGGAGGCTGCCGCCTCGGTTGTCTACGGCATCTACGAAGTCATGTCCTCGGTAGGACTCGCATGGCAGCTTTTGCACCGGCAGCACCCTGCCCCCGTTTTCAAGCCGGTTGTTCTCTCCATGGATGGCCAGCCATTGCGTACATTCAACGGTGCGACGATCCACCCGGACGGCCGTTTCGCCGATCATCCGTCGCCCGACATCGTGATCATACCGGATCTGGCGGTGATGCCGGGCGATCCAGTGCCCAACACCTATTCCGCTATCGCCGACTGGATCTGCGGAGCCCACGCCGAAGGCGCCATTGTGTGTTCCGTCTGTACGGGTTCGACCCTGCTTGCGATGACCGGCCTCCTGGACGGACAAGATGCGACCACCCATTGGGCGTGGGAGAACGATTTTCGCAGCCGGTTTCCGCGGATCAAGCTGCGCAAGGAGCGCGTGCTGGTGCCGGTCGGCGAAGGCCACCGTGTCATCACGGCCGGCAGCACGACGTCCTGGCACGATCTGCTGCTTTATCTTATCGCGCGGGTCCACAGCCTGGAGGAAGCGCGTCGCATCGCAAAGTTCTTCCTGCTGCAGTGGCATGCAGACGGGCAGCTCCCCTTCGCCTCGCTCACCGTCACGCGCCAGCACAAGGACCCGCTGGTCGGCGCCGCGCAGTTGTGGGCAGCCGACAACTATGCAAGCGCGACCCCGGTCGCGGCGATGGTTGAGCAGAGCGGGCTTACCGAGCGCAGCTTCCTGCGTCGCTTTCGCGCTGCCACCGGCCAGTCGCCCATTGAATATGTCCAGACGCTGCGCATCGAGGAAGCCAAGCATCTGCTCGAAACCACCGACATGCCGCCGGACGACATAGCGGGCGAGGTCGGCTACGCCGAGGCGTCGAGTTTCCGTCGCCTGTTCAGGAAACTTGTCGGCCTTTCACCGGCCGCATACCGCCGCCGCATGCTTCCGCCTCCGGCCGCGTTCTTCCAGGCTGCCGCTGGATAGAAAGATTGTGCACGCCGCTTGCAGCTTGACACTGGCTTGTGCGCCAACCTGTCCGTTTCGGACCGTTTATTTCCAAAGCTGACCTGTTCCCTCAAGCTCCTCCCGCATAGACACCAGCCACCCAAGTGGAACCCGGCTCGCCGCTCAACGACACCAAGTGGAGGGCACGTCGGCAACCATCTGGAGACGACCAATCTGTCGATGCTGGCCCGCAGCCGTCCTCGAAAATGGACGTGCCCGATCTCGTCGTCAGACTTCGCTCGAAGCCACTGAAAAGCTTCGGAATTTAACAAACCGGCCGAACCATCAGGTTCGCCCGAACCCGTTCGCCTGCCTTCAAGAGGGGGGGTGAACCTGAAAGGAAACGACCATGAGACTGACCTACATCGCTGCAGCGTTCGCTGTTGCCTCTCTCGCTTTCGCAGCGCCGGCCAAGGCCCAGCAGATGCCGACGCCCGAACAGACTTACAGGGACGTTCAGGCTGCCTACGGCTTCGTGCCGGGCTACGTGAAGGCATATCCGAAGAGCGCCGTCGCCGGTGCCTGGGCCATGAGCAAGGGCCTTGCAGCGGACCCAAGCAACAAGCTCGATCCGAAAGTCAAGTCGCTGATCAACCTCGCGGTCGCGGCGCAGATCCCCTGCCAGTACTGCATCTGGCTCGAAACCAGCCTCGCCAAGAAAGCAGGCGCGACGGACGAGGAAGTCGCCGAAGCCGTCGTGCAGGCAGCCTATGTGCGCCACTGGAGCACGGTGTTGAACGGTCTCCAGGTGGATTTCGAAACCTTCAAGGCCGATTTCGGCGGCGAATAAGAGCAGGTCTCGACTGTTCTATCCAGGGCGGCTGCTCGCCGCCCTGCATAGAACCTCGGAACAACAGGCCTGCGAATACCGGCAAAGGCATCGCCGGAAAGGACATGAACATGGAACTTTTGGTCAACTTTGCGAACATTCTGTATGTGATCGCGTATTTTACCATGGATATGCTTCGCTTGCGTCTCCTGACTATCGTGGCAGCCTGCTGCCTGGCAACATATTTCTATAGCCAGCCAGAGCCAATGCTTAACGTGGTCGCCTGGAACATGTTCTTCATCAGCCTGAACATGCTGCAGATCTTTCGCCTCCTCAAAAGCCGGTCGACGCCGCTTGCGCGAAAGTGATTGCTGGTCGCTTCGCGCCGGCGGTTGGCTGTAGTGGGAAGCGAGGCTTACTTGCCTTCGAAGAAAGTATGGATCGCCGCTTCGAGCTTTTCGCTGAGGTGACGGTTACGGCTGCTGCCTGCCCAGATCAGGGCGTTCAGCCTCATCTCCTTGTTGAGAAAGTTCACTCTCCCGGAGCCCAGCAAATATTCCGCGATCTCGTAGTGCCGGCCCTTGATGGCCTCGATGAGCGCGTTGTTTCGTCCTGTCTTGTCCGTCTTCGCCACCAGAAGCGCAGGTGGATCGGCGCCGTGCGTCCTTGTCCTCACATTTTCCTGATAGCGACTCGCCTTGGCGGGCATTGAGACTAGATAGAGCGTGCGCCGGGCGGAACGATGGAGAAGGACCTGAACATGCCTGAACAAACCACCTTGAAAAGACCCGAACAAATTGCCTTGAACGACGGGTCCGTCATTCCCCAGATCGGCCTTGGCGTGTGGCAGGTCGATCCAGCCATCACGGCGCAAGTCGTCGGCTGGGGAATCGAGGCCGGCTACAGATTGATCGACACCGCCCAGGGCTATCAGAACGAGGAAGGGGTCGGACAGGCAATCCGCGCGGCCGGCGTGCCGAGACGCGAGCTGTTCATCACCTCGAAGCTGCGCAATGGCGCGCATCAGCGTGACGCCGCCCTGCTGGCTTTCGACGAGACCATGAGCAAGCTCGGCATAGACCGGATCGATCTGTTCCTGATCCACTGGCCGGTACCCAGCCAGGATAAATATGTCGAGGCATGGAAGACATTGATCGACCTCAGGCGAGCCGGCCGCATCAAGTCGATCGGCGTCTCGAATTTCAACCAGGACCATCTGGAGCGGATCATCGGCGAGACCGGCGTGACGCCCACGGTCAACCAGATCGAACTGCATCCCCGCTTTCAGCAGCGCGACCTCAGGGACTACCACTCCCGGCACGACATCCGCATCGAAAGCTGGAGTCCGCTGGGCAGCGGCCGGCTGCTGAGCGACCCGACCCTTGCGGGCATCGCCAGGAAGCACGGCAAGTCGGTGGCCCAGATCATCATCCGTTGGCATCTTCAGGAAGGGCTGATCGTCATTCCAAAGTCGATCCATCAGGAGCGGATCGCCGCCAACTTCGATGTCTTCGATTTCGAGCTGGGACCGAACGACCTCGAGGTCATCCGCGGCATGGACTCGCCCGACGGCCGCAACGGCCCGAACCCTGCCACGGCGGCATTTTTGTTCTGAAGGTCAAGCCCGAGAGCCGACGGCGACGCTGCTGATCTACCTCCTATGGGAAGATTGGCAGCGTCGCCCTTCGGATGGACAAGGGGGTGGATGGCCCCCTACCGGGCCTGCCGGCCGGAAATCACCCTCAGCCAGGGCGTCAGATGGAAGGCGCTCATCAAGAGATACATCGCCGGCATTCCGGTTAGAGGCAGGCCGGTAAACGGCGAGGCATTCGCGCCCATGCACAGCATCGCAGCATCGTCACTAAAAATGGTGAGCAGCGCCATCAGGGCGAAGGTCGGGGCCGCGGCAAGGCACAGCCAGTCGGCAATGCCAGGGGCTGCCGCGCCAGTTGCGTTTGCGTTTTCGCCGGGGAGCGCGCTGCCGACATCTCTATGGATCGTGCTCATGATCTGTCTCCTGCAATAGAGCGCTGGCGCTAGCCAATGGGAGCGGAGCTCCGGCGCCACTCGCAAACGGCGCCGGCTGCTCCCCCCAAGTCCATCGCCCTAGTCGTCCTTGTCCCGGAACGCCGCCTCGCCGGCACTAGACACCTCGTCCCATTTCTTGTCGGGCGCGGCATCGTAATTGTCGTGCCAGTTCCACCATTTGTAGGTCGGGGTCTGGGGATAACCTTCGGGCGAGTCCTCCCAAACCTCCTGGCGGCCGAGCGGCGTCGCGTCGAGATAGCTCCAGACGGTGCCCATCGCCTCGTCGCCGCGGTTGTTGATGAAGTAGGTGCGGAAGATGCGGTCGCCGTCGCGGATGAACACGTTATGGCCGTGCCACTCGTCGACGCCGAAGTCGGCGTCGAAGCTGTCGGTGATGGTGTACCAGGGCATCTCCCAGCCCATCCGCTTCTTCAGCCGCGCAATGTCGGCCTGCGGCGCACGTGAGGCGTAGGCCAGCGTGGTGTCGCGGGCGTTCAGATGGGCGAGATTGCCGACCTGATCGGCTCCAAGCGAACAGCCGCGGCAGGCGTGATCCGGCCAGCCATGCACGCCCGGCTCGAAAAAGGCGCGGTAGACGATAAGCTGGCGGCGGCCCTCGAACAGGTCGAGCAGGCTCGCCTTCCCGTCAGGCCCTTCGAACGTATAGGCCTTCTCCACCGCCATCCACGGCATGCGCCGGCGCTCGGCGGCAAGCGCGTCCTTGGCGCGCAGCGTGGCCTTTTCCTTCACCAGCAGCTCTTCGCGCGCCGCTTCCCAGGCTTGCTGCGAAACGACAGGTGGTGTCTTCATTGCGGTGTGCGTGGTCATGGTCTTCTCCTTGCCAGCCTGTGTCGTGCCACCGGCGCGACGTGTTGTTGCTTGCGGTTCGTGAGATAGAGTAGGCGCCTTGCGCTGGAAGGTGGGAGTTACAAGTGTGACGGGATTTGGTGTGCCGGGATTTGGCGTGACGGGATTTGAATGGACTCGCTGATCACGGCCGCGGCACTGGCGCTGGCGGCGGGTGATCCGCTCGGCGCGCTCGACCGCGTCGCCTTGCGCGAGGACGCGCCGGCACTCGCCTTGCGCGGCATCGCCATGGCGCAGCTCGGCGATTTCGATCGCGCCAAGCTGCTGCTGCGGCGGGCCGTGCGTGCCTTCGGCCCGAAGGAGGCGGTGGCGCGCGCCAGATGCATCGTCGCCGAGGCCGAGATCGCGCTGGTCTCGCGTGACCTCGGCTGGCCGGCCAAGGCGCTCGACACTGCGCGGGCGACGCTGGAAAAGCATGGCGACCGGCTGAACGCCGCACATGCCGGACACCTCGAAGTGCGGCGTCTGCTGCTGATCGGCCGGCTCGACGAGGCCGAGCATGTGCTGGCCGGGCTCGATCCGGCGCCACTTCCGCCGGCCTCCAGGGCCGCGCATGAACTGGCTGTCGCCGGCATCGCGATGCGGCGTCTCAAGACGAGAAAAGCCCGCACGGCGCTGGAGTGGGCACGCCATGCCGCCCGCCAGGCCGGCATCCCGGGCCTTATGGCGGAGGTCGACAGCGCGTTCCTGGCGCTGGAGACGCCGGCGGCGCGGCTCGTCGCACAGGGTGAGGAGCGCCCGCTGCTGCTTGAGGAAGTCGAGGCGTTGCAGGCCTCGTCGGCGCTGGTCGTCGATACCTTCCGCTATGCCGCGCGCCAGCAGGAAACCACGGTCTCGCTGGCAACGCGCCCGGTGCTGTTTGCGCTGGCGCGCGCGCTCGCCGAGGCCTGGCCTGGAGATGTGTCGAGGGCGACGCTTATCGCGCGGGCCTTCGGCGGCAAGCACGCCGATGAATCGCATCGCGCGCGGCTGCGGGTCGAGATCGGCCGGCTGCGCGCGGAACTGCGGATGCTGGCCGACATTGGCGCGACGAGCCGGGGCTTTGCGCTGGCGCCGCGCCATGCCGGCGAGGTGGTGGTGCTGGCGCGGCCGATCGAAGAGCGGCACGCGGCGGTGCTTGCCTTCCTTGCCGATGGTGAATCCTGGGCAAGCTCGGCGCTGGCGCTGGCGCTTGGCGCCGGCCAGCGCAGCGTGCAGCGCGCGCTGGAACAACTCGCCGAGGCCGGCAAGGTGCAGTCGTTCGGGCACGGGCGGGCGCGCCGCTGGATGACGCCGCCAGTGGCCGGATTCACGACCACCTTGTTACTCCCGGCGCCGCTGCCGAATGGATAAGAAAGCATCACGAACATGGTGAGGATAGCGACATGAAACATGCAGCGGCCGAAATCCTGCGCGAATACGGACCCTTTCCGGAGGTGGAGAGCGTGCATGGGGTGAGCTTTGACGGAAACAAGGTATGGTTTGCCTCGGGTGACAGACTGACCGCCTTCGACCCGGCGAGCGGCGAGACATTGTGCACGATCGATGTCGCGGCACACGCCGGCACCGCCTATGACGGCCGGCACCTGTTCCAGCTCGCCAAGGACCGTATCCAGAAGATCGACCCCGACACAGGCCAGGTGCTGGCCACCGTCCCGGCGCCTGGCGGCGGCGGCGATTCAGGGCTGACCTGGGCCGAAGGCACGCTCTGGGTGGGGCAGAACCGCGACCGCAAGATCCACCAGATCGACCCCGAGACAGGCGCAATTCTTCGCACCATCGAATCCAACCGCTTCGTCACCGGGGTGACATGGGTTGACGGCGAGCTGTGGCATGGCACCTGGGAGGGCGACCAGAGCGATGTGCGGGAGGTTGATCCGCGGACCGGCGAGGTTCTGCAGCGGCTGGATATGCCGGCCGGCAAAGGCGTGTCCGGGCTCGAATCCGATGGCGGCGATTGTTTCTTCTGCGGCGGCGGACCCGGCGGCATGGTGAGAGCGGTACGCCGGCCCAAATGAGCCGCGGCGGCTAGCGCCTATTGCGTGAGCTTGTCCGTTCGCCTTAGAGACCGTTTCGAAATTCGCTCTGGCGATTCATATGGTGGTGGTTTCGAGAACCGGAGCGCAGCGGACATTTGGGTCCGTGAGCACCGGAAGCGCAGAAAACGCCATCAGATGGCCGCCAGAGTAGAATTTCCAAACGGTCTCTCAGATCCCGGAGCCGTCGAGCAGCGGCACGTCCTCGCCTTCCCAGGGTGAAGGCATCGACCCCCTGCTCAGATTGGCCGACGGCAGCGGCATCCAGCATTTCAGCTCCGGCTCGGCATATTCGACCACGCGCCCCGGCGAGGAGTCGGAGGCGCGCCAGCCCTCGGCGCCGAACTGGTCGGCCCGCGACCAGTAAGCTAGGTCGACTTCCGCCGGCCCCTGTTCGGACGGTCTGACCGTGACCAGGATCCGGCTGCCATCCCTTGGCGCGCTCGCCATGTGACGCCAACGATCGGGCTCGTCCATTGCATTCTCCTGCATCCTGCGCGTCCATCAAGGTGGAGTGTCGCTTTGCGCCCGGGAGCGGTCAACCCGAACTTTGCAAGGAAACGCCGATATCGTCGCCGGCCTGCATGCCTAGCGCGACGAGATCTCGCGGTCAGCGGGCAACTTTGGCCCTGACTGCCCAGGCTCTCGTCTTCATGGGAATGGATCCGCCCTTGCCGCGCGGCAAGCTGTCGCGGAGGCTTTCCATCAATCTCTGGCGCGCTTCCGGCGCGAGGCTCATGCAATAGCCGGGTGCTGGCCCCGCGCCCAGGGTGAAGGGATGCCAATAGTCCTCGAAATCCCTGAACACGGCCGGCACCTCGATCCTGGTGCAGTCGACGGCAACGAGGCCGGCCTTGCCTGCGAGATCGGTCAACCCGTCGGGCGTGCAGAAGGGGAAGCGCCGGTCCTCGGTGAGGTCGGCGGCGGCGGGATCGAGGGCCTTCGCGGCGGTCCAGAAGGCGCGCATGAACTCCACGCCGCCGCCGGGATAATCCCATACATAGAAGCCAACCGTCGCTCCGTCGCGGGCGACCCGCCGCATTTCGGCCAGCGCCTTCTCCTTGTCAGGGATGAAATTGAGGACCAGCGCCGACACGACCATGTCCTTGCTGGCGGATTCCACGGACAGGGCCTGCGCATCGCCTGCGAGAAACGCGACGCGTTCATCCGCCACGTTTGCCCGCGCCTTGGCGAGAAAGCCCTCCGACGGGTCCAGCGACACCAGGCTCCCGGGGTTGCAACGCGCCAGTATGGCTGCCGAAAGCGCGCCGGTTCCGCAACCCACCTCCAGCCAGTCCAGCCCTTCCGCCGGATCAAGCCAATCGAGGAACAGGGGAGCGATCTGACGGCTCCATCGTCCCATATAGAGGTCGTAGCTATCCCCGGCCTGCCAGGCGTCGTGACGCGCTGCCTCAGCCATCGCCATCTCCTTCCCGAGACAATCCCAAAGGATGATCGTGGCAAGGATACGCTCCCCTGCCTGCCTGGACCAGAGGGCCAGGAAGGCATGAGCCGGGTGGCGTTCAATGTCAGGGGGTAGGCGAACTCAAGCGTATGATTGATCGGCTGGTTTCACGCTGCCGCGTCGGAGCGATCGCGGCCTAGCGCAGCCTTGCCGTTCTGGGGAATTCCACCACGTCCGCGCCTGGCCGCGTGTACTGGGCCGCGACGATTGTCTCGATCAGAAGATCCAAAGCAGCCCGAACCTCGCTGCTCGTCTCGTCGTCGCCGCGCAGGTAGTGACAGGCTCGTTCCAGGTGGAGGTGTGCGGCGGCAAAGTCGCTTTTCATTAGCTTCTCCTTGTTGCCCGCCGTCCGCCAAGGATGGCCGACCCGCTTTACCCGAAAGCAAATATCCACAGCCGGACTTGAATCAAATTGTCGGTTAACCCGATCTTCACCAGCCTGGCGCGACCATCATTGTCGCGGCCATGTGTGGAGTTCCGCCTCAGGCAACAGACCCGCCCCGGAAAGCTGGGGCGGGTTTTTGCGCGAATGGCGTCGAACACCATGCTGCTGGCCAAAGGCCATGCCGCCGAACACCGCACCGATAATGCGCTGCGCGAAATCGTCACACACCAGCACCGCATGGAGCGCCGCCATGGCTGGCGGCATCCTTACCGGTCGACCGGCTCGTGCTGGTAAAGCTCGTCCATGCTGAGCGTCGCCAGCGCGGCGAAAGGCGCCTGCTTCTTTACCCGGCCGCCGCTGAGGATCACCACGTCGTCGCAGAACGAGATGGTGCTGTGATGATGACTGATGACGATGGTCGTGCGGCGGCCGGCCCTCGACTTCAGCGTCTCGACGATTGCCGCTTCCGACAGTCCATCCACAGCATTGGTGGCTTCGTCGAGGATGAGAATATCGGGATCGCGTACCAGCGCTCTCGCCAGTGCGATCCGCTGCCTCTGTCCCGCTGAAAGGTTGACGCCCCTGTAGCCGACCACCGTCTTGTAGCCTTGCGGCAGATGTTGGATGAACTCATGCGCTTCGGCCAGCCTTGCCGCGCGCTCGGCGTCGGCGGCCGAGGCCGTCTCCTGCCCATAGATTATGTTTTCAAAAATGCTGCCATCAACCAGTTCCAGCTCCTGGCTGGCCAATGCAATCTGCTTCCTCCACTGGCTGGGATCGATCTGGTTCAGTGGCGAGCCGTCCACGAGAATTCTGCCGGCGTCGGGCTCGACGAAACGGCACAGAAGATTGACGATCGTCGTCTTGCCGGCGCCCGAGCGACCGATCAGCGCCGTCGAGCGGCCGCTGCGAATGTCGAACGTCGCCGCATGCAGCACGACCGCGCGCTGGTCCGCGCCAGAATAGGTAAAGGTCACGTCGTCGAAGCTGATTCCCTGATGCAGGCCGTGGAACGGTCCGCTCCCTTGCGGAGGCTCGGGCTTGTCGGACGGATCCAGCATCCACTGAACCTCTTCAAGCGATCCGCTCAGGCCTTGCAGCTGGCTCCAGGCCATTTGCAGGGCCCGCATATAGGGCTGCAGCCTGTAGAGCAGTATGACGAACGCCACGATCAGCGGGAAATTCATATCCGCGAACCAGGCGCCGATCACCACCGCCAGAAACAGCATCGCGTGCAGAACCTCGGTCAGCGGCGGCAACGCTCCCTGACGGGTAAGCAGGACAAAGCCAGCCCGGCGAACCGCGTCGGATGCCTGGTCGAATACCGCCTTCTCGCGCTCCTCCTGTCCGAAAATGCGGATCAGACGTCCGGCATGCACGAGATGGAGCATCTGCGAGGCGAGATTGCTGTTGCGGGAGGCGACGCTACGGCTGGGCGCTTTCAGATTGGCCGACAGCATGGCGTGCGCGATCTGGACCAGAGCCAGCCCCAATGTGACCAGCAATGTCATCTGCCACGACAGCAGCAGCAGAAAAGCCAGCAGGATGATTGCCGCCGATGCGTTGACGATTGCCGCCAGCATGATCTGGATCGCATCCGACGCCCGCCAGGATTCGTTGGAGATGATGTTGAGCAGCCGGCCGGGGCTTTGCTGCAGGAAGAATGGGTAACCCACCTTCAGGAGCTGCTCCGAAAGCGCGCTGCGGATCGAATGACTTGCCTTGCCATGGATGAAGGTCGTCAGCAGCGTGTTGGCGAAGGCGAGAATGTTCTTCAGGAGGATCAAGCCGAGGATGGCGAGCGAAATGACGATCAACCGGTCGCGCTCGCTCAGGTCAGATCCAACATGCTGGAAGACGGCGGAGAAACCGGCCATTCCGGCTTGATCCTGCTGCCCCATGATGATGTTCAGCAAGGGGATGATCAATCCTATGCCGAACCCTTCGAGGGCCGCGCTGGCAAGACCAAGTACCACCACGGCGGGAAGCAGGCGCAGCTGCCTCTTTCCGAGCGCGCGGTACAGCATGGGCAGGCTTGGCGGCAACAGTCGCATTATGGCGTATTCACCCTCGCCTCGGCGTTTGCTTGTCGATCCTGCCGCACTTGCGGCGTCTCTGGTCTTCTCGCCAGCAAAAGCACCGCGAATTTGCCCGCTCCGAGCATATTCATGACGACGATCGGCCAGTGCGACAGCTTGAGTTCGCGATCGAACGCAGGACCCTTCACCAATTCCCGGAAAGCCGCCCTGACGGCCCAGTAGAAATGGCGAAGCAGCCAGGGCGCACGGCGAACATGTTTCAGGCACAGCCCGCCATTGCCCAGGCTATAGTCCCGGTGGAGCTTTTCGATGGCTTTGCGATCGCGCCGGCCGTGATGATGGAACACCGTCATGTCGGGCACATATTCGACCGGGATACCGAGCAGGACCGCACGCACAAGGTAATCCGTATCCTCCGCCGAGCGCAGCGGACCGCCCGCGCCGAACCGCTCGTCGAAAAGTCCGATACGGGCCGCGACATCGTGATGCATCGTCATGTTGCAGCCCAGCACGAAGCCGCCGGGATGGACATCGGGGGTCAGTCGCTCGCGGACCGGCGATCGCTTGATCGTGAACGGCAGATCCCTGGCATCGCCGATCTCGACGCGCCCTCCCCGGATGACCCGTTCCCCAGCCGCATAGTATCGCTGCAAATCGCGCAGATAATCCTTGTGGACTGCGCAATCATCATCGACGAAGACCAGCACACGGCCGCGCGCGCGACCCAGGCCGGCGTTGCGGGCGGCCGCCAATCCGCGTTTTGGCTCGCAAACAGCAGTGAATGGGATGTCGGACATGTCGGCGATGCTGGCCAGGCGTTCCGCCGTGCGGTCGGTCGAGCCATTATCGACAACCACCAGCTCGGCCGCGAAGGCGGGATGGGCGCGGCACGCGGACTGGATCGACTTGATGCAAGGCTCGAGCACGGCGACGCGGTTGCGCGTGGAGACGATGAAGCTGACCTCGGGCACGGGTCCATGCTTCGCCCGGGGATCGGCTGAAAGCGGCGCAAATGTCGTCGAGCGACTGTGCTGCAGAAGTTCGTGTGATTTGCCGGTCATTCTAGCTGAACCGATAGGAAGGCAGAACCGCCGCGGCCGGCACGGACTGCAGATACCGCGACAAGGCGTCCACCTGCCTGGTCGCCGACATCGAGACGAGGCTGAACCGCGGCGCGTAGGCGCCGGCACGCAATGCGTACCGCTCGCGGCGCCGAATGAGGTTCCATTTGGCGGTCCGCGTCAGGAATTCATGCGTCAACGGCGGTTGCATCTCATCCGATATGAGTTGGTAGAGAAAATAGAAAAGATTCAACGCGCCGGCCGCATGGCTCGACCTCGTTTCCGCCGGCAGTCCGGAAATCCTCTCTTCCAGAGCGAGGATCCATCCGGCGGCGCGGCGTACCGTTTCCGTCGAGACAGCATCGCCAACGTCGCGGAGGTCCCGCGTGTTTGGCGTGAGGCCTTCTCGCTCTAGATTCTCGGCCACGATCTTCAAATGTGTCATTCGCATTTCCCGCTTGTGCCGGTTGGTCACGCTGTCGCCATGGATGCGATAGGCGATCAGGTTTTCGGGGATCATGGCCGCCGGATACCGGTCGGCGAGCCGCCTGAAGAGATCGAAATCTTCGGCATACTTGTAGTTTCCGTCGTAATATAGAGTATCGTCCTTTATGACATTCCGATTGAATACGACCGTCGGATGCATGAATATTGTAAAGAACATCGACAATATACGCAGCTGATTATCCTTGAACACAGGGTCAGGCAGGCCCTTGACGATGCGGTTGCCAAGCAGGAAATCGACGCCCGCGCCACACAGGGCGAGGTCGGGCTGCTGCTTGAAGACATCCACCTGGCGCGACAGGCGCCAGGGATAGGCGACATCGTCGGCGTCCATCCGGGCGACCAGTTCGCCCCGCGCCGCAGCCAATCCTTCATTCAAGGTGGCGATGAGGCCACGGTTTTCACGTGAGATGATGGAGATACGATTGTCGGCTTGCCGGCATGTCTGCAGGACCTGCAGTGAATTGTCCGTGGAGCCGTCATCGATCGCGATGATCTCCAGGCGCTCATAGTCCTGCCGCAGGATGCTGCCGAGCGCGGCGGCCAGATACGGTCCGGCATTGTAGATCGGCAGCAGAACGGACACCAAGGGAGCAGCCATGGTCAGCTCCGATCCGTTCGTCGGAGATCGCGTGCCAGGGACGGTTTGCGGCCGTCAAGCGATATACCGGGCGATATCGGGGGATACGCTCCTGCTGCGATCCATCCGGCAGTGCTGCTGCCGCCGCTGACCCGGATGGCGGGGCCGGCTCCCGGAGCGACATAGGGAAAGTGGCGTTTGAGACTGTTGAGCGGCCTTTCGAAAAGCAGCCATGAGACTGAAGCGACGATGACGGTCGCCGTTCCTGCCACCAGAAGCCGCCCCGGCCCTTGCTCCGAGACGTTGACGGGGATCCAGGGCTGGGACTTGACGGCAAGCGACAGGACGATGGGATGGTAGAGATAAAGGCCGTAGCTGATGCGGCCAAGCGCCAGCAGCGGCGGCAGGTCGAGAAGCTTCCCGCGATAACCGCCGAGACCCGGCGAACAGCTGGCGACGACCGCCACGAGCGGCGCGAGCGGGAGGACTTCCAACAACAGCCAGCGGCCCCATTCCTGCACGGATTCTGCCGGCGTCGGGATAAACCATTGCAGGACAAAAAACGCGGCCGCGAACGCCGGCCAGCCAAGTCGCAGCCACTGCGGCAACAGAGCCGTTCCGGTTCGGTGGACGGCAAGCAGCGCACCCACAGCCAGCGCGTCCATCGACGCGGGCGGCAACAGGTCGCGCGCAAGGTTGGGAGCGCCAGTGATCGGCCAGTAGAAGCGATAGGACAGCGACAACAGGATGACGCCAATGCAGATCGCCCCGAGGCGCCGGCGCGGCGCCAGCAGGACAATCAACGGCCAGACGATATAGAACTGCTCCTCGATGCTCAGGCTCCAGAGATGGGCAAGCACCCAGGGCGTCCATTCATTGCGCAATGCGAACCAGAAATTCGACAGATAAAGCGCGTGCCAGGCCAGCGACCCCCTGGATTGCTCCAGGTCCACCAGCCAGACGAAACCCAGCACGGCGAAATAAGGAGGGAATATCCGCAGCGCCCGCCTGACATAGAAGGACTTCAGAGCGGGCAAGGCTTCGAATTCAGCGGCCGCGCGCGCTTCCAGAAGCAGGCGCGTGATCAGAAAGCCGCTCAGCACGAAGAACAGTCGTACGCCGATATGGCCCCAGAACGAAGACCCGCCCGCCGCGAAGAAATGCGAATACATCACCATCGTCACGGCGATGGCCCGCAGCGCGTCCAGTTGCAAATCGCGTCGCATCAGCCGCGCCCGCCAGAAGGATGTCCCCGATGAAATCGCCGATTGGAGGCTAGCGCGGTGCGCTCAAACGGTTCTCCACCGTCCCCTGCCAAACGGCGGGCCAAATTGCGGACTGCGTCAACACAACGCTTCACCAGACCTCCAGGCGACCAGACCTCCAGGCGAGAGGAAATCCCTCTTCCCGAAAGTCATGCCCCTCAAAAGGGGAGAATAGGAGAACAATGGTGCACCGCAACACAAAATGTTAACGATGTTGAAACAGTCGCGTGAGGCGGTCGGCGAAATGCATGAAAACGCCTGATTTGCGCGGATTTCGACAGTTTTACGCCCAGACTTCGCCTGCTCGCTATAGATGCGAGCGTGCTGCAGTGCAGCACACCGGTTGCCGATCAGGACGAAACGGAGGCCCTGCAAAGCAGATGGAGAGAGCGGGACGCCCAATTCAACGCATCCCGCTCTCTCACTCTACGCCGGTTGCAGCTGCCTGCGTGGCAGCGGCGGGAAGGCGATCGCGATCCCCGCGGCGCCCAGCCCGACAAGGGCCGAGCCGATGAACAGCCAGGAATAGTTGGCGTAGGCGTCGAACACCATGCCTCCGGCCAGGGGCCCGAAGGCCATGCCGAGGCTGGACAGCATGGTCGCCGCGCCAAACACCGTACCGAGGATGCGTTGGCCGAAATACTCGCGCGCCAGCACCGCATAGAGCGGCATCACGCCGCCATAGGTGGCGCCGAAGATGACGGCGAGCGTATAGAACTGACCAAGTTCACTGACCGCCAGATAGGCCGCGATCACCACGGCCTGAATCGCCAGCCCCGCGATCAGCACCGGCTTGACGCCCAGCCGGTCGGCAAGCACGCCGTACAACAACCTGCCGCCCAGGCCGGCCAGACCCTCGACGCTGTAGATCGAGACTGCCGCCATCGGTGCCACGCCGCACAGCATGGCATAGCTCACCATGTGGAAGATCGGCCCTGAATGTGCGGCACAGCAGGCAAAGAAAGTCAGCCCAAGAACGATGAATTGCGGCGACAGCAGCGCCTGGCGCACCGACATGCCGGCGCCCTCCGCAACCGGCCCTGAGGCGTCGGCGACAGCTGCTGGCACCGGCGGCTGGCGCACCAGAAGCACCGCCGGCAAAAGCAGCACCCACGCCATCACGCCGATGTCGAACATGGCGGCACGCCAGTCATAGGCCGTGATCAGCCATTGCGCGAAGGGCGAGATCGTCATCGGCGCCACGCCCATGCCGGCCGAGACCAGGGAAACGGCCAGGCTGCGGTTGGTGTCGAACCAGGCGGCGGTCAGCGCGATCATCGGCGTGAAGAAGGCGCTTGCCGCGAGGCCGACGATGACGCCGTAGCTCAGCTGGAAGACGAGAAGCGAGCTGGCGCGGCTCGCCACCACCAGCGCCAGGCCGAGCAGCACCGCGCCGGCCAGCACCACGGGGCGGGCGCCGAAGCGGTCATAGATGGCGCCCCAGGCGAAGCCGCCGAGACCCATCACCAGGAAGTTCAGCGTCATCGCGCTCGATATGCCGGCGCGCGACCAGCCCGTGTCGAGCGCCATCGGTTCGAGGAAGATCGCCAGCGAGAACATCGCGCCGAGCGCGACACAGGTCATCACGGCGCCTGCCGCGACGATGACCCAACGATAGGAAAGGCTCATGCTTTTCTCCCGAGATCGTTTGGACACGGCGCGACTTTTTTTGAGCTTCGTCGCGCCGCTTGCGTCCGAAGGACGATGTCGCTGCATGAAATCCGACAATCCGGTTGCATTTTTTATCCAGTCGGCGAAGGCGCGATTCAATTGCTCCCCCTTGCATTGACGATGCACTGTTCAAAGCTAGATTTCCAACCTTTGCGATCAGGAGGCATCAGTCATGGAACTTCATCGCGGCCGTCTCATCGACCACCTCCAACTTGTGGTCAGGGATCTCAAGGCCAGCCGCCGCTTCTACGAGGGGGTTCTCAAGGTGCTCGATATTCCGATCGGCGGCAGCGCCGAGGATTATTTCTGGGCCGACGAACTGTTCGTCTCGAGCCCCGCCAGCCGGGCGGCCCTGGGCAAGCTGACCGGGCGTCATCACCTGGCCTTCCAAGCCACGGACCGCGCGATGGTCGACGCCTTCCACAAGGCCGGGCTCGAGGCCGGCGGCACGGACAATGGCGCGCCGGGCGAGCGGTCCTACCACCCCGGCTATTATGCCGCCTTCCTGCTCGATCCCGACGGCAACAACATCGAGGCCGTCTTCCACGGGCCGGCAGCGCGCAGCGCCGCTTCGGTGAAGATCACCTTCTGACGACAAGGTGACGAGGAGAATTCAAACCCGAAGAGGTAACGATGACGGACGATGAAAAGGCAATCCGAAAGCTGGTCGAGACGTGGATGAATGCGAGCAAGCGTGGAGACACAGCGACCGTGCTGAGCTTGATGACGGACGACGCGATCTTCATGGTTCCCGGCCGGGAGCCCTTCGACAAGGAGATCTTCGCGGCGGCCGCGCAGGAGATGGCCGGCGTTCAGCTCGACGGGACAAACGAGATCGTGGAGTTGCAGCTTCTCGGCGATTGGGCCTTCATGCGCGGTCGCATCGTTATGACCGCGACGCCGCCGAACGGCGAGCCGGTGCGTCGATCAGGATATACGCTGACGCTCCTGCGCAAGGAGGCGGATGGCCAATGGCGGCTGGCCCGCGATGCGAACCTCTTGACCGCGCAAGGCTAATCCTCCTCAGGAATGCCTCCTACGCCGGTTCGCGCTTCAGCGCCTGCGCCATGCAGTGGATGCCGCCGCCGGTCTTGGAGATTTCGCTCATGTCGACGGCCGCCACCTCGAAGCCGCGCGCCTTGAGCTGGCCGATCAGCGTCTGGCTCGAGGTCGGCGCGATCACCCGATCCTTGCCGAGCGACATGAAGTTGCAGCCGAGCGCCATCGTATCCTGGAACGGCACGTCGATGATCTCGTGACCCTTGCCCTTCAGCCAGTCGACGATGCCGGGCTCGGTGCAGGCAAGGCAGACGGCGGTCAGCTTTTCGGCGATCGGCACCACCATCAGGTCGATATGGACGTAATATTCATCGATGAAGGCGATGCGGGTTTCCCACCCCTCCTTGTCGAACCAGGCCTGCACCTGGCGCGCGCCCTCCTCCTGCGTACGGGCGCCGCCGCAGCCGATCAACACCACGCCCTCCTCGATGACGTTGAAGTCGCCGCCCTCGAAGGTGCCGGCGGTGACCATGTCGTAGATCGGGATACCGAGTTTTTCATAGGTGCGGATCGCCGCGTAGTTCTCGCCGCGCCGCCACCACTGGGACATCGCGGTGATGATGGCGCCGTAGGGCGTCATGACGCTGGAATCGCGCGAGTAGACCTGCATCGGCAGTTCCGGCGTCGGCTCGTGCCAGTGGATGTTGACGCCAAAATGCTCATAGGCGGCGACCAGGTCCTTGTGCTGCGCCTGCGCGATCTGGACATTGCAGGGCGCCTCGCGCAGATGTTTTCGCGACAGCGAACTGGTCGAAAGATGACGCAGGAAATTGGGCGAGCCGAGCAGGACGTCGGTAAGCACGTCGGTCTCGTTGGCGAAGCCCCAGCTGGTCAGCGGCGTGGTGCCGCCGGCCGGGTTGCGGCGCTGCAGCGAAAACGGTTCTGCGACGATGCGGTCATGGACGGTCATGGGTTTCTCCTCGTGAGGCAGCATGGGGTGATTGGTTGCTTGGGATCCACCAGTCGCGCCCGCGCGCGGTGGTGACATATTCCGGCCAGCGAAAGCCGATCGGCGGTTGGTAGTCGCAGAGCGGCGCGATCCAGTTCGACCCGCCGACGCCGCCGCCGGTGCGGCTGACGAATTCACCCATCGCCGCCTCGCGGGCGGCTTCGTCTTCCAGCAGGCGCAGTGCCGCGAGCGCGACGGTCTTCGCCGCGCAAGAGACCATCGGATCGATGGTCTCGGGAATGCCGCCCAGCGCATTCATCGCCCAGGCAGGATAGGCGTGACCGTTCTCCGAGCGCAGCGCCGGGCGGGCGACATAGAAGCGGGCTGTCGGTGTGTGCCACGACATGTCGGTGTAATCGTCGGACGTCGAATTCACCTGCGACGGCGCCAGGTCGCGGCGCAGGATCGCTTCCGCCTCGCGCGGTTCGATCAGCCGCTCCAGTTCCTCGATGAAGGGCTCCTCGCTCGCCACCCCACCGGCATTGATCTGGATTTCGCGGGCAATTGTCTTCGCGGTCTCGTCCCAGTGCGGCGGCCCGACTGCCGACAGCGCCTCATAGGCGATCGTTGCCATGGCATGGTTGGCGAGCCCCGGCCGCGACTTCGACACCCAGTGCCGCTCGTGGCGGCAGCCGCTCATTTTCGCTGCCGCCTCGGCGTTGCGGTCGAGCACGGCGGTCACCTGCTCGGCCATGGCAAGCGTTGGCACGCGGATCATGTACTGGATCTCGGCGAGTCCCGCCGGCAGATTGTCGGCCGTCGCCTGCCCGGCCGTCAGGATCGCCTCGCTGATCGACCAGCCGCCCTGATGCGGCAGCATGGAGTCGCGCAGCGTTTTCGAGGCCATGTACATCGTGAAAAGCGCATCATTGGCGCCAGGCGCCCGCACCGCCGAATGCGCCTGCGGGATCGGCGCGCCATCGCTTGCGCGAACCCAATTTTCGGGTTCGTCGCAGATGAAGCGATAGATCATCGCATAGGCGGCGCCGCAATGCGTGTCCCAGCGCGCCGTGTTGCAGAGCGGCAGCATGTAGAAGGGGTGGAAGGAGATCATGCCGGCAAGGCCGTTATAATAGCCCTTCGCCGCATGGATCGGTTTCGATCCCCGCACCTTCTCGGCCGGCTCGCCGGTGAAGCGCAGCGTGCCCGATATATCGTGGCGCTGCATTGCTGCCTTCACCGCCAGCAGACCGCCAAGACTGGCAATGCCGAGGCCCGAATGCGGGTCGGTGTGGCCGCCGGCCTCGCAGCCCAGGCCGGGCCGCGGCCGTTTCACCGTCGTCGCATCCTGGCAATTGCCCGGCACCGCGTCATATTCGGCGTACATGCCGATGGTCGGACCGGCGCCGTTGGTCCAGTGGGCGCAGAAGGCGGTCGGCATGCCGCCCGACGCCTCCTCGACGGAAAAGCCCTCGTATTTCAGCCGCTCGACATACCAGGCGGCGGACTGGTATTCGCGCCATGCGGTCTCGCCGAAGTCGAAGATGATCCGCGTCCATGCCGACAGCAGCGGCTGGATGTCGTCCAGACAGGCAAGTGCGGTCGCTTGCGCCGGGGTCATCGGTTTCTCCATGATCGGAAGAAAGCAGTGAAGCGCCTCGCAAGAAAGTGATATGTTTTTCCGGCTTATGCAAATTCGGTTCACCTGAGGCCCCTTGCGAATACCCTCGACCCAGGCATTGCGTGCCCTCGACAGCTTTGCCCGCCACGGCAGTGTATGGCGCGCGGCGGACGAACTGCACCTCACCCGCAGCGCCGTCTCCCATCAGCTTCGCCTGCTCGAACGCGACCTCGGCTTCGATTTGCTCGAGCGCGTCGGCAAGGGCGTCGCGCTGACGCCGCGCGGCCAGCGCTATGCCAGCGACGTGCGCAAGGCCCTCACCGTGCTGGGCGACGCAGTCAGCCGCCATGCCGGCACCGGTGTCGGCGGCTCGTTCAGCGTCAGTTGCACGCCGGGCTTCGCCTCGCTGTTTTTGTGCACCCATATCGGCGAGTTCCGGCAAATGTACCCCGATGTCGCGCTGCGCATCCTGACGCCCAGGCGCCTTGACGATGTCAGCAATGCCGATGCCGACGCCTTCATTGCTTTCGGCGTCGGCAACTGGCCGAACCGGGCGGCCGAGCTGTTGTGCGAAATCTCCTTCACGCCGCTCTGCAGCCCGACGCTGCTCAACAAGGTCGGCGGCTTTTCCAAGCCGGCCGACGTGCTGCGCGCCAATCTCCTGCATCTCGGCGACACCGAGGACTGGGCGCGCTGGCTGGCGCTGTCCAAGGTCGAGAACCCGGACCCGGAAAGCGGCATCTTCTTTTCCGACATGAACCTGGTCTTTTCGGCGGCGATCGCCGGCCAGGGCATCGCCATGGGCGACGAATTGACCAGCCGCCGGGCGCTGAGCGAAGGCCGGCTGGTTCGCCCCTTCGACACCGCGATCAAATCGCCGCGCTCGTATTTCCTGGTGTCAGAGCATGCGAAGGCGGCGCATCCCGTGCTGGATGCGTTCAGCGGGTGGTTGAGGTCGAAGCTCTCGGAGAATAGCTAATCTCCCCCCTCGAGGGGGAGATGGCCGGCAGGCCAGAGGGGGTCGGTCCGACCGGGCTCGGCCCGGTCTGGCTTTCAAAGAAAGAGGAAGTCGCGCTTCACGCGAGGCGACCCCCTCTGTCGCCTTCGGCGACATCTCCCCCTCGAGGGGGGAGATCAGCAGCGCCACCTCGCCATAGATGAATCAAATTTGCCGATGCGGCGAAAACTATTCGGTTGCGGTGAGCCGCCGGCCTGCCCTACGATTTACCCCAGCGTGAGGACAAAGGCAGGATGCAGCAACCCGGCCGGGCCGCAGAGATCAAGGCAATCGGGATCGGCAAGAGCTTCGGCTCGTTCCGTGCGCTGGACGATCTGACGCTCGATATCGGCCGCGGCGAGTTCCTGACGCTGCTTGGGCCGTCCGGTTCGGGCAAGACCACCTTCCTGATGATCCTGGCCGGCTTCGTACAGCCGAGCGACGGCCGCCTGTTCAGCGACGGCGTCGACATCACCGAACGGCCGGCCGAGCAGCGCGCCGCCGGCATGGTGTTCCAGGGCTATGCGCTGTTCCCGCATATGTCGGTCGAGGCCAACATCGCCTTCCCGCTCAAGGTGCGCAAGAAATCGGCCGCCGATATCAAGCGGCGCGTCGGCGAGATGATCGAGCGCGTCGGGCTGAGGGGCCATGAGAAGAAACTGCCGGCCCAGCTTTCCGGCGGCCAGCAGCAGCGCGTGGCGCTGGCGCGTGCGCTGGTGTTCGAGCCGGGCGTGCTGTTGCTCGACGAGCCGTTCTCGGCGCTGGACAAGAGCCTGCGCGGCCAGATGCAGGCCGAGATGAAGCGGCTGCACCAGGAGACCGGCACGACCTTCGTCTTCGTCACCCACGACCAGAGCGAAGCGCTGGCGCTGTCGTCGCGCGTCGCCATCTTCAACCACGGCAAATTGCTGCAGGTAGGCAGGCCCGACGAGGTTTATGATCGGCCGGCCAACCGCTTCGTCGCCGAGTTCCTCGGCGAGATCAACATGCTGCCGCTGAAAGGCGTGCGCAGCGCCGATAACGGCACGACCGGCCTCTGCGAAGACCGCGCGGTCAGCCTGCGCGGCAATGCCGGCGCTGTCGGCGGCAACGCCATCCTGGCGATCCGGCCCGAGCATATGTCGATCGCGCGCGAAGCGGCGGCGGGCGAGAACGGCATCGCCGCCACGGCGATCGCCTCCACTTATCTGGGTGCAGCGACGCGGCTCGATTTGACGACGCGCCATGGCGCCAAGGTGACCGTATCGGTGCCGAACGAGGTCGCCGCGGCGGCGCTCAGCAAGGGCAATTCGGTCTGGCTGACCTGGCCGGCGGAAAAAGGTTTCCTCCTTCCGGACGGAGGACAATGACGATTTGCGAATCTTCAGGTGATGAAACCGGGATTCGCGCTAACTACCGGAACAACCAACGACAAAAAGGGGAACTGACATGACGAACGAAACCAAGAAACACTCCATCGAGATGCTGTCCGCCAGGGCAGCGCGCGGCGAGATCTCGCGCCGCCAGTTCACGCAGCTCGCGGCACTGGTTCTTGCCGGCACGCCGATGCTGCTGCGCTCGACCGGCGCCTTCGCGCAAGCCAAGGAGCTGGTGCTGGTCAACTGGGGCGGCGACGCCATCACGGCTTACGACGCCGCCTACGGCCAGGCCTTCACCAAGGAGACCGGCATCACCGTCAAGATGGATGGTTCCGGGCCGACCGAGGGCGCCATCGCGGCGCAGTTCAAGAGCGGCGCGCCGACCTGGGACCTCGTCGACGTCGACCCGTTCTCGGCGATCACGCTCGGCGCCCAGGGCGCGCTGGAGCCGATCGACTACGCGGTCGTCGACAAGAAGAAGATGCGCGAGGGCTTTGGCTGGGAATACGCCGCCTCGACCTATTTCTTCTCCTATGTCATCGCCTACGACGCCGAGAAATACGGCAGCAACGCGCCGACCGGCATGGCCGATTTCTTCGACGTCGCGAAATTCCCCGGCAAGCGCTCGCTCTACAAATGGGGCGTGTCGAGCTGGGAAGCAGCCCTGCTCGCCGACGGCATTGCGCCTGCCTCGCTCTACCCGCTCGATCTCAAGCGCGCGCATGACAAGATTGCCGCCTTCAAGGAGAATGTCGTGGCCTATTGGGGCGGCGGCGCCGAGAGCCAGAGCGTGCTGCTCAATGGCGAGGCCTCGATGGCTATCGTCTGGTCGACCCGCGCTTCGCTGATCGAGCAGGATTCCGGCGGCAAGATCAAGTTCATCTGGGACCAGGGCCTGATCTCGCCCGGTGCGCTGGCCGTGCTCAAGAACAATCCCGGCGGCAAGGACGCGGCGATGAAGTTCATCGCCAGCGCCCAGGATCCGGAAAAGCAGCTCATCATGTTCGACAAGCTCGGCCAGGGCCCGGCCAACCCGGCGGCGGATGCGCTGATCCCCGCCGACAAAAAGCGCATCAACCCGGTCGATCCCGAAAACATGAAGAAGCAGATCGCGCTCGACATGGAGTGGTACGCCAAGAACTACGGTCCGGCGCTCGACGAGTACACCAAGATCATCTCCGCCTGATCGGGGCGGATCACCGGACCAAGATGAGAGCGTATCTCTCCGACAGGATGGGCGCGGCGGTGCTGATGGCGCCGCTGCTCCTGTTTCTCGTGATTGCCTATGCCTGGCCGTTCCTCGGTGTCGTCAAATGGAGTTTTACCCTGCCGACGCCGGGGCTCGGGCAATACAACGCGCTGCTCACCGACGATTTGGTGCAGTCGGTGTTCATTCGCACGCTGCGCATCGCCGCCATCGTCACCGTCGTTTCAGTCACTGCGGCCTATGCCATCACCGTAGTCTGGGTGCGCGGCACGCCGGCGCAGCGCGTGATCGCCGAATTCTGCATTCTCGTCCCGTTCTGGATTTCGGTGCTGACCCGCGCCTTCGGCTGGGTGGCGCTTCTGTCCAATCGCGGCCTGATCAACACCTCGCTGCAGGGAATAGGCTTCATCTCCGAACCGCTGGCGCTGGTGCGCAACGAGTTCGGCGTCATCGTCGGCATGACGCATTTCCTCATTCCCTTCGCCGTCTTCCCGCTGGCCTCGTCCATGCGCAGCCTCGACGACCGCGTGCTGCTCGCGGCGCGCGGGCTGGGCTCCAGCCGCATGCGCACCTTCTGGTCGGTCTTCGTGCCGATGACGCGCTCCGGCATCATCGGCTCGGCGATGATCGTCTTCGTCTTCTCACTGGGCTTCTTCGTCACGCCGGCGATCCTCGGCGGCGGCCGCAGCGTGATGATCGCCGAGCTGATCTATCTGCGCATCTTCCAGAGCCCGGACTGGGGCCTGGGTGCGGCGATCAGCGTGGTGCTGGTGCTGTTCGTCGGCGCGCTGATGGCGCTGCTGTTCCGCTATGTCAGACCAAAGCAGTTGATCTGATGCCCACCTATCGCCCCGGTCCCGTCTCGCTGGTCCTCGCCGCCCTGGTGGCGCTGTTCCTGCTGCTGCCGCTGCTTGCCGTCATCCCGGTGTCGCTGACGCCGAGCCGCATGCTGGCGATGCCGTCGGGCGAACTGTCGCTGCGCCACTACCGGGCATTGATCGAGGATCCGCGCTGGATCCAGTCGATCCTGCTCTCGATCCGGATCGGCATCGTCAGCAGCGCCTTTTCGACCGTGCTGGCGCTCTGCTTCAGCCTCGGCGTCTGGATGTTCCAGCCGCGCTTCACCGCCACGCTTGTCGGCTTCGTGCTGCTGCCGATGGTGGTGCCGCCGGTGGTTTCGGCGATCACGCTCTACTTCCTGCTCACCTCGATTTCGGGCTTCAGCTCGTTCTTCGGCTACGACACCTGGCTCGGCGTCGCCATGGCGCATGCGGTGATGACGGTGCCCTTCGCCACCGTGCTGATCCTGGTCTCGCTCAGCCAGCTAGACCGCCGCATCGACCTCGCCGCGCGTGGCCTGGGAGCCACGGTGTGGGAGCGCGCCACGCGCATCATCATGCCCAACATCAAATTCGGCATCATCACCGCGGCCTTGTTGTCCTTCGTGCTGTCCTGGGAAGAGATCGGCGTCACCCTGTTTATCACCTCGGTCAACGCCATCACCCTGCCCCGGCTGATGTGGATGGGCCTGCGCGACAACATCGACCCGGCGATCGCCGCGCTCTCGGTGATCCTTATCATCATCACCGTTCTGGTGCTGGCGGTGCGCAGCGTCGTGGTCAGGCTGCGTGGGGCGAACTAGGCCGTGAACTCATATAATGCGGATGGCCGAGATTGGGTGGACGACGGCCTGCCCGTTTCTTGTGCTCGAAAGGGACAGGCCGCCGTCAGAGGGCGCTACTTCAACGGCAGAAAAAGTTCCGCGACCGCCTCATGCTCCGGCACCTCCGGGAAGAAGCTCAGCCGCTGGCAATAGATCGGGAAGTCGCGTGCTTCCTCGCCGCTGGCCGGAAGCCAGTCGCGATAAAGGTAGAGCGCGGCGGGTTCCAGATTGTGGGTGTTGCCGACGACACGCAGCACCGCGCAGCGTCCGCCAGGGATTTCGCCGGCTTTGACCTGCTCGCCGTTCGCTTCGATCGGTTGGTCGGTCCCCACACAAAGGTCCATGCTATAATCGGCAGCCGACGCAGGACGCCGCTCGGAACGCCAGACATTGAAGGTCGGACTTGTCCTGGGGTGCAAGCCTGCGGCCTTGCGCCAGGCGATGAACCGCTGGATGGTGGCGCCGATCGTCGCCGGGTCGCCCCGGTGCTCCAGGATCGCCACCGGCGTCGGGGGCACGTCGCGAATCATCACGTCGTCAGCGGTAAAAGTCTTCTGCATCAGCAGGCTCCTCGCATTGTCGAAAGGCCCGAAGGCCGCAAGCCACGGCTCCCAGTCGGGAGACTTCCGGAACGACGAAGGCGATTGCCCGAACCGTTGCCGAAAGGCGCGGGCGAAGGCGTCCGGTGCATCGTAACCGGCATCCATCGCTATATCAGTGACGCTTTGGGCGTCCATGTAGGCCAGCCGGTACGAAGCGCGCTTCATGCGGGCAAGCTGGACATAGCGATGCACGGACAACCCGAAGGTGGACATGAACTGTCGGTGGAAATGGTATTTCGAGAACGCCGCGACGCCGCTCAACGCTTCCAAGCCCAGATCGTCGTCCAGATGCTGGTCTATGTGGTCCAGCACCCGCTGCATTCGGGCATGGTAGTTTTCAAGTGCCGCCTTCATCGTCTCTTCGTCTTCCCCGTGGCGACACCAGCTAGGCCATTCCGGATATGTCGCGCTCGACCGATCTTGCGATTTGGCATGGATCAACAGGCGTCTGGCGACAATGGCTACAGCAAGCCCGATCTACGGTTGAACGGCGGAACATGGGTTGCTTTCCGACTGCGCGTGGCAGGCACCAGACCGATGGCGAAGGCCGCCTTCGTAACGCATTCGATGTTAAGGACAATCCACGATAATCCCGACAGCCGTGTGAAAGGCGTCACGGAAGACCGGCGCCGCCTACATTACCCAGCGTCATGGGAAACCTGCCGCTCGTGACATTCGCCTTCGTAGCCATGCTGGGTATGGCGGTTCCAGGACCAGATGTCGTTCTCGCCATCACCAATGGCTCGCGCTATGGCGTCAGACATGCCTTCTTCGGCATGGCCGGCGTAGTGCTCTCGGACTTCGTCCTCATCTGCATGGTGGGGCTCGGCTTCGCAGCACTTCTCGTGGCTTCCGAATTCTATCTTTCCGCCGTGAGGATGATCGGCGCCTTCTATCTGATCTTCATCGCCGTTGGCGTGCTTCGCGCTTCCGAAGCGCCCCGACATGGATTCGACCTAAGCCTGCCCGACAAAGGGCACTCGACCAAGGGAGTCATTCTGCGCTGTTTCATGGTCGCGGTCACAAATCCAGGGGCCTGGCTGTTCTTCCCCGCCATCCTCCCATCTTTTATCGACACCAATGAGCCGATCGCGATTCAATACGCGGTTCTGGCCATCATTGCCGCAGTGGCGGATGTCTCTGTTCTGATGCTTTACGCTACTCTTGGTTCGCGGGCCGCGGCACTTCTGGCTGGCCCCAACGCCATGTGGATCGACCGGCTCTACGGTATCACGCTGCTTGGCCTTTCAAGCGTCCTGATCCTGCAATCTCTCGGCCATCTCTGAGGTATCCCGCAAAGTGCCGCAAGGCTGTCAGAATCCGACTGGCAGTCGGTATGGCTTCACGCCGTGAAGAACTCTAGGAGGGCGACTGCCGTCTCAGTGGGGTTTTCCTCCGGGAAAAAGTGCCCACCCTTGACCGGATGGCCTTCGACCTTGTCGGCCCATTGCCGCCAGATCGCCAGCGGCCCGCCCTCACCCGCATACCAGTTCTCCAGTCCGCCCTCGCTGCTCCACAGTGCAAGCAGCGGGCAAGCGATGCGCCGGCTCTCAGCCTGATCCAGCGCGTCATGCTCGCGGTCGATAGTCGCGGCCGCGCGATACTCCTCGCAAATGGCGTGGACATGGTCGGGATCGCTCAACGCTTCGATATAAGCCGCCCTGACTTCAGCGGGAAAAGCGTCCACTGCCGAACCCCATTGCGCAATCGCATTGTCGACGATCGCATCGGGCGCGGCCGCCATCATGCGTTCCGGCAACGGCTCCGGCTGCGCGAGCAGGCTCCACGGCCAGAAGCCGAGTGCCAGCCTGGCATCGGCGCGATCCCAGGCGGCGGCGGTAGGGATGACATCGAGAACGGCGATCTTCGACACCTGATCGGGATGATCGAGCGCCAGCCGGTAGGCGACACGGCCGCCGCGATCATGCCCGGCAATCAAGAAGCGCTCGAAGCCCAGTCGGTTCACGACTTGCACCATGTCCCTAGCCATGGTTCGTTTGGAATAAGGCGTATGATCGGCGGCGGATGCCGGACAGCCGCTTTGCCCGTAGCCCCTGAGATCGGCCGCGACCACGGTGAAGCGCGACGCCAGCGCCGTGGCGATATCCCGCCACATCAGATGGGTTTCGGGAAAGCCATGGAGAAGCAGCACTGGCGGGCCGGCTCCACCGACCCTGACGAAGATCGACGTGTCCTCCACCTTCACGCTGCTCGCCTCGAAGCCCGAAAACATCACGCGTCTCAGCTATCGCCTGCGTCCCGCGGCTCCAGCGTGCCGTGGCTGGAGCGGATACGGAGCACTTGCACACTCGTAGGCAGTTCGATCAGGAACTCCTTGTCCCGGTCCAGATGGTGGATGCTCTCCGGATCGCCGCCGGTGAACGCGGCCATCGCCTCGACGCTCTCCCAATAGGAGATCGTCATGAATTCCGAATAAGTGGACGTGTCCTCGCGAAATGTCTGGACCCCGAGCGCCTTGACGATCAGCGGCTTGATGCCGGCTTCGTAATTGTAGCTCTCGTAAGCGTCGGCCTTCTCGGGCAGGGTTCTGCCACGCCAGATGCGGGCGATGGTTGGAGTTTTCGGTGTCATCATCGATGAACAGCTTCCAGTGTCGTCACCGATAAACAATTTTCCGTGTCATCACCGATAAACATCTGAACGCGGGCCATGTTCCATCATCGGCGGCGCCGCCAGGCGGAGGCGACAACCACTTGGGGCAAGCTATCCCATCGCGTGGCGGATGGTCTTCGACAGGCGGGTCAGGAATGCCGGCCTCGATGAGGCGTCGAGCTTCCACGACAGCACCGCCGTGGCCATTCTCCGTGGCAGCACACCGACCGACAGGAACCAGGCGGCAAGCACGGCGCGCCGGCGCAGCGACGCCGTCATTTCAAGGCTGGCCACTGCGCCCGCGGCGCCCAGCGCCAGCCGGGAATCGCCGGCCACCGGGTGCTGGCGCTGGTCCGCGCAGAGCGATGCCAGCCGCTCTTCAAGATGCACGGGATCGTGGCGGACCGTATCCGACGGCACGATGGTCACGCCGACTTCGGACGCCTGCCCCGACAGCGCCTCCACCCGACGAAAATCGTGACTTACCCGCCAGCGCGCCCGCTCGGCGAGCTTCTCGCCGAACACCGAATGGTTGGCGCCGTGGATCCGGTAGGCGCCGACGCATTCTTCGAGCGACTGCACGTGCCCGTAAAGCGGCGCCAGCGTCGCAAGATAGCCATCGGCGCCCTGGCGGAACTCCGGCTCCGGTATCGGCATGATTGTTTCGAGCGTCGTCCGGTCGAAGGCCAGCCCGCTGGTCACGGTCGTCTGGTAACGCCCCTTGTGCAGGAGCTTCGGCATGACGTCGCCACTGTCGAAGGGCAGTTCGGGCGGCGGAAAGACATCCTTGACGCCTTCTTGCTTGATGCCCCCTTGCTCCATGCCTTGTCGCTCGTCGACGATATGCAGCCTTGATTGCACCTGCGCGGTTGCCGCATCCCAGATGTCCACGATCGTCGAGACGGCGGTCGGATAGAGATAGTCGTCGGCATCGAGGAAGAGCACGATCTTGCCCGAGCTTGCGGCAAAGCCGGTGTTGAAGGCGGCGGCATGTCCACCATTCTTCTCCCGCGGGCAGGCAAGGATCCTGTCGCCATAGGATTTCATGATTGTCGTGGAATTGTCCTGCGAGGCGTCGTCGACGACGATGACTTCGACATCGTCGTAGTCCTGCTCCAAAGCGCTGTCGATGCTGCGCTTGAGGAAACGCGCATAGTTGTAGTTCGGGATGATGATGGATACCGGGATGCTGTTTTGGACAGGCTGCATCGCGTTTGACCTCGCATCTTGCCTTGGTTTCAGCAAACCCGCTCACGGGCCTGCTCCCTCTTCAAGCGCGTCCCACGAATTCCCTGGTAGAAAGTTTGTCGCCTTCGGCCAGGGACGGGTCACGTCTCTTGCTTTGCGACTTCATACCGAGGCCGCCATTGCCTTCGAGAACTGCCGCCCGGATCAGGGGTCGACGGCAGCAACGGCTCCGAAGGTCCGGCTGGGATGACACGACAACCGACCCGACGGCAAAGCTTCGGTCGCGATCAGGTCGGGATCGAAGCGGACGGGCACCTTGAAGGCATGACGGATACTGACCCCCAAATGCGGCCGGAGCAAGCCCTTCGCAGAACAAGGCTCACAAGCCTGTTATGTCTCAGGCCTGTTACGTCTCAGGCGGCATGCAGCGTTGGAATGGCGCTGACATCCACTTCACGCTCCGCGTGCCAGGCATCATAAGCGGCCTGCATCCGGAGCCAGATCGCGGCCCCGTCGCCGAACATCTTCCCAAGGCGGGCGGCGACGGCTGGCGACACCGGCTTCTTCTCGCGGATGATGTCATAGAGCTGCTGGCGCGAAATTCCGAGCAGATTGGCGATTTCCACCTTGGTCTTTCCGGTTGCCGGGATGATGTCGTCAAGCAGCGCTCCAGGGTGGGACGGGCAGCGCTCCATCGGACGCGTCGGCTCATACACGCTCATAAATCAACTGCTCCAATCTGCCGCCTCAATGATATTGTTCGAAATCGACGTGGGCGGCATCATTGCCGTCGAACTCGAAAGTGATGCACCACGGCCCGTTGACATGCACCGTATAGCGGGTCGGGCTAAAGCCCTTCAAAGAATGGAAGTCGAAGCCCGGCATGTTCATGTCATCAGGCTTTTCCGAGACTTCCAGACGGTCAAGCCGCACAAGGATGCGCTTGTGCATCTTGGCGTCAATCTTTGCGGTCTTTCCGGTCTGGAAGAGGCCCGCAAGCGCCTTGTGCTTGAACGATTTGATCATGCAACATGTAAGCATATTGCTTACGTAAGTCAATCGGATGTAAGCAAGTGATTTACGGAATAGTCCGCTGTCAATCGCTATTGCGGCAGCCGGCATGAGAATTCATCCGAACACCCGCCTGGCAAGGCGGACATCTACCGGTAACTATCTGGGTCCTTGGCCTCTCGGCCTGGCAACTAACCTTACTCAGAACAGCCTTACGGTAAGCGCTTTCAAGCACGCGGATAGCCCTCTTGAATTTAGCCGGATTAGGTGCCAAGTGTTTATCTACCCCGTCGTACAAGAGGATGGAAACAGCCATCATGGCTTTTCCACTTTCGCTTGGTTTTAGCGCCGGGCACCTTTTCAATACGCCATAGATGTTACCTGAAATTGCTGCAGCACGATGCAATTTGCCATCTGCCATACGTGCCAAGTAGTTGATGTTTTGCTGCTCTCCCTGCCCGGCCGAAGCAGTCGATGTTGTGAAGCAGATTCCTGCGATGACAGTTACCAAAATGCGGCTCAAACGTTTCCCCTCTTCTTGCAATCAACTCGCCCCTACTAATCACCCGCTATCATAGCTTAGCCTGGGTTCAAAAGGTCGCCAGCCGGCGTCAGCGGGCATTGCCACTAAAGCTCAGTTGCGGCCTTCAAATCGGACGAACAATTCTTTGGTGGACAAGCTCAATCCTCTTTGACGTCCTGCAATGATGCATGCCGCAGATCTTCCTCGCCGCGCAGGTGCTTGACGCGGCCGATCAGCCCGGCTTGGCCCATTGCGTCGCCGGCCGCTTCATGCCCTTGGAAGCAGGTCCGGCGTGCTCATTGACCCGCTTCCACAGCCACTCGCCGATCGCTCGGCTCGAATAGATGAAAGCCGAGCCGACATAAGACTCACAAACCCGTTACGTCTCAGGCGGCATGCAGCGTTGGAATGGCGCTGACATCCACTTCCCGCTCCGCATGCCAGGCATCATAAGCGGCCTGCATCCGGAGCCAGATCGCGGCGCCGTCGCCGAACACCTTGCCAAGGCGGCGGCGACGCGGTCGCGGAACGGATCTTCGCTTTGCGCGTTTGCGGGGCATGGAGAAGTCGGCGTGGCCGAGGAGATGCGCTGGCATGAAGTCGTCCCAAAAGAGATACATGCATGCGCGCATTCTCTATTTCATCGGATGGGCTTGCAATTACGGCGAGCGAGACTTCGTCGGAAAATGATTTCGACTATTTGATAGGTAAGTGGAACATCAGGAATCGTACATTGAAGGAACAGCTGACCGGCAGCGACGAATGGGAGGAATTTGACGCGACCCAGGAACTCCGCCCCGTATTGCTGGGGCTGGGCAATTTCGACATTTTCCATACGGAATTTGACGGAAAGCCATTCGAAGGCCTCACCGTGCGATTGTTCAATCCGCAGACGCGCCTGTGGACGATTTACTGGGCTGACAGCAACGCAGTGAAACTCGATGGCGGAAAGGTTGGCTCGTTCGACGGCGACGAAGGAGAGTTCTTTGGCCGTGAGGTTGTCGCCGACAAAGACGTTATCGTGAAATTCCATTGGGATAAGCGCGACCCGGAAGCCCCGATTTATAGCCGGGCGTTCTCCGCTGATGCGGGCCGAACCTGGGAATGGAATTGGTACTCGAACTTCTGGCGACGGTGATCGACCAAGTTGGCCCAAACGATCTCGCCCTATTCGAGTCGGGACGATCGTATTCCATATCGCGGAGCGCATGCGGGCCTACTGCCCGAAGACGCAAATCGGCTTAGAAGACTAGCTCTGTCCCGAAGCCGGCGGCAAGCCGGCTCCGGGCTATGACTATGCAGCCTGAATGGTCAGGCGGGCTGCAGTCCGGGCAGCGACAGGTCGACGTCCTCGATCAGGTCGCCGGCCATCGCGGCGGCGAACTGGGCCTGGTCGAGTTCCCCTTCCCAGCGCGCCACGACCACGGTCGCGACGGCGTTGCCGATGAAGTTGGTCAGCGCCCGGCACTCCGACATGAAGCGGTCGACGCCGAGGATCAGCGCCATGCCGGCGACCGGCACGGTGGGGACCACCGAGAGCGTCGCGGCGAGCGTGATGAAGCCCGCGCCGGTGATGCCCGCGGCACCCTTGGAACTCAGCATGGCGACAGCGAGCAGCAGAATCTGGTCGCCGAAGGTCAGCGGCGTATCGGTCGCCTGGGCGATGAACAGGGCGGCCAGCGTCATGTAGATATTGGTGCCGTCGAGGTTGAAGGAGTAGCCGGTCGGGATGACCAGCCCGACCACCGAGCGGTTGCAGCCGGCGCGCTCCATCTTGGCCATAAGGCCGGGCAGTGCCGCTTCCGAGGACGAGGTGCCGAGCACCAGCAGCAGCTCTTCCTTGATGTAGCGGATCAGCGCCAGGATCGAGAAGCCATTGTAGCGGGCGACCGCACCCAGCACGACAAGCACGAACAAGAGCGCGGTCAGGTAGAACGTGCCGATCAGCATGGCCAGGTTGGCGATCGAGCCGATGCCGTACTTGCCGATGGTGAAGGCCATGGCGCCGAAGGCGCCGATGGGGGCGGCCTTCATCAGGATGGCGACGAGGCGGAAGATCGGCGTCGTCAGCGCCTGCAGGAAATCGACGACCGGACGGCCGCGATCGCCGACCATGGCCAAGGCAACGCCGAACAGCACCGAGAAGAACAGCACCTGCAGGATATCGCCCTTGGCGAATGCGCCGGTGATGGTGTCGGGGATGATGTTCATCAGGAAGCCGACGATGGTGCTGTCATGCGCCTTCTGGGCAAAGGTCGCCACCTTGCTGGGATCGAGCGTCGCCGGGTTGATGTGCATGCCGGCGCCCGGCTGGACAACGTTCGAGACGACGAGGCCGACGACCAGCGCCAGTGTCGAGAACACCAGGAAGTAGATCATCGCCTTGCCGGCGACGCGGCCGACCTTCTGCAGGTCGGAAACGCCGGCAATGCCGGTCGCCACCGTCAGGAAGATAACCGGCGCGATCACCATCTTGACCAGCTTGATGAAGGCGTCGCCGAGCGGCTTCAGCGCCTCGCCTGTCTCGGGATAGAAGTGACCGAGCAGCACGCCGGCGGCGATCGCCGCCAGCACCTGCACATAGAGATGCCGATAGAAGGGAAGTTTGCCGCGCGGCTCGGCGGCAGCGAATGCTGGCTGCATGACGTCCTCCATGGCGCCCCGATCGAAAAGCTCGACTCCCCGGGGCAGTTGCTTTGACCTCCAGCAGCCTCGCGACTGCTGAATTCGTGTTTGCAACTGCCGTGCCAAATGTGCGGAGGAGGACCAAGCCTTTGATTTTATTGCATATTTTGGAGCTGGCGAGGCCGTTTCACACGCAGCCTGTGCGGCCATCCGCATAGCGCGAATTGTGTTTTGTGCGAAATCATGCACAGATAGGCCATGCTGCAACGCCCCGCCGCTGCCCCATTTTCAACACCTGGGTCGTCGACGCCCGGAGAACTCCGCCGGCGGGCGCGCCGCGCCTGGCTGCTGTTTGCGGCCGTCGCCCTTGCGATCGCCGGAGCAGCGTTGTACGGCGCCGGCCTTTACGGCCGGACCGCCGAGATCGGCACATTGTCGGCGCAGGGGCGCACCGACGCCAATCTGAAGGTCGCGCTGCTGCGCGCCGTGCTGGAAAGCCCGCGCGCGCTCCCACTGCTCTTGTCCGAAGACCAGCAGGTGCGTGACGCGCTGTCGCAGAAAAACGCCGTTGCCAGCGATGTGCTCAACCGCAAGCTCGAAGGGCTGGTCTCCGGCACCAAGGCAGCGGTGCTCTATGTCATCGGCACCGACGGCTTCGCGATCGCCTCCAGCAACTGGCGCGAGCCGATCAGCTTCGTCGGCAACGACTACCGATTCCGCGATTATTTCTCAGGCGCGATGCAGGCCGGAACCGCCGAATATTTCGCGCTCGGCAGCGTCAGCAAGCGTCCGGGCCTCTACATCTCGCGCCGCGTCGGCGGTGCCGCCGCACCGCTCGGCGTCGTCGTCGTCAAGATGGAGTTCGACCAGCTCGAGGCTGACTGGCATGAGGCGAACCGTCCCGCCTATGTCAGCGACGAGCATGGCGTCGTGCTGATCACCAGCGTGCCATCCTGGCGTTTCATGACATCGGCGCCGCTGGCCGAACCGACGCTTGCCGCCATCCGCGATACCAAGCAGTTCGGCGACGCGCCGCTGGTGCCGTTGCCGATCACCCGCCCTGAGTCGCTGAGCCCTGACGTGTCGATCGTCCATGCCGTGACGCCGGGCGGCAGCGATGCGGAATATCTGCGCCTCTCCACGCCGGTCCCTTCGACCCCTTGGCGGCTCGACTATCTCGTCCCGGCAGAAGCGCCGGTCGCTGCCGCGATCCGTGAAATGCGGCTTCTGGCGCTAGGCGTCGTCATCCCGCTGCTTGGTTTCGCCGCCTATCTCCTGTGGCGCCGCCAGTCGGCGCAGATGCGCATCGCCGCCGAACAGGCGGCGCGCGGCGAGCTCGAACGTCGCGTCGTCGAACGCACCGAGGATCTGAGCCAGGCTCGCGACCGGTTGCAGGCCGAAATTACTGACCACCGCGGCACCGAGGCAAAACTCCAGGTGGTGCAGCAGGAGCTGGTTCAGGCCAACCGTCTCGCCATACTCGGCCAGGTCGCCGCCGGCGTCGCCCATGAGATCAACCAGCCGGTCGCCACCATACGCGCCTATGCCGACAATGCCCGCACCTTCCTCGACCGCAAGCAGACGGCGCCCGCCGAGGAGAACCTCGGCGCCATCGCAGCACTCACGGAACGCATCGGCGCCATCACCGAGGAACTGAAGGCTTTTGCCCGCAAGGGCCGCACCGCTGCCGAACCGGTCGAACTCAGCGCCGTCATCGAGGGCGCCGTCATGCTCCTGAAAAGCCGCTTTGCCGGCCGGCTCGATGCGCTATCCATCGACCTGCCGCCACCGAGCCTTAGGGTTATGGGCAACCGGATCCGGCTCGAACAGGTGCTGATCAACCTCTTCCAGAACGCGCTGGAAGCGCTGGATGGACGCGACGACGCTCGCGTGCAGATTTCGGTCGAGGAGGCGCCAAACGGCGTGACCATTATCGTGTCCGACAACGGACCCGGCATCCCGCCCGCGATGCTGAAGTCGCTGTTCACGCCGTTCAACACCTCGAAGGAAAAAGGCCTTGGCCTCGGCCTCGTCATCTCCAAGGACATCGTCGCCGATTATGGCGGCCGCATCGAGGTTGCGAGCGGCGACGGCGGCGCAAGCTTCACCATCCATCTCTTGAAAGCAGCGTAAGACGCCATGACGGATCACGACGCAGCACCGGTCATCCTGATCGATGACGACAGCGAGCTTCTCAAGGCCACCGCGCAGACGCTGGAATTGGCCGGTTTTTCGGTGTCGGCTTTTGCCGTGGCGGCCGAGGCGCTGGGCAGGCTTGACGCCGGTTTTGCCGGTGTCGTGGTGTCCGATATCCGCATGCCCGAGATCGACGGCCTGCAGCTGTTCGACCGCATCCTGCGGCTGGATGCGGACATTCCCGTCATCCTCGTCACCGGCCACGGCGACATCACGGTTGCCGTCAAGGCGATCAAGGACGGCGCCTATGATTTCATCACCAAACCCTTTGCGGCCGACCTGCTGGCGCAGAGCGTGCGCCGGGCGGCCGAAAAGCGCCGCCTGGTGATGGAGAACCGGGCCTTGCGCGAGGCGGCCGGCGAGGCGCAGGACGGCCTGCCGCTGATCGGCCAGACGCCGGCCATGGAGCGGCTGCGCCGCATGCTGCGGCAGATCGCCGACACCGATGTCGACGTGCTGGTGACCGGCGAGACCGGTTCCGGCAAGGAGGTGGTGGCGAGCCTGCTGCATCGCTGGAGCCGCCGCGCCAGAGGCAATTTCGTCGCCCTGAATTGCGGCACGCTGCCGGAGACCGTCATCGAGAGCGAATTGTTCGGCCATGAGGCAGGCGCCTTCACCGGCGCCCAGAAGAAGCGCATCGGCCGCATCGAGCATGCCAGCGGCGGCACGCTGTTCCTCGACGAGATCGAAAGCATGCCGGTCCCGACGCAGGTACAGATGCTGCGCGTACTCGAAATGCGCGAGGTCACGCCGCTCGGCACCAACGAAGTGCGGCCGGTGGATCTGCGCGTCGTCGCGGCCGCCAAGGTCGATCTTGGCGATACGCGCCAGCGCGGCTCGTTCCGCGAGGATCTCTATTACCGGCTGAACGTGGTGACGATTTCGATCCCGCCGCTGCGCGAACGCCGCGACGACATCGCCTTGCTGTTCTTCTACTTCGCCGAGCGCGCCGCCGCCCGCTTCCGGCGCCCGGTGCCGGCCGTCCCGGCTGCCGTCCACCGCCATCTCAGGGAGCATGACTGGCCGGGCAATGTCCGCGAGCTCGCGCATTTCGCCGAGCGTTTCGTGCTTGGACTGGAAGAGGAAGCGAAGGCGCAATCCCCTTCCCTTGCCCAGCCGGACACCGCCATGAAGCTGCCCGAGCGGCTGGAGCGCTACGAGGCCGACATCATCCGCGAGACGCTCGGCCGCAATGAGGGCGACGTCAGGCGCACCATTGAGGCGCTGGGCATCCCGCGCAAGACTTTTTACGACAAGCTGCAGCGCCACGGCATCGTGCGCAGCGAGTTTTCCAGGTAGCCGCGCCGATCGGCGCAACTGGCGACAGCGCCACTTTCGCGCCTACTGCAGCGCTGATTGACGCTGTGCCACCGTTTCTGCATTGTCTTGTTGCGACACTGCTTCGAGGTTCTGCCCATGAAGCGCGGTCTTGCTTTCGCTGCAATTGCCGGCGTTGCCTTGCTCTGCGGCGCCGCATTCCTGATTGCTGGTCAGGCGGCCGTCTCGCCAGAAGCAATCCAGTCATCCGTGACCCGTACCCCTGAATTGATCGACACCGCCTGGAGGCTGCCCGTCGCTGCCACCTTCAATGCCGACGTCGAATGGCAATCGAACGGATCACGGTGCGGTCCGGCCAGCGTCGCCAATACATTCCGCTCGATCGGCGAAGAGGAAACAACCGAGGCGGAAGTCCTCGAAGGGACGGGAAAGTGCTGGACCGGCTTCTGCATCATCGGTCTCACGCTCGACGAGGTCGCCGAGGTAGCCCGAACGAAGACCCAGCGGAAAGTCACCGTGCTGCGGAACCTGACCGCCGAGGAGTTCCGCGAACACATGAAGCGCGCCAACGATCCCGGCCGCCGCTACATCATCAACTTTACCCGCGAGAAGATCTTCGGCGCCGGCGTTGGCCATTTTTCGCCGATCGGCGGATATCTGGAGGCGCAGGACATGGTTTTCGTTCTCGATGTCAACGAACACTACAAGCCATGGTTGATCGAGCGCGAGCGCCTGTTCTCTGCCATGGATACAATCGATAGCGATGGCGACCAAAAGCGCGGTCTGCTTCTGATCGAATGAAACGAGACCGATGCGAGGCGCGCCGTGGCGGCACATTCCGTTACATGGGCTTCAGGCTTGGCCGCCCATTTGTCAGGATGATTGCGCGACCGATTTCAGTCTTCCCGGCTCTGCATTAATGTGGCCCCCAACTGCAACCGGACCGTCCTGCCCATGATCGTTCAAGCCTGCATCAATGGCGCGCGCAGCGCCGATTTCCATCCGCAGTTGCCGCTTGACGCCGAGGCCATGGCGCGCGACGGCGCGGCCTGCGTGGCCGCCGGTGCGGCCGAGTTGCATGTCCATGCGCGCGGGCCGGACGGCCGCGAAAGCCTGACGCCGGCGGCGATGGACCCGACCGTGCTCGCGCTCCGCCGCGCCTGCCCGGGAACGCTGATCGGCGTCTCCACCGGCGCCTGGATCGAGAATGACGATGAGCGCACGCTTGTGGCCATCGCCGGCTGGCGTGAATTGCCGGACTACGCCTCGGTCAATCTCAGCGAGTCGGCGGCGCCACTGGTGATGGAAAGCCTGCGCCAGCGCGGCATCGGCGTCGAGGCGGGGCTTGCATCGATCGCCGACGCGGAGCGCCTTGTCAGCCTCGACCATGGCGGACGGGGGCTGCGCATTCTGATCGAGATTTCCGAGCAGGCGCTGGACGAGGCTTTCACTGTTTCGGATGGCATCGAAAAGGTGCTGGAGCACGCCGGCATCCGCCGCAGCATCCTGCTGCATGGCGAGAACGCCACTATGTGGCCTTTCGTGGAGCGGGCGGCCGAGCGCAAATGGTCGACGCGTGTCGGGCTGGAGGACGGGAAGGCGCTTCCCGACGGAACGATGGCGTCCGGCAATGCCGCGCTGACGGCCGCGGCGGTGGCGATCTTCCGGGCCGGCCGCTGATTCATCCCGAAGGCTCCGGGCTCCCTGCCTCGCCCTGCGTCAGGCTACATCACGCAAGGTACGACGCGACGTCCCCGCCTTGGCGCCGGCGCCGTCCTGATGGAGGGCGAAGCCCGTGGCGCCCGGGTCGCCCAGTTCGGGGCGGAGCTGCATGCTCGGGATGTGATAGTCCCCGCCATTCTGCTGCCGATAGGGAATGGGCTGGATCGTCTCGAGCGTCCGCATCCTTTCGCGCAGCCGCTCCGCGACAGGCTCGAAATCGGCCTCCCCGAAACGGTCAACCCTGTAGACCACGAAGGGCGGCAGCACGTCGTAGCCCGGATAATAGAGGATCCCGTGATTGATCGGGAACAGCAGGTCGTCGATCGGGCCGTTGACGCCGCGGGCGGAATAATGCTCCTCCCAGCCGCCGGTGGTCACGATCAGCATCGCGCGCTTGCCGGCGAGCGTTCCCTCACCAAAGCGGTCGCCCCATCGCTTGTCGCTGTGCTCGCCGACTCCATAAGCAAAACCGTAGGCGTACACCCGGTCGACCCAGCCCTTGAGGATCGCCGGCATGGTGTACCACCAGAGCGGAAACTGGAGGATCAGCGTGTCGGCCCACAGCAGCTTGTCGATTTCGGCTTTGACGTCGTCGGTCAGAGTGTTGGTCGCAAAAGCTTTTTTGGAGGCCTCGGCCGGCAGGAAGCGTGCTTCGGCGGCCCACGACGGAAAGTCGGCACGGTCCACCTCGGATTTCCAGCCATCGGCATAGAGGTCGGACACCCGCACCTCATGGCCCTGGGCCTCGAGTTCCCTGATGGCGACGTCACGCAGGGCGCCGTTGAGCGACCGCGGTTCAGGATGAGCGAAAACAAGCAGGACGTTCATGGGGTCAGCTCCGATCATGGAAGATAGACGCTCAAGCTAGCCAGTCCCGGTCTGATCCGCTACATGTAGACAATGCATAAGATCATGCCGAATAATGGATAGGTCGGACGTTACACTCGAGCGCATGCGCACCTTCGTTCGCGTCGCCGAGCGCGGCAGCCTGTCGGCCGTCGCGCGCGAGTTCGGCGTTGGGCAGTCGACGGTCACGCGGCATTTGCGGGAGCTCGAGGAGGCTGTCGGCGTGCCCTTGCTCAGCAGGACCACCCGGCGTGTCACGATGACCGATGAAGGCAGCCGTTACTATGCCGACTGCGTTCAGATCCTGCGCCTCGTCGAGCAGGCCGGCGATGAGGCGCGGGGCACGCGCGGCGCGACGGCCGGCACGATCCGGATATCCTGCACGGCGGCGCTCGGGGTCCTGCACGTCAGCCGTCTGATCTTCGCCTTTCAGGACCGCTATCCCGACATCGGGGTCGATCTCAGTCTCACCGACGAGCGCATCGACCTTGTTCGGGAGGGCGTCGATATCGCGCTTCGTCTCGGTCCCCTCACCGACAGCTCGATGAAGCTGCGGGCGCTCGGCCAGTCGCGGCGTCTGCTGGTGGCGGCGCCGGCCTATCTGGCGGCGCGGGGCCGGCCGGCTGTCCCGCAGGATCTGCCTGGCCATGAAGGCATCCGGATGTCGAACATCGCGGGAAGCGATACGCTCGCCCTGCAGGGGCCGGACGGCGAACGCCACACAGTGCCTTTTGGCGGCCGATTTCGGGTCGACCATGGGCTTGCCGCGCGCGAAGCCCTCGTCGCCGGCCGCGGTATCGCACCTGCTCATCACTGGCTGGTCGGCGATCTCCTGACGACCGGCCGGCTGGAAGTGGTCCTGCCGGACTACGAGCCGCCTCCCATACCGCTGAGCATGCTGATCGTCCCCGAGCGCGCGGGCATCGCCCGGGTCCGGCTGCTGGTCGACTTTCTCGCCGAGCGAATCGGCGGCATTCCTGGGATCGGGAAGCCCCGCTAGCCGGCATGCCCTCGGTCGGCCACCTGCAAAGCCCGCCGCCTTCAGGGATTCACACCATCCGGCCCTGTTAACAGGCAGCCGAACGCTCTTGCGGTTTCAAAGGATATCGCCTAGGTTGTTTTCATATCAGAAAGAAAACTCTACAAATTATTTCCTTTTATGAAAGTTAGAGCCTTTGCGGGAACATCTCGATCAGACCGACCGGCGACTGGTCAAGCTGCTGTCGCAGGACGCGCAGCTTGCCATCAATCGGCTCGCCGAGACGATGGCGATCTCGGTGCCGACGGTGCGCACGCGGCTGCGCAATTTGCTCGACCGCAACCTGCTCAAGATCGTCGGGCTGCTTAACCTGACCGAGCGCCCCGAGCTGATCTCGGCCATCGTCGGCATCAATGCCCAGGGGCGCGGCCGTGCTCGCGAGCTGGCGCAGCGCATTTCCGAACTGCCCTTCGTCAATTCGGCCGCCGTGGTCACCGGGCGCTTCGACATCATCGTCGATGTGACCGTGGCCGGCGATGTCGCCGATCTCTACCGCGTCACCAGCGAGTTGATCCCCGGCGCCGGCGAACCGGGCGAAGTCGTGCGCAGTGAGACTTTCGTCGTCATGGCCTCCTGCAACAAATGGGTGAGCCTGCCGGAAGGCTGCTGGTCGGAAGACGTTGCGCGCAAGGAGCCGGCATGAAGATCGCGGTTCTCGGCGGCCTCGGCCTGCAAGGCCGGGCGGCAATCGCCGATCTCGTCGCCAGCGACGGTGTCGAGGAGGTCGTCTGCGTCGATACCGCGCCGGACGGGGCTGCCCGGCTTGGCGGCCTGACCGATCTCACCCACGTGCGTTTCGTCGTGCCCGAAGGCGCGATCGGCCCGGCCCTGGCCAATGTGCTGGCTGATGTCGACGCCGTCATCGACCTGTTGCCGCAGCCGCTGATGCGCGAAGCGGTGTTGGCCGCGATCGCGACGCGCACGCCGCTGGTCACCACCAATTACGGCAAGGCCATCGCCGATCTGGCGCCGGCGGCGGAAAAGGCCGGCGTTTCGATCATGACCGAATGCGGGCTCGACCCCGGCATCGACCTTGTTCTCTACACCCATGCCGCCCGGCAGTTCGACACCATCACCGCGATCGATTCCTACTGCGGCGGCATCCCCGAGCCGAAGGCGATGGCCAAGCCGCTGTGCTACAAGGTGAGCTGGAACTTCGACATGGTCTTGGTCAGCCAGAACCGCGACAGCGTGCTGATCGAGGACGGCAAGCGGGTCGAGGTGCCGGCCAGCCGCCAGCACGACAACCGCTTCATCCACCAGATCGAGGTCGCCGGGCTTGGCCAATTGGAAGCCTTCCCCAATGGCGACGCGCCGCACTATGTCGAGATGCTGGCCGCCGCCAGGGGGTTGCAGCGCTCAGGCCGCTATTCGCTGCGCTGGCCGGGATGGTCGGCGTTCTGGGCTCCGCTCAAGGAGCTCGGCTTCCTCTCCGAGGACAAGGTGCCCGGCACCGGCTCAAGCCCGCGCGAATTTCTCGGCCGCCTGCTCGGCCCGCAACTGCAATATGGCGCCGACGAGAAGGACCTGTGCGTCATGCGCAATGTCTTTTCAGGCACGCAAGGCGGCCGCCGCAAGACGGTGACCTCAGACCTGATCATCGAACGCGACCTGGCGTCCGGCCTGTTCGGCATGAGCCTCGGCGTCGGCTATCCCGCAAGCATCGTCGCGCAGATGCTGGCGCGCGGCGAGATCGCCACGCCCGGCCTGCTCAACCCGTTGCTGCACGTGCCCGACGGCCGCTTCCTCGACGCACTGGCCAGGCGCGGTATACGGGTATCCGAAACCGTCGGCTGGGACTGAGGAGACAGATTTTCGAACGGTGGTCGCCGCCGGCAACGGCGCTGCCGCTCAAGAAGGCACCCCCAATGGGTGAACAACAAAGTGGAACAACAACGACAACAAGGAGGAATGCCCAAATGAAGATTGCCAAGCTTTTCATCGCCGGCCTCGCGCTCGCCGGCCTCACAGCCGCAGCCAGCGCCGGAACGCTCGACGACATCACCAAGCGCGGCGAACTGCGCGTCGCCGTGCAGACGCAAGGACCGCCCTTCTCGCTGGTCGGTGCGGCCGGCGAACGCACCGGCAGTTCGGTCGAACTCGCCGAGCTGATGGCCAAGGAAATGGGCGTCAAGATCACCTTCCTCGATTTCGACTGGGACGGGCTGATCCCGGCGCTGTTGTCGGGCAAGGCCGATCTTCTGGTCGCCGACATGACGCCGACGCTGGCGCGCGGCATGAAGGTCGCCTTCACCAAACCTTATATGTATACGGGCAGTACCGTCTTCACCAAGGCTGACGGCAAGTTCAAGACCACCGAGGACTGCAAGGCCAAGGGCACCAAGATTGCCGTGCTGCTCGGCGCCACCGGCGAGAAGGAAGCCAAGAACGCCTTCCCGGACGCCGACATAAAGAGCTACAAGGGTGGCGGCCCGCTGCTGCTCGACGCCGTCAACAACGGCCAGGCCGATTGCGGCGTCAATGACGTCTCGGCGGTCAAGGGTCAGTCGACCGCCTATCCGGCCGGCAACTTCACCATCATGCCGGACCTGCTGTCGAAGGAGCCGCTGGCCTTCGCCACCCGCTATGACGAGCCCGACCTGCTGATCTGGATGAACCTGTTCCTCGACCAGGTCAGCATCGACGGCCGCTTGCAGAAGAATCTCGACTACTGGGTCAATTCCGACGCCTGGAAGAAGGATCACTGACAAATAGGAAGTAGGAAGTAGGAAGTAGGCAGTAGGGAGCATCGAATGGCTGATGGCCATTCCGGAAACCTTCACTACTGCCTACTGCCTACTCACTACTGTCCACTCACCATGCTCGAGAACTTCAGCTTCCGCACCATCGTCGAGTATCTGCCCTTGTTCGGGCAGGGCCTTGTCACGACCGTGTGGCTTTCCCTGATTTCCTTTGCCGGGGCACTCGCCGTCGGCATCGTGCTCGCCGCCATGAACCTGCAGCGCGGCTGGCTGTTCCGCGTCCCGGCCAAGGCCTATATCGACGCGGTGCGCGCCACGCCGCTGCTGGCGCAGCTCTATTTCCTCTATTTCGGCCTGCCCCGCCTCGGCGTCGTCCTGCCCGAGCTCGTCGTCGGCATCCTCGCTCTGTCGCTAAACAGCGGCGCCTATGTCGCCGAGATCATCCGCGCCGGCATCCTGTCGATCCCGCGCGGCCAGGTGGAGGCCGGCGTCGCCTCGGGAATGACCTATGTCCAGCGTATGCGGCTGGTCATCCTGCCGCAGGCGTTCAAGGTGACGATCCCGCCGCTGCTCGGCCAGGCGATCGTGCTGGTCAAGGATTCCGCCCTTTTGTCGCTGATCTCGGTCGCCGAACTGACGCGCGCCGGCCAGTTGCTCGCCTCCGACCGCTTCATGCCGGCGGAAGGTTTCATCACCATCGCGGCCTTCTATCTCCTGCTCTACTACTGCCTCAAGGGATTGGCGGCGCTGTCCGGCCGCTGGCTCGGCTTGCAGCCGGCAAGGAGCAGCACATGATCTGGCAGCAACTGCAAAGCCTCGCCGGCAGCTACCCCCTCGCCTTGCGCGGCCTTGGTATGACCGTGGTGCTGTCGCTGATCAGCCTGATGCTGGGCACGCTGCTCGGCTTTGGCCTTGGCATATTGCGAACCGGCGGCAACCGGCTGATCAGCGCGGCGATCGGCGCCTGGGTCGACCTCATCCGCGGCACGCCGTTCCTGGTGCAGATCTTCCTGATTTTCTTCATCCTGCCGGAGCTCGGCATAGAGCTCGACGCCTTCACCGCCGGCATCATCGCGCTGACCAATCTGGCCGCCTGCTTCATCTGCGAGATCGTCGCCGCCGGCATCCGCTCGGTGCCGACCGGCCAGGTCGAGGCTGCACTTGCGTCCGGCCTGTCGCGCTGGCAACGCATGCGCCAGGTGGTGCTGCCGCAGGCGATGCGCATCGTGCTGCCGCCGCTGGTCGGGCAATATGTGCTGCTGATCAAGGATTCCTCGGTGGTTTCGGCCATCGGGTTGACCGACCTCACCCGCGTCGGCTGGCTGGTGGTGCAGCGTGTGCCGAACGGGCTGCTGGTCTTCTTCCTCGTCGGCCTCGGCTATTTCATCGTCTGCTATCCCTTGATCATGCTGGCGAGACGGCTGGAGCAGCGCATGGGCGCGGCGCATGGCGAGGTGCAGTTGTGACATCGAACCCCAAGGGTCCGGCAATATGACCAAAACCGGAATGATCGATTTTCGCGGCGTCAACAAATGGTTCGGCGCGCTCAATGTGCTCAGGGATATCACGCTCAGCGTCGAACCGCGCGAGGTGGTCGTGGTCTGCGGCCCGAGCGGCTCGGGCAAGAGCACCTTGATACGCTGCATCAACGGGCTGGAGACGATCCGCGACGGCGACTTGGTGGTCGACGGCCAGCGCCTCGGCGACCCCGCCACCAACATGACGCGGCTGCGCACCGAGATCGGCTTCGTCTTCCAGTCGTTCAATCTCTATCCGCACAAGACAGCGCTGGAGAACGTCACGCTCGCTCCCATCCATGTGCGCAAGATCCCGCGCGCTGAAGCCGAGCAAGCCGGGCGCGAGTTACTGGCCAAGGTCGGGCTGGCTGACAAGGTCGATGCATATCCGGCACAGCTCTCCGGCGGCCAGCAGCAGCGCGTGGCGATCGCGCGCTGCCTCGGCATGCGCCCCAAGATCATGCTGTTCGACGAGCCGACCTCGGCGCTCGACCCCGAGATGATCTCGGAAGTGCTCGACGTGATGGTCGCGGTCGCCGAGGAAGGCATGACCATGATGGTGGTGACGCACGAAATGGGCTTTGCCCGCAAGGTCGCCCAGCGCGTCGTGTTCATGGATGCCGGCGCCATCGTCGAGAGCGGCACGCCGGACGAGTTCTTCTCGCATCCCAAGACCGACCGCAGCCGCGCCTTCCTGAGCAAGATCCTGCGGCACTAGAGTCAGGTTCGATCACCTGGCTGCCGCCAAAGGCCGAGATGCCGACGTGACTTTCGGTGTCTGAGGAATCTCCCTGCTTCGAAGGGCAAATCAATCCCGTGTTCGTGTGCTACCGCAATGGCCAGACCAGCATCAGCATCGGAACGGCGACCAGGATGACCAGGATCGACAGCGGCAGGCCGAGCCGCGGATAGTCGCTGAAACGGTAGCCGCCGGGGCCCATGACCAGCGTGTTGCACTGGTGGCCGATCGGAGTGAGGAAATCGCAGCCGGCACCGATCGCCACCGCCATCAGGAAAGCTTCAGGCCGATAGCCCAGCGTTGCGGCGAAGCTGGCGGCGATCGGCGCGACGACCAGAACCGTCGCTGCGTTGTTGAGGAACGGCGTCACGGCCATGGCGACGACCAGGATCAGCGCCAGCGCTCCGGCCGGCGGCAACGCGGCGCCGACATCGGCGAGCCACATGGCGATGACGTCGGTCGCACCGCTGCGGCGAAGTGAATTCGAGACCGGGATCAGCGTGGCGAGCATGACCAGGATCGGCCCATCGATGGCGCTGTAGATATCGCGTGCCGGAATGACGCGGAACAACACCATGGCGACGGCGGCGGTGAAGAAGGCGATCGGCACCGGCAGAAGGTCGCCGGCAGTGGAGCCCATCGCCGCCGCCAGGATGAGGACCGGGACGATTCCGTGCCGCACGCTGCCGAGCAGGATCGGGCGCTCGGCGAGCGGCAGCGCGCCGAGTTCGCGCAAAATGTCCGGTAAACGTAGCGGATTGCCTTGCAGCACGACCACGTCGCCCATCCGCAGCGTCACTGCGCCAAGGCGTTCGCTGATGCGCTCGCCTTTGCGGCTGACGGCCAGCAGGTTGACGTTGAAACGGTCGTAGAGCGCCAGCTGTTGCGCGGACCAGCCGATGAGCGGGGAATGTTCGCCCACGACGGCTTCGATGGCGGTGGAGGATTCGTTGCCGCCTCCCCCGGCCGCCTCGCGGCTGCCGGTGACGCTGAGCTTCGCCTGGGCGACGACGCGGTCGAGCGCCTCCGGCCGGCCTTCGACCAGCATGATGTCACCCTCGCGCAGGACTGCGTCGGGCAGCGGCATGATACGCTGAGCGCGAGCCCGCAGGATCGACGTGACCACCACTTCTCCTCGGGCATATTTCAGGAGGTCGGCCACGCTCTTGCCGTTGACCACCGAGTCGGCAACGACGCGCGCCTCGGTGACATAGCTGTGGCTGTCGAGTGCCTCGTGGATGGAACTGGACTCGCGGGTTCGCACCGGCACCAGCCAGTAGAACAGCGCCAGGAAGACGATACCAGCCGCCGCCAGTGCCGCACCGACCGGAGTGAAGTCGAACATGGTGAAGGCGGTGCCGGTGATTTCCTCGCGGATGCGCGAGACGACGATGTTGGGCGAAGTGCCGATCTGCGTCATCAGCCCGCCGAGCAGCGAGCCGAACGCCATCGGCATCAGGAACACCGAGGGCGAGGTGTTGGACCTGCGCGCGAACTGAAAGGCGATCGGGATCATGATCGCCAGCGCGCCGATATTCTTGATGAAGGCCGACAGTATGGTGACGACCGCGACCAGCAAGACGAGTTGGGCCCGGATACCCGTCACGTTTGGTGCGCAGCGCTGGAGGGCGAATTCCATGATGCCGGAGCGCGCGACGCCAGCGCTGACCAGCAGCGCGCTGCCAACGATGATGACGATGTCGTCGCTGAAGCCGGAAAACGCCTCGTCATATGGGACGACCCCAATGGCGAGCGCGGCGATCAGCGCGCCGCATGCAACGAGATCATAGCGGAAGCGGCCCCAGACGAACGCCGCCATCATGAGCGCGATGATGGCAAAGGCGAGAACCTGATTGATCAGCATCTACCGGACATTCCCTCGCTGCGGCTCAACCTGTCAACACCGCCTGAAGCAGTTGGTTGCAAGTGGAAAGCGCGAGGACGGATGACTTGCGCCGCCCCGCGCTACTTCAATCAGTGACCGGCGTCCGTGATCTCGGCGGGCTGCCGGCGGGATATCCCGGTCGAACCAGCGAAGGCTCGCGTCTTGCCTGCGGCCCTCGACGAGCTTGGGCTTCATAAGCGTTCGACAAGCCCTGCCAAAGTCGGTGCCGCTGTGGATAGGGGCGACTCTCCGAGCTTGATCGTCCAGCCCGTCAGTGGCCCGCCGGGATCATTGTTGCCCGGATCATGGTTGGAAGTCATCGTGTTCACAGCCCATCGAATGCGTGGAGAGTGTGGACGGTTGCAGACTGCACCGTCCAAACGTCAGCCGAAAGTAGCCAGAGGTTCAGCCCGGATCTCGACCCACTGGCAGCGCCGGGTGTCGTGATAGAAGGACTGGAAGGGCTGCGGGAACGACGGATCGGCGAAGGCGCCGACCGGGATGGCGACCAGGCCGGGCTGCGTGTCGATCCGGTAGTGGACATTGGTGCCGCAGTCCGGGCAGAAATTGTAGGTGACGCGGCCGCCCTCCTCGCCAACGCGCATGAACTCCGCCGATCGCCCCTCGATCGACACCTTGTCCTCGGGAAACCGGGCATTGAAGCTGAACGCGCTGCCGGTGCGCCGCTTGCAGGCCAGGCAATGGCATACCGAAACCCGTACCGGCTCACCTGAACAGGTTGCGGAAAGCTGACCGCAGGAACATTCGGCGCGGCGCGTGACCATGGCTGGCTCCTCCTCGAAAGATCTCACTGTGTGTCGGCGTGTGCCCCGAGCTCTGCCCGTTTCTCATCCGAGACGACGGCAAGGTCCAGCACCTTCTGCAGCTCGGCGGCATGGCGGAACGACGGCTCGGCCTGCACGCCGCTCAGCACCGCACCGGCAAAGCGCTGGTAGTTGGTCGGCACCGAGCCGGGGTCGAGGGCCTGCCATTTGGCGTTCTCGATGTCCTCGCCCATGCACGCCTTCAGCTCCGAGCCGTTCAGATTGTGCACGACTTCGACGCCGCCCTTGTCGCCATAGATGCGCAGCCTGAGTTCGTTGAGATGGCCGGTCGCCCAGCGGCTGGCGTGCACCACGCCGAACGCGCCGTTGGAGAAATCCAGCGCCATGGCGAAACTGTCATTGGCGTCGAGCTCGTATTCGCCGATCCGGTTGCCGGGCGCCTTGTCGAAGGTTCTCAGCCGGCAGAACACATGATCGACGTCGAGTGCGGCGCCATAGCTGGCGAAATCGAGGATGTGGATGCCGACATCGCCCAGCACGCCATTGGAGCCGTGGCCGCGCGACAGGCGCCACAGCCATTTCGGGTCGGTGCGCCAGTCGCCCCAGAATTTCGACACCAGCCAGCTCTGCAGATAGGACGCCTCGACATGCCGTACCTGGCCGATCTCGCCGGCCAGCACCATGGCGCGCGCCTTCTGCAGCGCCGCCACATTGCGATAGGTCAGGTTGACCATGTTGATGATGCCGGCCCGCTCGGCGGCGTCGGCCATCTCGCTGGCCTTCTCGAAGTTTTCCGCCAGCGGCTTTTCGCACAGCACCGGCTTGCCCGCCGCGACCAGCATCATCGTGGTCGGATGGTGGATGCGATCCGGCGTCACGTTTGCCGCCGCGTCGAACTCACCCCATGCCAGCGCATCCTCCAGTGAGGTGAAGCGATTGGGGATGCCGTGGCTGTCGGAAAATTCGTCGACGCGTTTACGGTCGACATCGACGGCGCCGACCAGTTCGACGCCATCGATCTTGCCGAACTGCCGGGCATGTTCCTGCGCCATCCAGCCGGTGCCGAGTATCAAAAGCCGCATGATTCTTATCCTCAGGATGGGGCTTTATCGTATTGTTTGACCATTGATTTTTCCGAATCGAAGGTTCGGATCACGGTCTAGCGGAAGCCGGCTTCGCCGGAGGCATGAAGTTTGCCGCCGCGCTCGACGATCGGCTCGAGCGCCTTTTCCACCGGCACGTTCGGCGCCTCGAGGACGGCCGGGTTTGACCCCAGCGGGTTGTGCGCCCATTTGACCGCGTTGCGCAGCACCTTCTGCACGGCGGCGTCGTGATAGGTGGGATAGGTCTCGTGCCCCGGCCTGAAATAGAAGATGTTTCCGGCGCCCCGGCGATAGGTCAGCCCCGACCGGAACACTTCGCCGCCCTGGAACCAGGAGATGAAGACCGTCTCCAGCGGCTCCGGAACGGCGAACTGCTCGCCATACATTTCCTCATTTTCGAGCTCGAAATACTCACCGATCCCGGCAGCGATCGGATGGCTGGGGCTGGTCACCCAGAGCCGCTCGCGCTCGCCCGCCTCGCGCCATTTCAGCGTGCACGGCGTGCCCATCAGCCTCTTGAAGATCTTCGAGAAATGGCCGGAATGCAGGACGATCAGCCCCATCCCTTCGAAGACGCGACGCGCCACGCGCTCGACGATTTCGTCGGCGACCGCGCCATGGTCCTTGTGTCCCCACCAGACGAGCACGTCGGTTTCGGCCAGACGGTCGGCTGGCAGGCCATGCTCCGGCTGCTCCAGCGTCGCGGTCGAGGCGGAGATCGCCTTGTCGGAATTCAGCGCCTTGGCGATCGTAGCGTGCATGCCCTCGGGGTAAATGCCCGCGACCACCTCATTGGTCCGCTCATGGATATTCTCGCCCCAGACGACAGCGCGTATTGTCATGACATCCTCTTGGTGAACCGGAGCCGACCCGCCCCGGCCAGTCATAGTCTGCCCGGCCGGGAATGAAAACGGTTTCGGTGGCGGCTACTGACAATCGGGTGCCGTGGCGGCATTCGTTCTCGCCGCTGCGGGTCTAGAGCATGATCCCGAAAAGTGGAATCCGGTTTTCGGAAAAATCATGCTCAAACAAAAAGATAGAGCCCCATCCCGATTCGATCGGGATGGAACAGGCTCTAGACGCCGAGCTCCTTCGCGATCCGCGTCAGCGGCTGCTTAGCCGCGCACGACGAGGCGCTTGATCTTGCCCTTCTTGTAGGCGGCTAGGAAGCGCGCATAGTCCTTGAAGGCCACGCAGCCATGGGATTCCGCACGGCCGCCGCGCAGCAGGTAGCTGTGGGCGAGCAGGCCGTCGCGGCCATATGTGTTGTTGCCGCCGGTGGGGGTGAGACGTATCGCCTCGACGCCGTAGAAGCGCGATTCGCGCAGCTTCAAGTCATAGGTGCCGGGCGGTGTCGGGCCGACATTCTTGCGGTTGGCGTAGCGCGGCTGATCGGCCATCGAGCCAATTCCCGAATGCGCCTCGAGTCGCGAACCGTCCGGCATATAGACGGTTTTCGCCGAGATATCGTAGACGGCGACGCCGCTGCCCAGGGATGGCCTGGTGAAAAGGTTCCTGAAGGCCCCGCCGACGCCGCGCTCAGGATTGTCCGGCTTGGCATAGGCCAGCATGTCGCCGCCCTGAGCTTTCGATCGCTTGGCCGGCTTGCCCTGGCCGCCTTGCGTGCCCGGGCCGCTTTGCGTGCCCGAGCCGCTTTGCGTGCTCTGGCTGGCACGCGTGTTCCGGCTGGCCGGGTTGCCTTGCACGCCTGGCAGAGCGGCGAGTGACGAATTGCGCGGCGACAAGGCTCCTGGAGATTGCGTCTCGACTTGCGGCGCGTCGACCGCCTTGCTTGCCTTGGCCTTGGATGCCTGGGCAGCCTTGGAAGGTTTGGCCGGCTGGGTGCTCGGTGCCTTGACCGCCGGCGCCTCGTCCGACTGCTCGATTTTCGCCTGTGGACGGAAATTTGGCACCGGAATGCTGTCGGGCATCTCGTCCTGCGGCGGCAGCGAGGCCACTTGCATTTCGCCCTGCTGCGGCTCTTGCGCGGCGGCAGCATCATTTGCCATTGCCGCGGGCGGCAGCACATCGATCATCTGTTCAGGGATCGTCTGTTCCGGCAATGCGTTCGCCAACGCCAGCGCCAGGCGCGAGGATCGTTCGATCTCCGCGACCTCAGGCCCGAAGCGCTCGGATGCGGGACCATGCAGGTCCGGCACGCGCGCGGCGCCTGCAAAGCGAGCCCCCACCGGCGGGCCGGCAAGCGCCAATGGTGCACCGGGGACGTGAGAAGAGGCATTGGCAAAGGCCGCGGCAAGCTTTTGCGGCGACAACGCAGCTTTCGCAACCACGCTGTCGAAGCGGTCACGAGGCATGGCAGCAGCGGCCTCGTTCAACCGCGCCAAAGGCTCGATGCGCGCCTCCTTGTCATCGTGCGAGAAGCTGCCGGCGGCGTGCACACAGCCGGCGTCGCATCGATTGAGCAGCGACGCCTGCCGGCCGGTCGAGAGCTGCGGCGCCCATGAATGGGCCCAGGAATTTGGAAACGTGCTGCGCTGATCGGCGAACGCGATGGTGCGCGGTGAACGCAGGCTCTGCGGCAGGCTGTTGGAAGCGGCAGTGAGCGATGCCCCCACCGAGTAGAGGCCGGCCATGGTCGCCACCGACCACAAAACGACCGCTGCGCCGACGGCTGGAACCGCGACCCAACGCAGGCTGGGCCTCATCGAAGTCAATCCAGATGGATTGTCACCCCGGCTTTTCGAATACAAAAACGCCATACAACACTCTCAATCGGCTTGCCGGCTTGCGCCCTCGCATCCGTTACGATCACAGTTCGCCTGATGCCCCCCGGCACCCTTCGCTGCTGTTGCCGATTGATTCAAAAGATGGACAAAGTTGGTTAACCAATCCCTCCACCGGTCGCCGATTTGGCGGCGGTCACTTCGAAATATTCGTCCTTCATGACTATGAAAGTGGCGAAATTGCCCTCCATATGCGGCTTTGCTGCCCGTTTTCGCCGGTCGAGTCAAGCAAACGAAATGACTAGACCTTGCTGGCGCGTGGCGGTTGGAGACCCGTTCGGGCCCAAAAAACGATCGGCGGCGACGACAAGCCACGTTTCTGACCGTGGAGGCTTCGTTCGGCTAACCGCCCTATGCCGCCTGCAGTTTTTCCATCGGCCGCAGATTCTGGTTCATGCGGAACAGATTCAGCGGGTCGTAGCGCTGCTTGATCTCCAGAAGCCGCCGATAGTTGTCGCCATAGGCCGCTTCGACCCTGTCGACCTCGTCCTCGGGCATGAAATTCACGTAGGCCGTGCCTGCGGCATAGGGCTTGGCCGCCTCATAGATGCCGCGCGCCCAGTCGATGCAGGCCTCGTCCATTCCCGGTTCGCGCCAGCGGGCGTGGACATTCATGACAAAATGCGCGCTGCGCTGCGGGAACGCCGTTGCGTCCGCTTTCACCCGGCCCGCCGCGCCGCCGACATGGCCAAGGAATATTTCGCATTCAGGCCCCGGAAGCCTTGGTATCGCTGCCGTGACGACCTCGATTGCGCTATCGGAAAGCCCGGTGAAATCATGGCTCTTCCAATAGTTGCGGGCGCCTGATGTAAGCAACGGATCGAATGCCTGCTGCCAGCCCGCGAACGGATTGGGACCGACGACATCGACAATCGGCGTGCCGATGGCGCGAAGCCTTTTCGTCGCTCTCTTTCCCTCCTGAAGGTCGCCGCAATAGCACATGGCCAGAACCAGCACCTCCTTGCCGTGCCATTCAGCCGGCAGGAAGGGCAGTGGCGGCGCCTGCCGCATGACCACCCAGCAGGTCAGTTCATCGGGCGCCAGTTCGAGCGCATCACGGTATTGCCGCAGCACCTCCTGGGCATCGGCGAAGGGATGAACGACAAGTCCCGACAGAACCTGGGGACCGACACGGTGAAGCTTGAACTCGAAAGCCGTGACGACGCCGAAATTGCCGCCGCCGCCACGCAGCGCCCAGAACAGGTCCGGATTCTCGGTCTGGCTGACGCGCAGCAGCTTGCCGTCGGCGGTCACCACATCGGCGCTGAGAAGATTGTCGATGGTCAGGCCGAATTTTCGCGTCAGCCAGCCGAAGCCGCCACCCAGCGTCAGGCCGGATATGCCGGTGGTCGAGTTGATTCCCGTCGGTATCGCCAGTCCGAAAGCCTGCGTTTCCAGGTCGACATCGGCAAGCGTCGCCCCAGGCTCCACCCATACACGCCGCGTCGGCGGATCGACCCGCACCGATTTCATCGGCGAAAGATCGATCATCAGGCCACCGTCGCAGACGGCGCTGCCGGCAATGTTGTGGCCGCCGCCGCGAACAGCGACGAGAAGCCGGTTTTCCCTGGCGAAGTTCACGGCGGCAATGACATCGGCGGCGCCGGCACAGCGCACGATCAGCCCTGGCCGCCGGTCGATCATGGCATTCCAGATGCTGCGTGCCTCGTCATAGGCGCCATCGCCTTCCCTCAGCACCGTGCCGCGCAATTGCGTCGAAAGCGCTTCCAGCGCCGCGACATCGATCGTCGTCTTGCCGCGTTCGAGTGTAGTGAGGCTCATGCTGTTCATGGTTTCCTCCCGCTTTGCTTATGAGCCGTGCTTACGAGCCGTCTTCCCGTCCAACTCGGCAGTGTGCACTTATATTAGAGATCGCGCAAGTTCGTGCCGGACGCTTCCACACGACCGTTTCTGTGTGGAGGACAATGGCGAGCCAGAGGCCGGTAAAATCCAGTCCATGATGTTTTTGGAACCATGCGACGGCCGGCAGAGTTAGGCGTTTGACTGACCGATGCACAGGAGATCTCTGATGGCACCGCGCAGAAAACCCGACGATCAGCCCGAGGGCCCGACAATCGAACAGCAGGATTGGGACGCGATCAAAGGCGCCAACATTCTAAAGGAAAGCGTGCCGGCAAACGGCGACATCCGTTACGATGTCGAAAAGGACGCCGAACTGCCCGAGGAAGACGACGACAATCCGTACCAGAACAGCGACGAAGCGCTGCCGGACGACGAGGAGGAACGCGCTATTTCGCGGAACCCTTCAAAGGAAGACATCGACGAGCCGTGAACGGCGGCACTTCATGGCCGCGTCCACTTTACAGTGTTGACCTTCCAGCCGCTGGAAGGTGTATCTCCGTTGCAAACGGAGATTCCATCATGAACATCGGCATCGCGTCCGAAAAGTCCGGCCTTCCGCCGAAGACGATACGTTATTACGAGGACATCGGCCTCGTGCACCCGGTCCGGACGGACAATGGCTATCGCGATTATTCGACTGCCGACATCCACCGCCTACGGTTCCTGCAGCGTTCGCGTAGCCTGGGATTTTCGGTCGACGAGTGTCGGCAATTGCTGTCGCTTTATCACGACAAGGACCGTGAGAGCGCCGACGTGAAGACCATCGCGCAAGCCAAGTTGGTGGAGATCGACAGAAAGATCGCCGAACTGGCTGGATTGCGGCAACTGCTGCATCATCTGGTCGAACACTGCCATGGCGACGAGCGGCCGGATTGTCCGATCATCGACGAGTTGGCGGGAGAAGGCATGGCGCAGTGAGACGGGCTGCGGCTGCGGTGATCCTGTCGCTTGCCTGCGCCTCCGCGGTCGCCGGCTCCGGCCCTGACGCGATCGTCGCCACGCGCCAGTCCTCGATGAGGGAGATGGCCGCTGCCGCGAGAACGATCGCCGGGATGTTCGACGGCAGGCGGGCCTATGACGCAGCGGCGTTCCAGGCGGCGGCCAAGACCGTCCGCGCCCGGACTGGCCCTGCCCTCATCGACGAATTTCCCAGCACGACATTGGGCGCGCCTTCGGGTGCCAAGCTGGAAATCGATCAAGCCCGTTCGGAATTCGAGGCACTGGCCCGTCACACAGAGCGCCCGCTACATGGCCGATACGGTCAATGTCGGCCCCGGACAGCGCTATGACGTGCTGTGGCGGGCGCAAAGACCGGGGAAATGGCTGTTGCATTGCCACATCCCGCACCACACGACCAACAACAATGTCGAGGTTAAGGGCGGCGGCGGCCTGATGATGATCATGGATGTGGCGCCGGGCTAATATCCCGGCCCGGTGCCCAATTCGCTGCGCCGCCAGGCCGCCGGCGAGATCCCCACCGAGCGCTTGAACTCCCGCCCGAAATGATAGACGTCGCAGAAGCCGCAGGCCTCTGCGATCTCGCCCAGGGGCTGGTCGCTCTGCACCAGCAGCGACTGCGCCTGCATCAGCCGCTCGCGCATCAGCCATTGATGCGGGCTCGTGCGCAGATGCTTCTGGAACAGCCGCCGGATCTGCGAAGGGCCGAGCCCCGTGACCGCGGACAGGTCGGGTGCGGTCCAGTTGAATCCGGGTTCGCCGCGCATTGCGTCCACGGCGGCGGCCAGCGCCTTCGGCAGATCGTCGATGCCGGTGCCGGCCAGCGCACGGTCGACCAAAAGCACGAATTCGGCGACCAGTTGGTTGAGTCTGAGGTCGAGACTGGCGTCGCGCCGCCGCAGCGCCGCAAACAGCCGCTCGAACCAGGGCACCGGGTTCATCGCGTCGGTGAAGACGGTCCGCAGGCTGCCCTCGCCGAACAGCTTGCGGCGCAGGATGGCCGGGTCCGGCCCGTCGAGCCTGAACCAGAGCAGGCTCCACGGGTCGTGCTCATCGGCGGCATGCACATGCGGCGCCTCGTTCGCCATCCACACCAGTTGGCTCGGCCGAACCTCGAGCCGCTGCCCCAGCGTCTCGACGACGCCGCGGCCCGCCAGGCAATAGAGGATGTCCTGGCCGGGATAGGCCGCGCGTTCTATCCGGTAATCCGGCGCCGCGGCGACCTTGCCGGCGCGCAGCACACTGAACGCCGTGCGCGTCCAGCCGGCGGCCGGCACATAGTGGAAACTCTCGACAACGGACGTTCTTGCTCTCATGCGCGTTTTATACAAAAACAGCGCTCTGCTGTCCATTTTGTTCCCCGTCGGGCGCCGCTATGGTCGCTCTCAAGAGGCAGGCGGGATCGGCATTCATTAGCCCTCGCCTTGTCCGGGCTTCAAGGCGCAGGGCGCCAAGGACGGCCCCGTTCGCGAAGACCAGGGAGGCAAGACGATGCTCGCGATGACCAAGGCTGAAAAGGAGCGCTACACCAGCGATGGATACATCATTCGCCAGGGGCTGCTGACCACGGCGGAGGTGGACGACTTCCGCGATCACGCGCGCAGGCAATTGGAAGCGGAAAACAAGAGCGGCGCCGTCATGGCCAAAGGCGACAAGGAAGGCAAGACGACGCTTCTGAAGATGTGGACCAAGGCCGAGGACGACAAATACGGGCTGCTCGCACGCGACGAGCGCATGGTCGATCTCGCCGAGGCCGCCGTCGGCAAGCCAATCTATCTCTACAGCCACAAGATGACGATGAAGCAGCCCAACGAGGGCGGCGCCTGGGAATGGCACCAGGATTTCGGCTATTGGTATAATTACGGCTGTCTCGCGCCGGACATGATGAGCATCTATGTCGCGCTCGACAAGGCGACCCGCGAGAATGGCTGCCTGCAGGTGCTCAAGGGTTCGCACAAGCTCGGCCGTCTCAACCATATCCGCGAGAACGACCAGACCAATGTCGAGCAGGAGCATCTGGAAGCCGCGCTGAAGCGCTACGAGCATATCTATGTCGAGATGGAAGCCGGCGACGCGCTGATCTTCGACGGCAATCTGCTGCATCGCTCCGACGCCAACCGCTCCAATACCTATCGCTGGGGCTATATCTGCTCCTACAACGCCATCGAGAACGCGCCGTTCAAGAAGGTGCGCGAATACGGAAACTACGATGAGTTGCGCAAGGTGCCGGCCGGCTCTTTCCGCAAGGCGTCCTGAGGCCAAAGCAAGGCGTGGACGATCGCGCCCGCGCCGGACCTTGATCCCCTGAACCTTCGGGCTGGAAAAGATCAGGTCGAACAAAGAGATAGGGCCAAATCCTGAATCTATTTGGGATGATCAGGCTCTCATGCATCGATCGGGGCGCGAGCTCTGCCTGGGTCGATGAGGGAAGAACGGGAGGGCGGGGCCGGTCGCGACCGGCATCTCGCCGCACGCAGGGAGGATGCTGAATGGCCGATGCGGTCAGGACCGGCGCGCGCGCGCCAGCCACGGACCGAATGACGTTGGCGCGGCTGTTGCGGGCGCGCGAGGCAGGCGTGTTCATCGCGCTGCTCGCGCTGTGCCTGTTTTTGTCCTTCGCCACCGACGGATTCCTGACGTCGCTCAACCTGCTCAATGTCGGTCGCCAGATCTCCCTGCTCGGGATCATGGCGGTCGGCATGACGTTCGTGCTGATCGCCGGCGAGGTCGACCTGTCGGTCGGCTCGACTTATGCATTCTCGGGCCTTGCCACCGGCATGCTGATCATCGCCGGCTGGGCGCTGCTGCCGGCGATCGGGGTGGGCCTCGCCACCGGCGTCGCCATCGGCCTCATCAACGGCGTGCTTTCCACCTATGGCCGCTTGCCCTCGCTGATCGCGACGCTCGGCATGCTCTCCATCGTGCGCGGCGCCGCCCTCATCCTGACCAACGGCCAGCCGGTGACGGTAAACGCCCGCAACGGCGCCCTGCCCGACGTCTTGCAGGCTTTCGGCTTCATGGGTCAGGGCTATCTGTTCAGCATCGTCCCGATGCAGCTCGTCTTTTTCGTCATTATCGCCGCACTCGCCTGGGTGGTGCTGGCCTTCTCCAATTTCGGCTTCCGCGTCTATGCCGTCGGCGGCAGCGCCAAGGCGGCGCGCGTCTCCGGCATCTCCGTCAACTCCGTCAAGATCTACGCCTTCGTGCTGATGGGCGTGCTGGCGGCCTTCGCCGGCATTTTGAGCATGGCCTTCCTGCCCAGCGGCCAGGCCGGACGCACCGGCGTCGGGCTGGAGCTCGATGTCATCGCGGCGACCATCGTCGGCGGCGCTTCGCTGTCGGGCGGCGAAGGCACCATCCTCGGCACCATCCTTGGCGTGCTGATTATCGGCGTCATGCGCAACGGGCTGGTGCTGATGGGCGTGTCGCCTTTTGTCCAGGAGCTGATGATCGGTCTGGTCATCATCATTGCGGTCGGCATCGACAAATGGAGCACGCGTCGCACGAGCTGAAAGCAGAGCAACCAACAGGTCAAATCAAGGGCCAAACAAGGGAGGACTATCCATGAAACTCAGACATGTCATTCTCGCAGCCGCACTCAGCCTGCTGCCGCTGTCGGCCCATGCCGGCGCCAAGCTCGCCGATTTCGCGCTGGCCGACCGCATCAAGGCCAAGATCGCCGCCGGTCAGCCGCTCGACATCTACGTCTCCTACCATGACGTCTCCAACGAATTCGCGCCGTTCATGAAGACCGGCGTCGAGCGCGCCGCCAAGGAGGACAAGGTCAGCGCCCAGTTCATCGGTCCCGTCGGCGCCGATGCCGACGGCCAGATCAGCGAGATCGAGACGCTGATGGGCAAGATGGACGGGTTGGCGATCTCCTCGGTCTCGACCGACGCGCTGGCGCCGCTGATCGATCGCGTGATCGCCGCCGGCATCCCGGTCGTGACCTTCAACACCGACAATCCGGAGAGCAAGCGCCTCGCCTTCGCCGGCCAGGACCTCGTCCAGTCCGGCCGCGAGGCCGGCAAGCTGATGGCCAAGGTGCTGGGCGGCAAGGGCAAGGTGATGATCACCACGATCGATGCCGCCGCCCAGTGGTCGCTCGACCGCGAAAACGGCGCGCGCGAGGCGCTCAAGGCCGAACCCGGCATCGAGGTGGTCTCCACGCTCAACACCGGCACCGATCCGCAGAAGATCTATGCTGCGATCGAGAATGCCATGCTGGCCAATCCGGCAATCTCCGGCGTGCTGTCGCTTGAATGCTGCTCGACGCCGGCCGCCGGCACCTGGGTCGAACGCAACAGCGCCGCCGACAAGGTCAAGGTGGTCGGATTCGACCTGCTCGACCAGACAGTGCAGCTCGTACAGGACGGCAATGTCCAGGCGACGATCGACCAGGCGCCGGAAAAGCAGGGTTTTGCCGCGGTCGACCTGATCGTGCAGTTCCTGAAAGGCCAGCCGATCGAAAATCTCGACACCGGCGTCGGCGTCTACACCAAGGAAAACATCGCCGAGGTCGCCAAGAAGTAGCATGCCAGCGTAACGCGAGCTGCCGGCCACTGAGGTCGGCGGCTCTCCGTTCAGCCAGCCTCATGACCGAGCAACAGACGCCTGCCTCCATCGTCGAAATCTCCGGCCTGACCAAGCGGTTTCCCGGCGTGCTGGCGCTCGACCGTATTTCCGTCGACTTCCGTCCCGGTGAAGTGCATGCCGTCGTCGGCGAGAACGGCGCCGGCAAATCGACCTTGATGAACATCCTTGCCGGCGACTTGCAGCCAAACAGCGGCGAAATCCGCATCGACGGCAAGCAGGCTACCATCGCCTCGCCGCTGGCCAGTCGGGCCGCCGGCATCACCGTGGTCTATCAGGAACTGGCGCTCTGCCCGACACTGACCATCGCCGACAACATCATGATGTCGGACATGGCGGCGCGCTCAGCGGTGTCGCTGGTGCCGCGTGAGGAGATGCGGCGCGAGGCCCGCGCGGCCTTGTCCCGCCTCGGCATGGGCAAGCTCGACCCCGACACCAGGGTCGGCCGGCTTTCCGTCGCCGAGATGCAGTTGGTCGAGATTGCCCGCGCCATCCGCCAGCGCGCCCGCGTGCTCGTGCTAGACGAACCCAATTCCGCGCTTTCCAAACGCGAGAGCGAGCGGCTGTTCGACATCGTCAGGCAATTGCGCGGCGAAGGCGTCACCGTCATCTATGTCTCGCATCATTTGAAGGAAGTGCTCGACCTTGCCGACCGCATAACGGTGATGCGCGACGGCCGCACCATCGAGACGCTGGACAATGACGGCCTGTCGGAAGGCCGGCTGATCCGTGCCATGGTCGGCCGCAATCTCGACACGGCGGCGCAGTGGTCATTGCAGCCCGAGGCACGGTCGGATGAAGCACCGGTTGTGCTCTCGGTCGAGAAGCTGACCGCGCCAGCCCTCGATGATTTGAGCTTCCACGCCCGCGCGGGTGAAATCCTCGGCATCGGCGGTCTGCCTGACTCCGGCAAGGACACGCTTGGCGAGGCGCTGTTCGGCTTGTGCGGCCGCAGCGGCCGCATCACCATCGACGGCAAGGAACTACGCGCCGCCGACCCGCACGCCTCCATCCGCAACGGTATGGCCCTGGTGCCGGCGGACCGGCGTGGCGCCGGCGCGCTGCTGGCGATGAGCGTCGCCAACAATGTCGTCTCGGCCTCGCTGCCGCGCTTTTCGCTTGCCGGCTTCATGCGGCGTGGCGCGGTGCACCGCGAAGCCCGCGCGCAGGTCGCCCGGCTCGACGCGCGCATTTCACATCTTGGCCAGAGACTGGCGACATTGTCCGGCGGCAACCAGCAGAAGATCATCCTCGGGCGCAGCCTCGTCACCAACCCGCGCGTGCTTGTCCTGCACGAGCCGACGCGCGGCGTCGATGTCGGCGCCAAGGCCGAAATTTACGCCATCCTGCGCGGCATTGCCGGCGAAGGCGTGGCCGTGGTCATGATCTCGTCGGAGATTCCGGAATTGATCATGAACGCCGAACGCGTTCTGGTGCTGCGCAACGGCCGGATCTCGGGCGAGTTGACCGGCGCAGGCATCAACGAGGAAGCAATCCTGGCGCGCGCCATGGCGTCCTGAACGAGGCCCGAACGAGGCATTGATGACCAGCAGACCCCAGATAGCCCCAAAGATCACAATCGTCGGCAGTTTCGCGGTCGGGCTGACCATGCGGGCGCCCAAGCTGCCGATTTTCGGCGAGACGATGCTCGGCACGGATTTCGACATGGGGCCGGGCGGCAAAGGCTCCAACCAGGCCGTCGCCACGGCAAGGCTGGGCGCCGCCTCGTCGCTGGTCGCCATCATCGGCACCGACAAGCTGGCCGGCATTGCCACCGATCTCTATGCCGCCGAGGGCGTGGATTCGAGCCTGGTTACGACGCGCACCGAGCGCGCCACCGGCGTCGGCTTCATCATCCTCAACGACAAGGGCGAGAACTTCATCATCCTCGACATGGGCGCCAACGAGTTGATGGACGCCACGACCGTCGACACGGCGGACCAGCGCATCGCCGAGAGCGACGTCGTCATGACCGTGCTGGAGGTGCCGATCGCCGCCGCCGCCCGCGCCATGGAACTCGGCCGCAAGCATGGCGCTCGCACCATCCTCAATCCCGCCCCGGCACGCCAGCTTCCCGACACGATTTTCGCCTCCGTCGACTATCTGACCCCGAACGAGAGCGAATTGCGCATTCTACTCGGCCTGCCGGCCGATGACCCGCGCTCCTCGCGCGAACTCGCCGGCGAATTGCGCCGCCGCGGTGTCCGCAACGTCGTGGTGACGCTCGGCCGCAACGGTGCGCTGATCCTGACCGACGAACTCGATGTGATGGTGCCGGCAGTGCCTGTCAATGTGGTCGACACGACCGGCGCCGGCGACGCGTTCAATTCGGGTTTCGCGGTGGCGCTCGCCGAAGGCCGCGACATAATCGAGGCGGTCCGCTTCGGCGTCGTCTGCGGCGCCATCGCCTGCACCGAACTCGGCGTCATTCCCGGTCTGCCCCAGCGAGCCAAGGCCGACGCGCTCTACGCCCAGGCCCTGAAGACAACATGGCCCTAAAGACAACAAAGAAGGAAACGACATGAACCGAAACCGGCTGCTCAATGCCGAACTGGCGCACGCCATCGCCTCGATGGGCCATGGCGACCTGATGATCGTCTGCGACGCGGGTTTTCCGATTCCGTCGAGCGCCTGGCGCATCGACCTCGCCATCTCGCCTGACGTGCCGGACCTGGAGACCGTGCTGGCGCCGATCGCCGCCAGTTTCATCGCCGAGCGCGTCGGCTATGCCGATACGCTGCCGGTGCACAATGCACCGCTGCTGGCCAAGCTGAAGCGGCTGTTTCCCGACGCCGATTTCGAGACGACGAAGCACGAGACCATCCTCGGCGAGATGGCGGCGAAGGCCAAGGTCATCGTGCGCACCGGCGCCTTCGATCCGTGGGGCAACATCCTGCTCTACTCAGGCGTCGACGTGCCTGCCTGGTTCTCCAAGCCCGGTGTCGTGGCGCCCGAGTATTACGCCAAAAAGATGAAAGGCTGAGATGCCGCGCATCTTCGATTTCGGCGGCCGCGAGGTCGAGCGCAGCGTAACCGTGGCGGATTTGCGCGCGCTAAAAGGCACCGGGCGCCATTCCGCCCAGGTGACGGCCGAGACAGCCGATGAGGCTGCGGCCGCCGAGGCCGCCGGCGTCGAGATGGTCGTCTGCCGCGCCGCCAACGTTTTGCGCGTACGCGAAGGTTCGCGCCGCGTTTTTGTCACCGCTGCCCTCGGCTTCGCCGACGCCGTCACCAGCGACGAGATCCTGCGCGCCGCCTTTGGCGCCATCACCTCAGGCGCCGATGCGGTGATCACCGGGCGTGGCCACGACAGCGTCCGGCTGCTCGCCAATGAACAGATACCTGTCATGGGTCATCTCGGCTTCGTACCCCGCAAATCCACCTGGGTCGGCGGCATCAGGGCGGTCGGCAAGACCTCGGCCGAGGCGCTTGAACTATGGGACCGCTTCCGGCGGCTCGAGGATGCCGGCGCCTTCGCCGTCGAATGCGAGATCATCGCGGCGCAGGTGATGGCCGAGATCAACCGCCGCACGTCGCTCGTCACCGTCTCGCTCGGCTCGGGCACCGAGGCGGATGTCATCTTCCTGTTCACCTCCGACATTTGCGGCGAGAGCGCCCGGCTGCCGCGCCACGCGCGTGCCTGGGGCAACCTGGCCGCCTTGCACCGGGCGGTCAGGGACGCGCGGGTCGAGGCGCTGTCGGACTTCCGCAAGGACGTCGCGAGCGGCAGCTATCCCAATGAAGCCGAAGTCGCCGGCATTACTGAGGCGGAGTTCGAGGAATTTCGCGCGCGCCTGGACACACAACGATAGAATCGATTTCGCCCGACGCCGCTCACTGCGTTTCTGTTTGACCTCGGTAAAACTTGATAATTTCTGTCATGAAATATATCAAGGCCCGAGGATCATGCCATCACAGGGAAACGACGTGGCCTTCGCTCCGCGCATGGAAAGTCGCATTCAGGGTTTTTCCGTCATTGGCGGCCTTAAGGGGCATGTCTGGGACGGCGTCGTCGCCGACCTCTGGGACGTTTCGTGCGGGGAGCAAGCTGAGGGCTATTATGTGTCTCCTGACCCCCGGCTCTTTGTGACGCTGAAGGTCGATGGCGACGGCGCCTTTTTCGTCGAGGGCATGCGGGGCGAATTGCGTCGTCACGACCGGGCATTTTCCATGGCCTACATACCGGCGGGCGTGCCGATCAGGGGTCGGGTCGAGGGCCTGCGCCGCATCAAGCATCTCGATCTGCACTTCGACGAGGCAGCTTTGACACGCCGTTTCGGCGGCAGCCTCGACCGCGAAGCCCTGCATGTGTCGCGCTTCCAGTTTTGCGACGACCGGATCGCAGCACTCGCCGGCCTGATCGCGGCCGAATGCGACAGCAGCCTGCCGATGCACGACCTCTATGGCGAAGGCCTGCTGAACGCATTGTTCGCCGGGCTTTTCGAGATCGGCCGACCGGACGGACAACGGTGCCGCGCGCCGCTGTCCCGCCGCAAGCTGCGCCTGGTCACCGACTATATCGACGCGCATTGCCTGGACAAGATTCGCCTCGCCGATCTCGCCGGGCTGACCGGGCTGTCCGAAAGCGCCACAAGCCATGCCTTCAAGGCGGCTACCGGCGTGCCGCCGCACCGTTGGCAGATGCAGGCGCGGGTCAAAAAGATCCAGGCCATGATGGCGCATGAACAGGCGTCACTCGGTGATATCGCCGAAGCCACCGGCTTTTTCGATCAGGCGCATCTGACGCGGGTATTCAAATCCATCGTTGGGCTGACGCCTGGCGCCTGGATGGCCGCCCACCGGCGCCAATGACATTTCCCCGCAGCAGGACGCAGCAATGTCGGCCTTTTGGACAAAAACCGACAAACCGCGCAAATCCGTCCAATGATCCGCTGATAAGTTGAAGTAAACAGTCAGGTATATGTCTAGAGAACCTGGGGGTTGCCTTATGAACAGAATCTGCCGGATGAAGCTGCTTTTGGCAGGCGCCGCCATTGCCATGATCACGCCCATGACCACGTTCGCGCAGGATGCGCAGACCGCCACCCAGCTCGAACCCGTGGTGGTCGAGGGCGATGCCGGCGACAGCGCGACCGGACCGGTCGACGGCGTCGTCGCCAGGAAGACCACGACCGGCTCCAAGACCGCGACCGCACTCAAGGAGATCCCGCAATCCGTCTCGGTGGTCGGCCGACAGGAAATTGACGATCAGGGCGCGCAGAAGATCGACGAGGCGCTGCGATATACGGCCGGCGTTTTCGCGCAGCCCTTCGGTCCAGACAGCGACACCAACTGGCTGTTCATCCGCGGCTTCGACGCGACGGCCACCGGCGTCTACATGGATGGCCTGCAATTGTTCAGCTACGGCTTTGGCGGCTTCTATGTCGATAGCTTCGGGCTCGAGCGCATCGAAGTGCTGAAGGGGCCGGCCTCGGTGCTCTATGGCGGCAGCAATCCGGGCGGCATCGTCAACTATGTCAGCAAGCGTCCCGACGGCAGGCAGCGTTATGTCGAGACCGGCGTCAACGATGCCGGCAATGTCTATCTCGGCTTCGATATTGGCGACGTCGCCAGCGACGGCGTGGTCAGCTATCGCGTCAACGGCCGCGTCGCCGGCGGCGATACCTACAGCGACCTGCAAGATGGCTGGCGCGGCTTTATCTCGCCCAGCATCACCTGGCAGCCCGACGATCAGACCCGGCTGACCGTACTCGCCAATTTCAGCCACATCGATGAGAACCACAATGGCGGCAGCTTCCTGCCCTACGAAGGGACCGTCGTCGACAGGATTGTCGGCGGCGTAAATTATGGCCGCATCGACCGCGACGCCAATTTCACCGAACCGTCGATCGACCTCTACAAGCGCGAGCAGGGATCCCTCGGTTACGAGTTCGAACACACCTTCAACAATGACTGGACCGTTCGTTCCAATGCCCGCTTCACCGCCGCCGACATCAAGGAGGTCAGCGTCTACCCGAACGGCTGGTCAACGATCGGAGGGCCCACAGATCTGGCCCGCATTAATTTCGACCATGACACTCAGGCGCAAACCTTCCTCCTGGACAACCAGATCGAGGGCAAGGTGGTGACCGGCCCGATCGAACATACGATCCTCGCCGGCTTGGACTTCAAATATTACAACATCGACCAGGTGCAGTCGTCCGGTCTCTACGATCCAAACTATGACAATCCCATCGATGCCTTCTACCCTGTCTACGGCTCGCCACTGACGCCGCGCGTCAGCTATCTCAACCAGGACCTGACGCAAAAGCAGCTCGGCCTCTATGCGCAGGATCAGCTTCGGTTTGGCGACGGCTGGCTGGTGACGCTGAACGGCCGCTATGATTGGGCCTGGCTCGAAGCCGACAACGGTCCGACCTTCTATAGTCCGACCTCCAGCACCCAGAGCAGGACCGGCGGCGATTTCTCCGGCCGCGCCGGTCTCGCCTATGAATTCGACAACGGTGTCACCCCCTATGCCAGCATCGCCACCTTCTTCAACCCGATCATCGGAACCGACGCGAACGGCGACCTGTTCAAGCCGGAAGAAGGCGTGCAATACGAGGTTGGCGTCAAATATGAGCCGACCTTCATCGACGGCCTGTTCACCCTGTCGCTCTTCGACTTGACCCGCCAGAACGTGGCCATAGCAAGCGACACCGATCCTTTTGCCCAGGTCCAGGCCGACGAGATCCGCTCGCGCGGTGTCGAGCTCGAAGGCAAGGTCAACGTCACCGAGGATCTCAGGGTGACCGCGGCGCTGACCGCCTACGATATCGACTTCACCAAGAGCGACGACCCCTCGCTGATCGGCAAGACGCCTTTCATCGTGCCCGAAGTCATGGCCTCGGCGTCTGTCGACTACACCTTGCGCGGCGGCTGGTATGACGGCATCTCGGTCGGCGCCGGCGTGCGCCATCTCGGCTCCTCATGGGCCGACAACCTGAACAAGTACAAGGTCCCGGCCGTCACCCTGGCCGATCTGAAGCTCGGCTACGAGAAGGAGAACTGGGGTGTCGACCTCAACATCACCAACCTCTTCGACAAGACCTATGTCGCAAGCTGCCAGACGATCGCGACCTGCTCGTACGGTGAAGGCCGCTCGTTCAAGCTGAAGGCTCACACCACTTGGTAGTTCTGTGCCAAATCCGCCGGCGATAATCCCCTTCCCCACCCGCCGGCAGGTGCTTGCGCTGGCGGCCGCCACTCTGCTGCCGCCGGTCGCTGCCAGGGCAGCGCCGCTGCGCGTCGCGGCGATCGACTGGGGCATGCTGGAAACCGTGCTGGCGCTCGGCATCGAGCCGGTCGCGGCGACCGAACTCATCCAGTTCCGCAAGATCGCGGTCGAGCCGATCGTCCCTCGATCGGTGACCGACCTCGGCCTGCGCGGCACGCCCAATTACGAGCTGCTACGCATCGTCGCGCCGGATCTCATCGTCATCTCCAACTTCTATGAGTATCAGCGCCCCATGCTTGAGCGCATCGCGCCAGTGCTTGCGCAAGCGGTCTACACACCCGGCGTGCCACCCTACCCTCTGGCCGAGGCAGCAGCGCTGACGCTTGGCGAAAGGCTCGGACGACAGGCCGAGGCGAAGCGCTATGTCGACGAGACATCCGTCGAGATCACCCAGCTACGCGCCGCGTTGCCGGCCACCACCGGGCGGCCGGTCTTCGTCATCAGCCTGGGCGATTCACGCCATTTCCGCGCCTTCGGCCGGGATTCGATGTTTGGCGACGTGCTTCAGCGCCTCGGCATGAAGAATGCCTGGACTGGCGAGACGGACTACAGCGCCGCCGCTCCGGTCGGCCTGGAAGCGCTGGCGCGCGTTCCCGACGCATCGATCCTCGTCGTCTCGCCGCTGCCGGCCGATGTCGGCCGCTCGCTGCCCGCAAATGCCTTGTGGAACGCACTGCCGGCGGTCCGCGAAGGTCGTGTCGCCGTGCTGGAACCGATCAATCATTTCGGCGGCTTGCCCTCGGCGCGCCGCTTCGCACGCCTGGCTACGATGGCACTTGCCGGGCAGGCCCATGGCTGACCGCGCCATGACCGAGCCCGCCACGACTGGCCATGCGCTGCCGCCGATCGCGCTCTGGGGTCTTTTGGCCGGAGTGGCGGCACTCCTGTTCACCTGGCGTGTCGGCATGCGGTGGCCGACGGCGCTGCCGGGCAAAGGCATCGATCTCGACCGTGTCGTTCTTCTCTACAGCACGCTGCCGCGGGCGGCGGTGGCAGTGCTGGCCGGCGCCGTTCTCGGTCTCTCCGGCCTGCTGCTGCAGCGCGTGTTGCGCAACCCGCTTGCCGAACCGTCGACGCTCGGCATTTCGGCCGGCGCGCAACTGGCCATGACGGCGGCTTCCGTCTACGCGCCGTTCCTGATGGAGCGGTCGCAAAGGCCGGTCGCCTTTGCCGGCGGCATCGCAGCGGTGCTGCTGGTACTGTCGCTGACCTGGCGGCGCGGGTTGGAGCCCGTCTCCGTGGTGCTTGCCGGCATGATGGTGGCGCTGACCGCCAGCTCCATCAGCGCCGCCCTGATCCTCGCCAATGGCGACTATCTGTTCTCGCTGTTTATCTGGGGCGGCGGATCGCTGGCCCAGCAGGACTGGGGACCGGCCATCGCATTGGCGGTCAGGCTTGCGGTCGGCGCCGTCGCCGCCCTGTTGCTGCTCAGGCCGCTGACGATCCTTGGCCTTGATGACGCCTCGGCGCGCAGTCTCGGCATTGCCCGTCACAGCAGCCGCTTTCTCGTCATTGCGCTTGCCGTATGGATGGCCACCACCGTGGTTGCCGAGGTCGGCGTCATCGGCTTCGTCGGCCTTGCGGCGCCCGCGCTCGCCGCGCTTTCGGGCGCGCGAACGCTGCGGCAAAAGCTGCTCGCCGCGCCGCTGATCGGCGCCATCCTGCTGTGGCTGACGGACGGGCTGGTGCAACTGGCGGCCGGCACTGGCGGCGAACGCATTCCGACCGGCGCCGGCACCGCACTTCTGGGCGGCCCCGTTCTGCTCTGGCTGCTGCCGAGGCTGCGCATGCTCGAATGGCCTGATCTCGGTGCGAACAGCCCTTCCCCACGCAAGGCTGCCCGTCCTCGGCTCATCATCCTGCTTTTGTTTCTGGCGGTGCTTTTCGCGGCCGGGGTGGCGCTCCTTCTCGGGCGTGGGCCGGCGGGCTGGTCGGTCGCCGGCGGCGACATGCTTTCTGATCTCGCCGCCTGGCGCGCGCCGCGCATCGGCGTGGCGGCGGCCGCCGGCGCCATGCTGGCAGCGGCGGGCGTGGTGATCCAGCGCATCACCGGCAATCCACTGGCAAGCCCCGAGGTGCTGGGTGTCGGCACCGGCGCCGGCGCCGGCCTGACCGCGGTGCTGGCGTTCAGCGTGGCGGCCGCGCCCGGTTGGCAATTTGCTGGGTCCGTGCTCGGTTCGCTGGCGGTGTTGATCGCCATGCTGGCGATCGGTGCGCGGGCGAAATTCGGCGCCGAGCGGCTGCTGCTTGCCGGCGTCGCCATGAGCGCGCTGTGCAGCGCCGTCATCACCGCAGCCATCGCGATGGGAAATGCGCAGTCCTACGTCCTGCTGCGCTGGCTCAGCGGCTCGACCAGCCAGGCGACCAGCGGCGATGCCTGGCCCATGGTCGCCTGTCTGGTTCTGCTGACCTTGCCGCTGTTTCTCGCCGCCCGCTGGCTCGATATCCTGCCGCTCGGCGAAAATACCGCGCGAGGGCTCGGCCTTCCGGTCGCCAACAGCCGGCTGACGCAGATCGTTCTCGCCGCGATCCTGACCGCGCTTGCCGCGATGTTCGTCGGACCGTTGAGCTTTGTCGGCCTCATCGCGCCGCACCTCGCACGGCTGGCCGGCTTTGCCCGCGCCCGCGCTCACCTCGCCAGCGCGGTGCTGGTCGGTGCGCTGCTGATGATCGTATCGGACTGGCTGTCGCGCATGGCGGCCTTTCCATACGAGTTGCCCGTCGGCCTGTTCGCCTCGCTGCTTGGCGGACCGTATCTCGTCCATCTGCTCGCAAAAGGAGTGCCGCGTCATGGCTGACATGCCGAGAAACCTCAAGGCGTCCGCCGAGATCGCGCTGTCATGTCCGCAAGACATCATGCAGCGGCTTTGCAGACATTTTGCCGATCATGGCGACGTCGCCATCGACGGCGCCTGCAGTCGCATCGACACGGCCTTCGGTTCGGCCAGCATGGAAGCCTGCCAGCGCTGCCTAAGGGTTTTCGCCGAGGGCAATGACGAAACATCACTGGCCTATGTGAAACTCTCCATCGCCGAACATCTTTTGCATTTCGCTTCGGCGGAGAACCCCGCCATCGTCTGGCGTGGCGATGGCGCGGCGGGCCAGCCACTGCCCTATTTCCGCGAGATGCGCGTTGTGCGGACCACCAGCGTGACGCCGCATATGCGGAGGCTGACCCTGGCCGGCAGCGACCTCGGACGCTTCGCGACGGGCGGGCTTCATGTCCGCCTGCTGCTGCCAAGGGATGGCGCCGTGCCCGCCTGGCCCGTCACCGGCGAGGATGGCCGCCCCGCATGGCCCGAAGCGGAACGGCGGCCGGACGTGCGCATCTACACGATCCGCCGCATCGACGTCGACAAGGGAGAGGTCGATATCGACTTCGTTCTGCACGATGGTGACGGCATGCCCGGCGCGCGCTTTGCCGCCAATGCGCGGATCGGCGACATCGTCGGCATGACCGGGCCGGGTGGCGGCGGCGTCCCCGTGGCCGACTGGTGCCTGCTTGCCGGCGACGAGACCGCCCTGCCCGCGATCGGCCGCATCGTCGAGACACTGCCGGCAGGTATGCACGCCGTCATCCGCATCGAAGTCGCCGATGGCGGCGAGGAACAGGAGCTGGTTTCGGATGCCTCGCTGGACATAAAGTGGCTGCACAGGAACGGCGTGGCCCCAGGCAAATCGACCTTGCTTCAGGATGCCGTCCGCGAGGTCCGTTGGCCCGAAGACGGGCGCAGCGTGTTCGCCTGGGCCGGCTGCGAGCACAAGAGCTTCCGCGCCATCCGCTCCCACCTGAGGCAAGACCGGAAGCTTGGGCGCGACGCGCATCTCGTGGTCGCCTACTGGCGCTGCGGCTACGAAGGCGATACCGCGCGAACAGACTGACCGCCCGGTTCGATTTGCTTACCGCAAGCTCGGGCTGTTCGCCGATACGGTCAGGTCGAGCGCGACATGGCCTTGCGGTGCGCCGAAGCGAAGGAACGCCTCCGACAGCGTCGCGAACACCGGTCCGGCATCGCCTCTCAGCTTGGTGCAGAAGTTCTTCGATTTATCGAAGACGCCGGACGCCTTGAGGAAGTCGATGCAGCCGTAGATCTCGTCCATATGGTGGCCTTCGCCGAGCGGATAAAGCGAGAACTGCGCGGTGACCTCTTGCCCAAGCCTTTCCGCAGCGTCGACATGTGCCCGCGCCGCGCCGATGCGCTCCGCCAGCGGCAGCTCGTGGCTGCCGCCGGAAATCGGCGTGCAGATCGGATCGTCGGGCTCGCCGGGGCAGCCGCGCGACACCGTTGCCGACAGAACGCAATGCACGCCGCTTGCCGCCGCCGAGGCGAACAGATCGCGCATCGCAGGGAAAAGCTGTTCAGCTGGGCCGACGATCAGCGTCGAGATGTCGTCGGTCTCGATGCGGAAATTCGCCCGGTACGGATCGAACGCCGAAAGCGCTCCGAGGATGACGCCGACGAAATCGTCGCACATCGGATAGAGGGAAATCTGTGCACCTGAAAACATGGTCGCCTCGCTCCGCTGGCATTACCCAGATCAGCTTGAGGGACCGAAGGCTTGGCGCCTTATGTCTCAGCCCCGGCAATACGGAGCGCCCCTGTCGATGCGGCAGACCTAACACCGGCGTTCGGCGTGCGCAAGCGGCGGGCGTTCACATGACGTCGCATGTGCAGGATCATTCCGCAGCCGCCGGCCCGGCCTTGCGCGACAGCGCCAGGTACATCCCGGCCATCATCAGCAGCAGCGCCAGCCAGAAGAGCGCGCCCGGCTGCTCGCCGAAGAAAACCAGGCTCCACAGAATTCCCGCCGCCACCGCGAGATAGTTGAACAGCGAGAAGCGCGCCGGGCCGATGCGCTCGACAAGCGTGAAGAACAGCCAGAAGAAGACGGTGTTGATCACCGTGGCGATGACGAGCGGCGGCAGCCCCGACATAATGCCGCCGGGCGGCAGCACCGCGCTGCCGAGGACCAGCATCACCACGCCTGCCACGGCCGCGGCACCGAGCAGCGTTCCGGCAGCCATGGCGGCTGACGTGGCATCCGCCGGCCGCAGCCATTTGGCGCAATTGTTGGCGGCGGCGAACATCAGCGGCGCCGAAAGAGCGACCAGGAACCAGAACACGCCGCCAGCGCCGATGACGCCGGCTCCCGGCGCCATGATCACCGCCACGCCCGCTATCCCGAGAAACATGCCGAGCAAGGTGCGCTGGTCGAAACGTTCTATCCCGGCAAGCACGCCGATCAAGAGAGTGAGGATGGGCGAAAGGCAGAGCACCAGCGTGAGCACCGAGGCATCGAGATGCTCCGCCGCCTTGACCAATATGCCGATCGGCAGGCCGACGACCAAAGCGCCCATGACGACATAGGCGCGCAGATGCGCCGCCGACAGGGCGAACTGTCCGCTCAGCACCACCAGGAAGGCCAGGACAATACCCGCCAGCAGCGATTGCAGAAAGGCAAAGCCCATCGGCGGCCAGAGCGCTTCCGCGGCGAGGCGGTTCACCGCAAAGATGCCGCCATAGATCGCCGCGGCAAGCAGCAGCAGCGCGGCATCCGCCAGGCGGAATCGTCGCGAAGACGGTCGATCTTCATGCATGGCCGCATCATGCACCCAGCCTTGGCCAGGCGCCCTCCCCTTTCCGGTCTCAGCGCAGAAAGCCGGCTTACTCTCCAATTAGCGCCGGCTGGCGCGAAGCTCCGCCGTCCGTGCCTCGTCGACCATCAGCAGGCCGGGCTCGGCCGCATCCATCAACGCCACGCCATAGACTGTCTCGGCGTCCTCCCGGCTCAGCCAGCCGCGATTGACGGTCGCCACGACGCGTCTCGGCTCGCGTTTCAGCGGATCGCCATAACCGCCACCGCCACAAGCGGTGAACTCGATCCTGGCGCCGTCCTCGATCGTCTCCTCGCTGAACGCCGGCAGCACGATCCTGTCGCCGCCACGCACCTTGATAGACTCGCTCTCCTTGCCGTCGCCGCCGCCCAGCACGCCGCGCGGCGGAAACGAGGTGCCGTCGGCGGCGTAGACGATCGTCATGTCGTGGTCGAGCGGATAGAAGACGCCGCCGGTCGCCGGCGCGCCTTCGAACTCGCCGAAACCTTGTGAGCCCGGCAGCACGCCACGCCGCTCGATGACGATCGGATACATGGATTCGTCGACCTCGACCGAGTCGAGCTGGATGAGGCCGGCATTGGCCGGGCCGCAATAGGTCAGCCAGCCGTCATAGCCGTGCCGGGCGCCGCCGCCGGCATAGCCGACGAAGACCTGGTTGACATAGGACTTGCCGTTCTTGAACGGGTCCTCGCCGGAGATGACGCCGACGCCGGCCGGAAGATGCGAGCCGCTCTCGGCCTGCCCATATGGCGCGCCCATCCGCGAGAAGACGCAATTGCCGGCGATCATAAGCCGGTCGTTGACATTGGTGGTGGCGACAGAGGTGCCGACCGGATATTTCGGCTTGCCGACGACGCTTCCCTCGCGCAGCAGCACCTTGATCTGCGACTTGGCGCCCTCATTGTGCGGGATGCTCTCGTCCAGATTGTTGAAGACGCCGATGCGGCAGGAGCCGGTGGCGGTGTTTTCGGACAGGTTCAGGCCGCCTGGCACATTGTCGATGTTGTCGCGCGCGTCAACGACGATCTCGCCCTTGGCCGGATCGACATGGATGGTGAGCCGGACGGGGATGCCCTCGTCGGCCACGCCGGGCACCGGGTCGTGCCGCGTCTCATAGCTGTAGCTGCCGGCGGGCAACTTCGCGATCGCCGCCTTGGCGCAGCGCGCGCCATAGTCGAACCAGTCCTCGACGAAGCCCATGATCGTGTCGCGGCCATAGCGCGTGAACAGTTCGCCGATACGGCGCTCGCCGGTGCGGCAGGCGCCGATCTGCGCGCGCACGTCGCCCAGCCACATATCGGGCACGCGGTTGCGCATGGTGCCGATGCGCAGGATGTCCTTCTTCTCCTGATAGTTCTGCGCCACCCGCACGCAGGGAAAATGCATGCCCTCCTCGAAGATATTTTTGGCGAAGGGCAGATAGGTCGACGGCACCGGGGCGCCGGTATCGGCGTGGTGCGACAGGGCGACGACCCAGAACAGCGGCTCGCCCTCATGGAACACCGGCATCGTCATGATCAGGTCGGCGTGGTGGGTGCCGCCCGTATAGGGGCAGTTGTTGAGGAAGATGTCGCCTTGCGTGATGTCGTCGAAGAGCTCGGTCAGCGGCCGCGTCGCCATGTCCATCGACATGACATGGATCGGCAGCGCGTCCTCGACCGAGACCAGCTTGTGGTCGTAGGTCAGGATGGCGCAGGAGAAGTCGCGCGCGTTCTTGATCACCGCCGAGCGACTTGCTCGCATGACGACCAGCGTCATCTCGCGCACGATCGCCTCGAAGCGGCTCTTCAGAACCGACATCAGGAAGGGATCCACCCGCCGCTCCGCGACGTCGAGCTCAGCTTTGTTGATGGCGTCCATGGTCGTTACCTCACGCGATGTTGACGACGAGATTGCCGTAGCGGTCTATTTCGCCCTGGTGCTGGTTTTTCAGGTAGGCGGTGAAGGTCTCGGCCTCGACCAGGCAAGGTCCGGCGAGACGGGCGCCGGCGCCAAGCTCGGCCATCTCGTAGACCGGCACGGTTTCGACCCGTCCGCTTTCCTGCTGGTAGATGCCGCGCCGAGCCTTGGGTTTGATGTCGCCCGATTGGACCGCAAGCGTGTTCTTTTGCCAGAGATCCTGGCCGGAGCGCTTGCCGATGGCGCGCAGCTTCCACGCCGTAAATTCGACCACATCATTGTCGGCGCGGATCGAATAGATGCGCTCATGCATCTTGTGGAAGGCCTCGACCAGTCCGGGCAGGTCGTCGGCCGACAGCGTGCCGCCCTCGCTTTCGAACGGCACCTCGATCTCGAAGGATTGGTACTCGTAGCGGCCGAGGAACGAAAACTCGAACTGCCGGTTTTCCGGCGCCACGCCGGCCTCGGCGAGGAAACTGTCTCCGGTCTGCCGCAGCCGCTTCAGCGCCTGGTTGACGCCGTCGACGTTGAAATTGGCGTCCGAGGTCAGCAGGACAGCGCTTTCCTCGTTGCGGATATCGCAGATCAGGCCGCCAAAGGCGCTGAGGCCCGCCATGAAGCGCGGAACCATATAGCGCTTGAGGCCGAGAATGTCGGCCATCTCGGCGATGTGGATGGCGGTGGCGCCGCCGCCGCAGACAAAGAAGCTGTCGCGCGGATTGATGCCCTCGCGCACGGTGATTTCCTCGATCGCCGCGACCATATTGTGGTTGCTGGTCGTGTAGATCGCGTAGGCCGCCTGCTCGCGCGTGACGCCGAGCCGCTCGGCGATCTTGTCGACGGCCGCTTCGGCGAGTTCGCGTTCCAGCTTCATCTTGCCGCCGAGGAAATAGTCCGGGTCGACGATGCCGAGCACGACATTGGCGTCGGTGACGGTCGGTTCGGTGCCGCCCTTGCCGTAGCAAGCCGGCCCCGGCCGCGCGCCGGCGCTTCGCGGGCCGACCCGAAGCAGGCCGCCCTCGTCGACGAAGGCGATCGAGCCGCCGCCGGCGCCGACCGAGCGCACATCGACCTTGGGGATGCCGAGCGAGTCATTGTGGATCATGCTGTCGGGCGTGACGATGATCTGGTGATCGCGCAGCGCCGAGACGTCGAAGGTTGTGCCGCCCATGTCGCCGACGATGATGTCGGGTTCGTCGGACAGCGCAAGTGCGGCCATCGGCGCCAGCGTCGGTCCCGACATGACGCTGTAGATCGGTTTGCGGATCATGTCGGCGAGCGGCATCATGCCGCCGACGCAGTTGGCGAGCAGCAGTTCGCCCGCGAAATCTTCCTCGTCGAGCGCCGTCTTCAGCTTCTCGATATAGGTGCGCACGATCGGGTTGATCGAGGCATCGATGGCGGCTGCGATGATGCGCTTGTACTCGCGCGGCATCGGATTGATCTCGTGGCTGAGCGTGATCGGAATGCCGGGCAATTCCTGTTCCAGGACAGCACGCACCGCGAGCTCGTGGGCCGGATTGACCACCGACCACAGCAGGCCGACCGCAACCGCCTCAACGCCGAGATTGCGGAACTCGCTCGCAGCCTTGCGGACGTCGTCCAGCGACAACGGCGCAAGCTCGCGGCCGCGCGCGTCGATGCGGCCGGCAACCGTCTTGGTCAGATGGCGCGGCACATAGGGATCGGGATAATCGAGGCGCCACTGGAAGGCGCCCTTGCGCGGCCCCTCGCGCAGCACGAGGATGTCCTGGTGGCCCTCGGTCAGCACAAGGCCGACCTTGACCGTCTTGCGCTCGACCAGCGCGTTGGTCGACACCGTCGAGCCATGCACAACGAGCTCTATCTTCTTCATGAAATCGGCGGGCTGCAGGCCATAGCCCTCGGCCGCGACATGCAGGACGTCGATGAAACCCTTTTCGAACTCACCCGGCGTCGTCGGCGACTTGAAAATGGCGATCTCGCCCTTGCTGTTCGAGACAAGGCAGTCGGTGAAGGTGCCGCCAATGTCGATGCAAACTTGATAGGTCATGCATGTCCTCAAAAAGAAGGGTTTCAGCGCCTGGCGACGTCGCGATTGACGATCAGGCTGACGATGATGATAACGCCGAGGCAGATCTGCTGGAGATAGCCGTCGATCTGGACAAGGTTCATGCCGTTGGAGAGCACGGTGATGAACAGCGCGCCGAGCAGGGCCGCGCCGACGCCGCCCTCGCCGCCCGACAGCCGCACCCCGCCGACGACAGCGGCGGCGATCGCTTCCAGCGTAAGATTGCCGCCGAGATTGGGTTCGCCCGAGCCGGTGCGGGCGGTGAGCAGCAGCGCGCCGACTGCGGCCAGCACCGCGCACAGCGTATAGGCGAGCACCAGCACCGGCAGCGTGCGGATACCGGCCGCAATTGCTGCCCGGGGGTTGGCGCCAATGATATAGAGGCTGCGCCCGAACTTCGTCGCCTTGAGCGTCAGGAAGAGCAGCGCGTAAACCAGCCCGGCGAACCAGATCGGGATCGGAATGGCCAGCAGCGAGCCTTGCGCGAATTCCGCTGTTAGCCCGCGCGGCAGGCCGGTGACCGGAAAGCCGCCGCTGATGGTCGAGGCGAGGGCCATCACCATATTGGCCATGCCGAGCGTCGTCACCAGCGGGTTGATGCCGATGCCGGCGATCAGCAGCCCGTTGGCGAAACCGATGCCGGCCGCGATCAGCACGCCGGTGCCGATGCCGTAGAGGATCGAGGCATCGCCGCCGCCCATCGCCACCATGGCCATCGAAGCGGCGACGCTGACCAGCGAGACGGTATAGCCCAGCGACAGGTCGAAGCCGCGCGTCAGGATGACCATGGTCTGCGCCATGGCGAAGATCGAGAGATAACTCGCCTGGATGGCAATGTTGCGGAAATTGCCCAGCGACAGCACCCGCGGCTCGACCATGCCGAACAGCACCAGCGTAACGACGATGGCGATCGGCAGGCGGGCGGCGAGCAGCATGTCCTTGACGGCGCCGCCGGAGAACGGGCCGATCGACTGGGCCTTGGCGCCTGAGGGTGTGCTCATGCCTGCCGCTTTCTGAGGAGAAGCCGGTCGATGGCGAGCGCCACGATCAGCACCGCGCCGAGCACCAGCGTCTGATACTTGCTGTCGACCTGGACCAGGTTCATCGCATTGGCGATCACGGCGAGGAAGAGCGCGGCAAGCGCCACATGCTCGGCGCGGCCGACGCCTCCACGCAGCGACACCCCGCCGATGACGGCGGCGGCAATGGTCTCCAGCGCCAGCGTGCCGCCGATGGTCGATTGGCCGGAGCCGAGCCGCGATGTCATCAGGAATCCCGTCAGCGCGGCAAGGATGCCGGCAAGCACATAGGCGATCGCCAGCGTCCGGCCGGTCGCCACGCCGGACAGCCGCGCCGAACGCAAATCGCTGCCGACCGCGTAGATATGCCTTCCAAGCGCGGTGAAGCGCTGCATGACGATGCAGCCGATAAGCACGACGAGCGCGACATGCAGCACGATCGGCAGGCCGAGAAACTGTCCGCGCCCGACGCCGGTGATGAAGGATTGGGCGACGCCATAGATCGGTATGCCTTGCGTGAAATAGAGCGCTATGCCCATCAGCACCGACATCATGGCGAGCGTCACCATGAAGGGCGAGAGTGAGAGGCTCGCCACCAGCCCGGCATTGGTCAACCCGACAAGGACCCCGACGCCGATGGCGGCAACCAGCGAAAGCAGGATGATTGCAATCTCCATGTCCGGAAAATAGCCGCTGCCGACGAGCATCACAGCAGCGGTGACAACGGAGGAGATTGCGACGACCGCGCCGACCGACAGATCGAAGCCGCCGGCCGTCATCACCAGCATTTGCGCCAGAGACGGGATCAGCAGGAGTGCGAAATTGCGCATGACGTTGATGAGGTTGAGCCGGTTGAGGAAACGCGGCTCGACCAGCGCCGTCGCCACCACCGCCACAATGAGAAACGTGATGACGATGCCGCCCTGCATGAGAAAGCGGTCGAGCAGGCTCGACCGGTGCTCCGCGGGTTTGGCCGCGCCCGAAGGGGCCATCGTTGCCTGCTCCGAACTCACGCCCGCCCTCCGAAATAATGGGACAGGATCTGCGCCTCCGTCAGCTCGCTTTGGCCGAGTTCGGCGACGACCTTGCCTTCATGCATGACATAGACGCGCGAGGCGAGGTTGATGAGCTCCGGCAATTCAGAGGTCGAGACGACGACCGAGGCGCCGGCTTCCACCAGTGACTTGATGAGATTGTAGACATCGACCTTGGCGCCGACATCGATGCCTACCGTCGGTTCGTCGAAGAGATAGACATCGAAGGGCCGCATCAGCCCGCGCGCCAGCATCAGCTTCTGCTGGTTGCCGCCGGAAAAGGCCGAGACCTTGCGTTCGGGCGCCATTGGCCGCAGCGCAAGGTCGGCCAGCGGCGCCTTGATCACCTCGCGCTCGCGCCAGAACTTCAGCACCGGCCCGGCCGACAAGGCCGGCAGGTCGAGCGAGCTCATCGTCGCGTTTTCGCGCGCAGAGCGGGCCATGGCCAGTCCTTCCGAACCGCGGTCGGCCGGGAAATAGCAGACCTTGCTGGCCAGCATGGAGGCTGGCGTGGGACGCGCGACGGTCTTGTCGCCAACGGTGATGGTTCCCGCCTCGATCGTCTCCAGACCGAAGACGGCACGGCAAAGCTCGCTGCGCCCGCAGCCGACGAGACCGGCGAGGCCGACCACCTCGCCTGCCCGCGCCACGAAAGAGGCGGCGATGACGGAATGGTCCTGCGTGGTCAGGTCGCGGACTTCAAGTCTGGCCGCGCCCGGCCTGTGCTCGATGCTGGGGAAGAGCTGCTCGACCGGACGGCCGACCATCATCTCGATCAGCCCCTCGTCCGAAATCTCCGACGTCACCACGGTGCCGATCCTCTTGCCGCCGCGCAGCACGGTGACGCGGTCGGACAGGTTGCGGATCTCGCTCATGCGGTGCGAGACATAGATGATGCCGACGCCCCTGCCCTTGAGCAACGCCACGGCATGGAAGAGCTTTTCGGCCTCGCCGTCGGTGAGCGATGCGGTGGGCTCGTCGAGGATGAGCACCTTCGGCCGCATGCGCAGTGCCTTGGCGATCTCGACCATCTGTTTCTGGGCGCGCGACAGGAACGCCACCTTCTCGTCGAGCGGCAAGTGGAAGCCGAGCCCGTCGAGCAGTTCGGTGCCGGCCTGGCGCATCTGCCGCCGCTTGAGGAAGAGGCTGCCCGACTGCTCGCGGCCGAGGAAGATGTTCTCCAGCACCGTGAGGTCGGGAACCAGGCTGAATTCCTGGAAGACGGCGGCAATGCCGATCTCCTGCGCGATCTGCGGAGTGAGGCTCGTGATCGTGCGGCCATTGATCCGATAGACGCCTTCGGCCCAGGGAAACGTGCCGGCAATGAGATTGATCAACGTCGACTTGCCGGCGCCGTTCTCGCCAAGCAGCGCGTGCACCTCGCCCTCGTTGAGCGAGAAGTCGACATTGTCCAGCGCGGCGATGCCGCGAAATCTCTTGGTGAATCCGGTTACTTCCAGCATCTCGTCATAAAGCCCTGGAGCATCTCGCCCAAATTAGGCGGCGACTTTGGCCGACATGCTCAAAAACAAGGACTTAAGCGCATCGGCTGAATCATTTTGCTAGCGATGCGCTTGAAGCCGGCGGCGCCTGGCCGCTTCCCGGAAGAAGCAGCCAGGTTAGGCCATAGTGGCCCGATGTTACTCCACCGAGAATTCCGGGCGCCAGCTGTCCGGCGCGAAGATTTGGGTCGTATCGATCTTGTCGATATTATCCTTGGTGACGATACCGGGAGCAACCAGAAGCACCTTTTCGTGCTCCTTCTTTTCCAGGGCGCGGACCGCGAGGTCGACGCCGATGCGCCCCATGATGACAGGATATTCGGTGGCGAAGCCAAGCACCGAGCCGTCCTTGACCGCTTTCAGCATCGTCTGGTTCTCATAGGACGACATGATCGTCACGTTGCTGAGGCCGGCATCCGCCACCGCGCCGATCGCCGCTTCGGCCGTGGGCGCGCCACCCCAGATGACGTTGACGTCCGGATGCGTCTGCAGCGCGTCCTCGACGAGCTTGAGCTGTGCCGGGACACTCGCCTCGCCGAACATCTCAGCCAAGAGCTTGACGTTGCCGGTCTTGGTGCTCTCGCGGAAACCGTCCATGTAGGTTTCGGCCCAGCCGCTGCCCTGCGGCCCGGGGAAGGCCACCGCCGAGCCCTGCTTGTCGCCGAGATACTTCTTCACGTATTCGCCGGTCTGGAAACCTTTCTGGAAGAAGTCGGGTGTGATGCGGGCGGTGATCGGCGTCTCCAGGATCGGGTTGGCGACGGCGATGTTGACAATGCCCTTGCCCATGCCCTCGCCGATCTTGGCGGCAACGCCTGCTTCCGAGATCGCCGAGATCAGGATCGCGTCGGCGCCTGAGGCGACACAGTCATCATACTGCGAAATCTGCTTCGGCAAGGCGGTGTAGCCGCCGGCCTGCAGCACCGTCACCTTGACGCCCAGCCGCTTGGCTTCCTCGACGATGCCGTAATCCACCGAGACCCAGTAGCTGTCCTGCAGATGCGGGAAAAGCACGCACAGCTTCCAGGGCTTCTCGGCCTTTTCGAGCGGCTTGTATTCGATTTCCTCGATCTTCTTCAGGTCGCCGTCCTTGGCGGAAGCGATCTTGAAGGGCCACCAGTCCGCGGCTTGCGCCATTCCGGCTGACAGCATCGTGGCCGACACGGCCAGGGCCAGTGTTTTCTTCAGTCCGTTCATCTGGAAATCTCCCATTTGCTTAACCGCCCCTGCGGTCGTTTCTTTGCGTCCGGCGACTGAAGGCGTCGACCGGCGCTCACCTGGTTTTTGTATTCAGTCGCGCCACTTCTTCGTTGGCTTCTTCGGGTCTTTCACACAACTTACATCTTATATCTTATGTGTCAACGCAGCGACGAGCCTTGTCGATAGAGGTTGCGGCCCGCCCGCGAAAGTCTGGTCAGGTCGGCGATCCGACCTGCCTGGCGGCGGCCTCGAGCGATCTTTCAAATGCATCGACCATGCTGTCGACCTGCGGTTCGGTGATGATCAGCGGCGGACAGAAGGCGATTGCATCGGCCATGTTGCGCGAGATCACGCCGTTCTGCTGTAGGAAGCCGTTGACCAGCCCGCCCAGCGCGCCGACTGCGCCCCAGGGCGTCTTGTTCGCCTTGTCGCCGACCAGTTCGACCGCCGCGATCAGGCCGACGCCGCGCACCTCGCCGACGAGCGGATGTGAAGCCAGTTTGCGCAGCCGTTTTTGCATATGCGCACCGACCGTGCGCGCATTGCCGACAAGGTCGCGTTCCTCGATCAGGTTCAGGTTCTCGAACGCGACCGCCGCCGCGACGGGATGGCCGCCGCCGGTGAAGCCATGCCCGAACGTGCCGATGCGATTGCTTTCATCGGCAATCGGCTCGAACACCTTCTCGTTGATCAGCAGCGCCGAGATCGGCAGGTAGGACGAAGAAATCTGCTTCGACATGACCATGATGTCGGGCCTGATGCCGAAAGTCTGCGAGCCGAACATCTCGCCGGTCCGGCCAAAGCCGCAGATGACCTCGTCGGCGACGAGCAGTATGTCGTATTTCGACAGCACCGCCTGGATCTTCGCCCAATAGCCGGCCGGCGGAACGATGACGCCGCCAGCGCCCATGATGGGCTCGCCGATGAAGGCGGCGATGGTTTCCGGTCCCTCGGCCAGGATCAGCTTTTCCAGATCGTCGGCAAGCCGGCTCGAAAACTGCTCTTCGCTCTCGCCCGGCAGCGCCTCGCGCCAATAATGCGGCGAGGAGGTGTGAAGCACATTGGCGATCGGCAGGTCGAAAGAGAGATGATTGTTGGGCAGGCCGGTCAGGCTCGCCGCGGCGATGGTGACGCCATGATAGCCCCGCTTGCGGCTGATGATCTTCTTGCGCGCCGGCTGGCCAAGCGCATTCGACCGGTACCAGATCATCTTGATGGCCGTATCGTTGGCCTCGGAGCCGGAATTGGTGAAATACGCCTTGCTCATCGGCACTGGCGCCATTTGCACCAGTTTCTCGGCCAGATCGATCAGCGGCGAATGCGATTTCGAGCCGAAGTCGTGATAGAAGGGGAGCTTGGCCATCTGCCGTGTCGCCGCCTCGACCAGCCGCTTCTCCGAAAAGCCCACCGCCACGCTCCATAGGCCGGCCATGGCCTCGATGTAGCGGTTGCCGGCCAGGTCCTCGACATAGATGCCGTCGCCCTTCTCGATGACCAGCGGCCCGGACTCCTGATGCTTGCGGGCATTGGTGTAGCCATGCATGTGGTAGTTGATGTCGCGGGCTTCGGGCGAATTCGGTCGTGCGTCCATGAGGTCCTGTCCTGCCTGCTTCCAGGGATATTCCCGCACCTGCGCGCCACTTGGCGCGCATTGGCGTTCCCTCTTGCATTATGCTGTTTGATGCATCATGTTTCTTATAAGATATAGTGTCAAGCCCTTTCCTGTGGGCTGGCGAGGACGGGGCGGAGACGTAATGCAGGCTTTCAGCTTCGAGACTCTCGAACGCGAGAACCTCGGCGAAACGGTCTATTCCCGTGTCGCCGAAGCGCTGATCAAAGGGCGGTTCGCGCCGGATGCAAGGCTCACCATCCGCGACCTCGCGCAGTCGCTCGGAACCAGCGTGACGCCGGTCCGGGACGCCATCCTGCGGCTCATCCAGGACGAGGCGCTGGTGCAGAAATCGGCGCGCGAGGTGCGCGTTCCCATCATCACGCTGAGGCGCTATCGCGAAATCCGCCAGATCCGGCTGAAGCTCGAAGGGCTGGCCGCGCGGGAAGCCGCGCTCAAGGCGGCCGCCAAGGATGTCGAACATCTGCGCGGCCTTATTGCGTTGAACGAACGGGCGATCGCCGATAAAAACTGGACGGAGGGACTGGCGCTCAACCAGACCTTTCACTTCGCGCTCGCCGACATCGCCGATATGGTGGTGCTGCGCGGCATACTGAACCGGCTCTGGCTGCAGATGGGACCGCTGATCGCGGAATCATATCATGAGGGCGGCCGTGCCTTGATCGAGAACCATTATGCGGTGCTTGCGGCCGTCGAGAAACAGGATGCCGATGCCGCCGAGCGGGCGATTGTCGCCGACATAACGGAAGGTGGAAAAGTGATCCTCGAACGGCTCATCAGCAGGCACGACGTCAAGGCCGGAGCCGCCTGAGCATGGACCATGTCGACTGCATCGTCGCCGGCGCCGGCGTTGTTGGCCTTGCGATCGCGCGAGACATGGCGCGCCGCGGCATGGACACGCTGATCCTTGAGGCCGCGAACGCCATCGGCACCGGGACCAGCTCGCGCAACTCCGAGGTCATCCACGCCGGCATCTATTATCCCGTTGGATCGCTGAAGGCGCGCTTCTGCGTCGCCGGCCGCAACATGCTCTACCGCTATTGCGAGGAGCACGCGGTCCCCCACGCGCGCTGCGGCAAGCTGATCGTCGCCGCGAATGCCGATCAGGAGCCGGTTCTTGCCACCATCCGGGCCAATGCATCGGCTTGCGGCGTCGATGACCTCATGCCTCTGACCGCCGCCGAGGCGCTCGCATTGGAGCCCAGGCTACGCTGCACAGCGGCGCTGCTGTCGCCCTCCACCGGCATCATCGATAGCCATACGCTGATGCTCGCCTTGCTGGGCGACGCCGAGGAGCATGGCGCCGCACTCAGCCTCAACACAAGCATAGTCTCCGGTCGTGTCGAAAGTGGGGTCATCGTGCTCGACACGATCGACAGTACTAGCGGCGAGCGCTTTGAAATCGCAACCAAATCCTTCATCAATGCAGCCGGACTCGATGCCACGGCGCTTGCCCGATCGATCGACGGGCTCGATCCGCAATTCGTCCCGGAACTTCGCTATGCCAAGGGCAATTATTTCTCGGTCGCCGGCCGGGCTCCCTTCTCGCGGCTCATCTATCCCGTGCCCGAACCCGGCGGGCTCGGCGTGCATCTGACGCTCGATCTCGACGGTGTCGCCCGCTTCGGGCCGGACGTCGAATGGACGGATACGCTCGACTACCGCGTCGACCCTGCGCGCGGCGAACGCTTCTACAACGAGATCCGCAAATATTGGCCGGACCTTGCCGATGGCAGTCTGCAGCCGGCCTATAGCGGCATCCGGCCAAAGCTCTCGGGTCCCGGCGAGGCCAACGCCGATTTCGTCATCCAGGACGCTTCGGTCCACGGCATTGACGGGCTGGTCAACCTGTTCGGCATCGAAAGCCCCGGCCTGACCTCCAGCCTGGCGATCGCCGACCATGTCGCACAGCGCCTCACGCCGAGCCGGGCTCAAAATCCGGGCGCCAAATTTGCAGCCGGGTAGTGAGAGACATTGCCATGACCGGAACCACCCTCGCCGACATCTACCGGGACTATATCGCCTGTCTGAACAAGCAGGACTGGCCGCAGCTGGGACGGTTCGTTGATGACGACGCGATCCACAATGGCCGGCGGCTCGGCCTGTCAGGTTATCGCCAGATGCTGGAGAAAGACTTCGACGACATTCCGGACCTTTATTTCAATGTCCGGATGCTGATTGCCGACCCGCCTTACATAGCGAGCCGGATAGATTTCGACTGTTCGCCAAAGGCAACTTTCCTTGGCGTCCCCCTGAACGGCAAGCGCGTCTCCTTCTCGGAGAACGTGATCTATGAATTCCGCGACGGGAAGATCGTGCAAGTTTGGTCTGTCGTGGACAAGGCGGCTATCGAGGCCCAGCTTTAGATCCCATCGGATTTAGATGCCATGAGACCGGCGGTTTCTCCGCCATCGACGCTGATCACCGCGCCGTTGATGAAGCTTGCAGGAGCCGACATCAGCCAGGCCACCGTCTCGGCCACGTCTTCGGGCGTGCCGAGGCGGCCGACCGGAATGCGGCTTTCCAGCGCTTGCCGGCGGCCTGGAATGCCGAGCGTATTGGCCATCATCTGCGTGGTGATCTGGCCGGGACACAGCGTATTGAAACGAACCTGCGCGCCATATTCCAGTGCCAGCGCCTGCGCGAGACCGATGAGTGCCGCCTTGGACGCGGTATAGATCGCCAGGCCTTGCTCGCCGACGAGGCCGGCGACCGACGATATCATCACCACCGAGCCACGGCCGGCGCGCAGCCCAGCCAGCGCGTGGCGGGTGAACAGATAGGCCGAGGTCGTGTTGGCGGTCATCGTCCGCTGCCAGTCGGCAAGCGTGGTCTGGTCGAAGGCGAGCCTGGCGCCTGTTCCGGCATTATTGACCAATCCGGCGATACGGCCCTTGCCGATCTCCAAAGCCATGGCGACGGCGCGTTGGCAGTCGGGCTCACTGGTGGCGTCGCCAGCGGCGAATACCGCCTGCGGAACCGCGTCCATCACCGCTTGAGCGGCATCCCGGTCGCGCCCGGTGAAGACGACGCGCGACCCGTCGGCAGCGAGCCGACTGACGCAGGCAGCACCGATGCCACGCGTGCCGCCCGTCACCAGGAAGACGCGTTCCGCCGTACTCACGGCGTGTAGTCGACCGGGGTGGAGAGCCAGCCGGCATCATGCCTGGCCCAATAGAGGTCGTGGATGCGGCTGGTGATAGGCCCGGGCTTGCCATTGCCGTAGATGCGGCCGTCGAGCACCGTCACCGGCATGATGCCGCCCGCCGAACTGGTGATGAATATCTCGTCGGCATCGCGCAATTCCTCGATGGCGAGCGGACGCAGTTCGCAGCCGACACCGGCCTCCGCGGCCAGTTCGATCACGCTGCGGCGCGTCATGCCTTCGAACACGCCGCGGTCGGGCGTCGTGATGACATCGTCCTTCACGGCAAAGACGTTGAACCCGGCACCCTCGGTCACATGCCCTTGCCCGTCGGTGAGCACCGCAACGGTGGCGTCCTTGTCATAAGCCTCGAAGATACCCATGGTGAGGTCGAGCCAATGAAAATTCTTGAGGCGTGGATCGACTGATTCCGGGGGGATCCGCTGCACGGAACTCACCACCATCTTCAGCCCGTCACGGCGCTGCTCGTCATTGGCGATCCACACGAAAGGCTGGGCGAAGGCATAGAAGCGGTTCTCGCAGAGCCTGGGGTCGCGGGTTCCGCGCGGCGGCACGCCGCGCGTGCAGGTCATCTGCACATAGGCGTCACGCAGCCCGCTGCGGCGAACGCATTCGACCAGGATTGCGGTGATCTCGGTCGAGGAATAGGGCAGGCTCATGCGCAGGCCGCGCATCGAGGCCTGGAAGCGTTCGATATGGTCGTCGAGCCGGAAGAAACGCCCCTTCCACACATGGGTGACGTCATAGGTCGCATCGGAGCGCACGAAACCGCGGTCGGTGAGCGGAATGGTGGCCTCAGCCAGCGGCACATAGGCTCCATTGACGAAGGCAATTCCATCGGCTGGATCGTGGGATATCCTGTCGTTCATGCAAACCTCCGCTGTGCAATTCACTTAGACGCATTCGCGCGTTTTGCGTCTCAAATATCGAGACTGGCTCGCGTGTCCTCGATCGCCAAGGCGAGAGCACGGACGAGTTCGTCCAGTTGCTCGGGTTCGACGATGTAGGGCGGACAAAGCGCCAGCACGTCGCCCATGTTGCGCAGGATGATGCCGCGCGCGCGGCAGGCGCGCTCCACTCGCGCACCCACCTTCGCCTCGGCCGGAAAGCTCTGCCTGGTCCGCCGGTCGGCAACAAGCTCGACACCGGCGATCAGGCCGATGCCACGGATCTCGCCCACCATGGGGTGATCGGCAAGCGCCTCGCGCAACGCCGCATGCATATGCGCGCCGAGCGTGCGCGCACGCCCGACCACATCGATCTCATGGTAGATCCGCAGCGCCTCCGCCGCCACCGCCGAGGTGACGGGGTGGCCCGAATAGGTGAAGCCGTGGCCGAAGCCGCCATTGCGATGTCCCTCATCGGCAATCGCCTGGTAGAGCCTGTCCGACACGACCACCGCCGCGATCGGCAGATAGCCCGACGACAGGCCCTTGGCGACAGAGAACATGTCCGGCACGAAGTCGAAGGTCTGGCTGCCGAACCAGTTGCCGGTGCGGCCGAAGCCGCAGACGACTTCATCGGCCAAAAGCAGTATGTCGTATCGGTCGAGCAGCTGGCGCAGCCTGGCAAAATAGCCTCGCGGCGGCACGATGACGCCGCCCGCCGCCATGATGGGTTCGGCGATCATGGCGGCGATGGTCTCAGGGCCGGCCTTGAGGATCATCGCCTCCAGCTCGTGGATCAGGCGATCGGCAAAGTCGTCCTCGCTCTCGCCTTCACGTCCTTCCCGATAGAGATGCGGCTTGGTGGCATAGAGGATGTCGTCGCTGCTCGTGCCGAATGAGCGATGCATATGCGGCAGGCCGCTGAGCAGCGCGCCCATCACGGTGCTGCCATGGAAGGCGCCCTGGCGGCTGATGATGCGTCGCTTCTGCGGCATGCCACGTGCCGCCTGATAGTACCAGGCCAGCCGGATCATGGAATCATTCGCCTCGGAACCGGAATTGGCGAAGAAGATCTTGCACGGCGCCAGCGGCGAAATCGCCGCGATCTGTTCCATCAGGTCGATGCAGGCTTCGTTCGAGCGATGGTTGAAGGTGTGATAGTTTGCCAGCCTGGCGAACTGGGCGCCGGCAGCCGCTGCAAGCCTGGCGTCGTTGAAGCCAAGCGATGCGGTCCACAGGCCCGCCATACCTTCGATATAGCGCTTGCCAGTATCGTCTTCGACATACACGCCGTCGCCACTCGAAATGACGAAGGGGCCCTCCAGTTCATGCCGCCGCGGGTCGGTCTGCGAATGCAGATGCAGGCTCATGTCGATGGCACGGGCCGAATTGTGGAGCATGTCCTCAGTCCTGCGGCAGACGATTTAGGTTGCGGATTCACTCAGTATCTTATAACTTATAAGTTGTCGAGTGTCGGTTCGGATCAGGAGGAGAAGAAGGCATGGCGTCCTCAGGCGCAGAACGGTGGCCGAGCAACAGTCCGGGCGGCCGGATCTCGGACGAACAGGCGGCCCGTCTGCGCGAGCGGGCACGCTTCGTGCGGCTCGAGACGATTCGCCTGATCTCGATCGCCAAGGTCGGCCATTATTCGTCGGTGTTCTCCTGCGCCGAGATCTTTTCGGTCCTCTACTACGACACGATGAAGCTCAGGCAGGGCGAACCGGCCTGGCCCGACCGCGACCGTTTCCTGATGGGCAAGGGCCATGCCGCCGTCGGCCAGTTTCCGATCCTTGCCGATCTCGGCTACTTCGACAAATCCTGGCTCGACGATTACACGCGGCTCGGCAGCCCGCTCGGCGATCATCCCGACATGCGCAAGGTGCCGGGCGTCGACTTCAGTTCGGGCTCGATCGGCCATGCGCTGTCGAATGGCGTCGGCATGGCTTTGGGCGGCCGCTTCCAGAACCAGGCCTTCAATGTCTTCGTCCTGCTCGGCGACGGCGAGATGCAGGAAGGACAGGTCTGGGAGGCGGCGCTGAGCGCCGCCAGCCATCGTCTGAGCAAGATCGTCGCCATCGTCGACCGCAACGGCTACCAGCTCGACGGCAGGGTCGACGATGTGGTGGCGATCGAGCCGCTCGACGAGAAATGGCGCGCCTTCGGCTGGGAGGTGCATGAGGTCGACGGCCACGACGTCGCAGCACTCGCCAATTTGCTGCGCGCCGTAAAAGCCGACAGCGCGCGCGAAAAACCGTGCTGCATCATCGCCAAAACGGTCAAGGGCAAGGGCATCGACTACATGGAGACCGAGCCCGGCTGGCATCTTGGCTATCTCGCGCCCGAGGACGAAAAGCTGGCCCGCGAAACCATCCTTGCAGGTGCGCAATGAACCGCGCCCTCAACCCGGAGTCCTGGCAATATCGCGAGCTCAACAAACGCGCGCCCTCGCTCGCCACCCTCGCCAACACGCTAATCGAGCTGGCGGAGGCCGGCCATCCGGTGGTCGCCGGCACCGCCGACTTGCAGCACTCCAACGGCCTGATCGGCTTTGCCCGGCGCTTTCCCGAGCGCTTCACCCAGTTCGGCATCTCCGAGCAGAACATGGTCTCGGCCGCCGCCGGCATGGCCACCACCGGCGTCATGCCCTATGTCGCGACCTTCGCCTCCTTCCTGGCGCTGCTGTGCTGCGAACAGATCCGCATGGATGTCGCCTATTGCGCCCAGCCGGTCCGCCTCATCGGGCACCACACCGGCATCTCGCTCGGCTTCTATGGCACGTCGCATCACGCCACCGAGGACATCGCCATCATGCGTTCGATCGCCGACCTGACCGTGGTGTCGCCCGCCGACGGGCCGCAATTCGCCGCCGCGCTGCGCGCTTCGGTGCATCATCCGCAGCCGATCTATTTCCGCATCGCCCGCGGCCATGATCCGGTTGTCTACGCCGATGACGCGCCGTTCGAATTCGGCAAGGCCGTCGTCCACGGCATCGGTTCCGATCTCACCATCATCGCCTGCGGCATGCCGGTCCATCCGGCCAAGGCGGCGATGGAAGCTCTGAATGGACGAGGCCATTCCGTCGGTCTGATCGACATGCACACGATCAAGCCGCTCGACCGCGAGGCGGTCGTGGCGGCGGCGCGCAAATCGCGCATCGTACTCACGGTGGAGGAACACAATGTGCTGGGCGGTCTCGGTGGCGCGGTGGCAGAAGTCATGGCCGAGGAAGGCGGCGGCGCACGGCTTGTGCGCCATGGCATCAAGGACGAGTTCAGCCTGATCGCACCACCGACCCATCTCTACAGGCACTATCAACTCGACGCCGCCGGCATCGAAAGCGTTGCACAGTCTTTGCTCGCATAAACAAAAGGAAAAACGCGTCTATTGGCTGTATCTTGTCGAATCAGTGCCGATGCCTAAAGCAAGGATGTCGAGGAGAACGACGCCGTGAACATTCAGCCGCTCGAACAGGGCAATCTTTCGGCGCGCGCCTATGTTGCGCTTCGCGAGGGATTGATCGCGGGCCAGTTCCGGCCCGGCCAGAGGCTGGTAATGCAGGATCTGGCCGACCGGCTCGGCACCAGCGTCACCCCTGCCCGCGAGGCTTGCCTGCGGCTGGTCAGCGAACGCGGCCTCGAACTGCGCTCGGGCCGTTTTGTCACCGTTCCCGCCCTGACGCTGGCGCGCTACATGGAAGTGCGCACCATCCGGCTCTCGCTGGAGGGCCTGGCGGCCGGCCTTGCCGCCGAGCACGCCACCCCTGAGGATGTCGACAAGCTTACCGGCATCCAGAAGCTCTTCGAGAAGGCCGACCGGGCCGGCGACCCCGACCAGTCCTTCCGCTACAACAGGGACTTCCATTTCACCGTCTACCGGCTTTCCCGCATGGAAATGCTGGTCGCCCACATTGAGAGCCTGTGGGTCTCGATGGGGCCGATGCTCACCGTCTTCTTCAACGAAGGCGAGCATAAATATGTCGGCGCCGCCGAACATGAGCGGGTGATAGAGGGGCTGCGCGACAAGGATTCCGCAAAGGCCCGCACCGCCATGGAGCGAGACCTGATCCTCGGTGGCGAGGATTTCCTGCGCTTCCTGCGCGCCCACGAGGAATTCGTCGTGGCTTGAGGCTGGAGCGCCTGCATCGCCAGCATTTTCAACAGCTTGCAGCGCCGCTTTGAATCAAGATTTCATCTGCCGCTGGTTCAGACCGGCGTCGTCGCCTGCCTCCGTCACCATCGAAGCCGCCCGCAGTCAACGAGCGGCACATGACTGCCATGCCCATTATGGCAGAGCCCTGATGGCCTTTTCCGCGACGGAGGGGAACCATAGTCCGGCGCGGCGGTTGTGTGGTCACCAGGATGGTCCTCCTCGAGCAAAACGGAAGGAAAGATCATGCGCATGTTGACGACGATCGCCGCCCTTTCGGGATTGGCCCTGGCGCAGCCGATCCACGCGCAATCCCTCGACCCGCTCCCGCAAATCGACCCCCCGGCCCAGGGAATCGTGCCTGATCAGACGCCGCCTGGCGAAACGCCGCCTGGCCAGGGTTTTTCCGATCAGAATTTCACCGGTATCGCGATCATCGCTCTCGAGGATCTGCCCCCGGAACTCAAGACGCAGGCCGAGGCGGTGATTACCCAGACCAGCGCCGAGGATCTGCATGTCCTGCAAAGCTCGATCGATGCATCGCCGCAGGCGACATCGGCGCTGGCGGCTAACGGGCTCAACTCCTCGCAGGTTATCGCCGCCAACGTCGATGGCGATGGCACCTTGACGCTGATCATTCAGACAACGACCTGAAAAGCAGCCCCGGGCGTGCCGGACCGGACCGCCCGGCTTCGGCCGCGAAAAACATAGCATCGCGGAGGATCGCCATGGCCGAGGCAGCAGTTCGCAACTTCACCCTCAACTTCGGGCCGCAGCACCCTTCTGCCCACGGTGTGCTGCGGCTGGTGCTCGAACTGGACGGCGAGATCGTCGACCGCGCCGATCCCCATATCGGCCTGCTCCACCGCGGCACGGAAAAACTCATCGAGTACAAGAACTATTTGCAGGCCCTGCCCTATTTCGACCGGCTCGATTATGTCGCGCCGATGAACCAGGAACATGCGTTCTGCCTTGCCGCCGAGAAGCTGCTCGAAATATCGGTGCCCCGGCGAGGGCAGCTCATCCGCGTCCTGTTCTGCGAGATCGGCCGGCTCCTGTCGCATCTCCTCAACGTCACCACGCAGGCCATGGATATCGGCGCGCTGACCCCACCGCTGTGGGGCTTCGCCGAGCGCGAGAAATTAATGGTCTTCTACGAGCGCGCCTCCGGCGCCCGCATGCATGCCAATTATTTCAGAGTCGGCGGCGTGCACCAGGACCTGCCTCCGCGGCTTCTGGACGACATGTGGGATTTCTGCGAACCGTTCCTCAAGGTCTGCGACAATCTTGAGGACCTGCTCACCGGCAACCGCATTTTCAAGCAGCGCAATGTCGATGTCGGCGTCATCGCTCTCGACGACGCCTGGGCCTGGGGCTTCTCCGGCGTGATGGTGCGCGGATCCGGCGCGCAATGGGATTTGCGCAAGGCGCAGCCCTATGAATGCTACCCCGAAATGGATTTCGACATTCCCGTCGGCAAGAACGGCGACTGCTACGATCGCTACCTCGTCCGCATGGAGGAAATGCGCCAGTCGGTCCGCATTATGAAGCAATGTCTGGAAAAACTGCGCTCGCCGCAAGGCAGCGGACCGGTCGCGATCCCGAGCCAGAAGATCACGCCGCCGCCGCGCGCGAAAATGAAACGCTCGATGGAAGCGACCATCCACCATTTCAAACTCTATACGGAGGGTGTTCGTGTGCCCGCCGGAGAGGTCTACGCGGCGGTGGAGGCGCCGAAAGGAGAATTCGGCGTCTATCTGGTTTCAAACGGAAGCAATACTCCCTACCGATGCAAGATACGCGCGCCGTCCTTTGCCCATTTGCAGGCGATGGATTTTCTGTCGCGCGGGCATATGATCGCCGATGTCGCGGCGATCATCGGATCGCTTGATATCGTGTTCGGCGAGATCGACCGCTGACCGATGCTTCAGATTTCAAGCAGGGCGTAGGGACGGCCGGTCGGCTTCGCCACGTGCATGGCGACATTGTATACCCGGGCACCGCCCGGCGTGCGACCTTCATAGACACCGCGATGCGCGTGACCGTGGACTACGGCGCTGACCTGGAACCGGTCGATCGTCTCCGCCAGGCGCGACGAGCCCAGGAAAGGGAAAATTTCCAGCGGCTCGCCGGCGATGGTCTCGGCAATCGGCGCATAGTGCAGGACGACGACTGTACGCGCGGTACGGACCTGCCGCATGGCATTCTCGAGCCGCATCGACTCGCTGACGCTCTCAGCAACCATAGCCTTGATCGCCGGCTCGCCAAAGGAGCCAAGCATGCGAGAGCCAAAGCCACCCACGAAGCCCTTTACTCCGACGAAGCCGACATCGCTGATTTCCGTCGTTTGGCCATCGAGGAGATTAACGCCTGCCTGCTTGAGGATGGCGGTGACGTCATCGATCGCGCCGGATTCATAGTCGTGGTTGCCAAGTACAGCGACAACCGGAATCGTGCAGGCGCGCAGATCCTCCGCTAGGACTTCGGCTTCGCTGGGCTTGCCGAGGTTGGTGAGATCCCCGGCCAGCACGAGAATGTCGGCTTCGCGCGAGACCTCGCCGAACAGATCGCGGCAGGATCCCTGGGCGTCTTCCTTCACATGCAGGTCACCGACGGCGGCAATCTTGACGGCGCCGTCGCTCCCGATCGCTGACGCCGCAACCTTGCTGTCCTCAGTCATCGCGAAACTCACCGGCTCCGCCGACACCGGCAAAGCCCCATTCCTTGACGTCGATCTCGTAGTCGGTCTGCGAAAGCAGGCGCCCGCGGCAGATCTTCGTGCGGGGAGAGGGCAGCTCCCTTTGCTTGGCGAGCCGATCAAGCAACTCGTCGAGCAGCCAGGCCGGAACATGACCGCGCTCGCTCGGATAGATCCATCGAAAATTCAAAAGCTGCATCAAAAGCACCTCCCAATGGACTTCCAGGTAGGAAAGCAGCCGGTGCCAGTCGATCTGATCCCGAGCCTTGAGGATGGTGTGGGCGATATCCGCCCCGTCATGGCGGCCTCGATCCTGGATGAAGCATTTGGACCAGATAAGCTCTGTCGGACCGACAATCCTCACCCGGCTGCCGAGCAGCTCGATTTGCCGGGCGTGCTCCAGCCACTGGTCGCTGACAGGCATGGTTCCGTTGGCCGAAGCGAATATGACATCGAAGAAGTGCGTGCTCTTGAAGACTTTCCCAAGCCATCGATCGTCCACGATCTCGACGGCATAGCCGGCCTGCTTGAAATGAGCGAGAATACGGGCGTGATCGCCTGCCTTGCAGAAAATGTCGAGATCTTTGGTCTGCCGCACGATGCCAGTATAAGCGCTCACCGCGTAGGTACCGGCAACCAGGAAGGGAATGTCCGTCGCGGCGAGCTCGCGGATCGCCTTGGTGTAAAAGACCTCCGCTTCGGCATGCTGGAGCGTCGGCGCCGCCTTTGGATTGATCGTCGGGACGGATGCCGGAATGACACCTTCCGGTGTAGGATCTTCGGTCATGACACCGTGGCTCCGAGGCCCAGCAAAACTGCGACTGTCCGTCCTTAACAAAGCCGTCGCCGCATGGTTCCGTTGCCGGCATCATGCAGGCGCACTGGGGCTGGCAAAACTGCAAAGGAATGAAGCCGGAGCCTTCCCGCCATTGGCGAGTTGAGGATACCAAAAGCCCCGGCACGAGGTGACCATGGCGGATGAGCTCAAAGCGGTACGAGTGAGGATCGACGGAAGGGTGCAAGGCGTATCCTTTCGCGTATGGACACGCACCGAAGCCGAAAAGCTCGGCCTTACCGGATGGGTCCGCAACGAAGACGACGGATCCGTAACGGCACTGGTGGTCGGGGCCGAGGGCGCGGTTTCGACGATGATGGACCGGTTCCGGAAAGGCCCGAGCGGGGCGTCGGTCTCCAGCGTGACATCGCGGGACGTCGATCCCGCCCTGGAGCCTGACGGATTCAGGATCATCGGCTAGCAGGGCACGGAACAAGCCCAAGAGGCGGTGAAATCATCTCGCCGCCTCTATCGTTCAACAAATCGACCGCCACACAGAGTGTCAATATCCGCTGCGTGCGCAATCCCAGCCTCAATACGCGAACGTTCCCCGCAGCCAGGCGAGGAAACCATGCCGCTCGGACATCGCCGCACGCACGCGAGAGGCAGCCCATCGCGCCCTTATCGTGGCGCCGACATGACAATGGCAGACGATGTCGTGCAACTGCCAGTCGGTCAGCTCGAAGAAGCGCCTGGCTTCACCGTAGGTGTCATCCTTCAAGCCCTGCGCGCGAAAAATCGGATCCTCCAAGGCAACCGTGATCGGTGAGCCGTCATATCGCATCATTTCGCGTATTTCAGCGGGTTTGTATTCGGTGCCCGGGAGCGCTTCCAGGCGCCGATCGGGATTTTGCTCCAGAAGCTTCGCCCAGCGTTCGAGACGTTGGCTCCTGGTCTCCACGAGATATGTTGCTTCAGCGTGAACGTCGGCAACGGCATGCAGTTGGTCAAGTGTCTGGTGCTTCACGGCCGCCTCCTATTCAGCAGGTGAATTTGCCTGGGCCATCAATGGAATCCGCCCTCAATGGAATTATGGCACTGCATGAGGTCGGCAAGGCCCGCATGCACGGACTTTTCGATCACACGTCCCGAGGTTGCCATCTTGCCATGAGCGCGCCCAATCCCCGCAGGATCGTCAGTGGCTCACAGCGGAACCATAGGCAGGCGTGGTCGTTCTGCTGCATCAGCGGCAGAGCGACAACCTGGTGCGGCGAATCCGAAAAATTCGCGTTCTGCCGACGTCGATGACGCGCCAGGGCAGAGAGCGCCGAGCGTAAGGAAATCACCCATGGCCATTCTTCCCACTCCCGAACCAACGCCTACGCCGGTGCCCACACCACCGCCGCTCCCCGAACCGAAACCGATGCGTGAACCGGATCCGGAGAGACTTCCGGACGAAGACCCTGTCCCCAATCCCGATGAGAACGACGCGCCGCCCAAGCACGGCCTTTAGCCGTTGCCATCGTGATCATTGCCATCGGCGCATGGTAGCTCCGGCGGCAGGGAAGACGATGGAATGATGCTCATGTCCGATCTTTGGTCGATCCGACAAATCTCATCATCGTGTCGAAGAGCATGGTCCAAGCAGGCTCATGAGAGAGAATCACGTGGTTGGCGCTTTCCAGCATCACGAACTCGGCGCCGCCAATGCCCGCGGCGAGTTTCCGGCTCTGATCCATCGGATGGACGCCATCGTCGCGTGAATGCAGGACGAGCGTCGGGCACGTTACTTCTCGCAGAAGATCGCTGACATCGAAGCGATCGACCGCCTCCCTGAGGCGAGCGGCGTTTTCGGGCGATGTGGACAACTTCTGCAATTCCGCCAGCGAGTCGATCTCCTGGCGTGTGCCGTCCGGAATGAACATCGACGAAAACGCCTTGATGAAAGGGCTGCCGGGCCTGCCCCAGCCATGGCGGATAAGCGTCAATATCGCTTCGCCCTCGGCGCGTTCGCTGGCTGAAGTCCTCACAAGCCGTCCTTTCTCGTAGCCGCCATGCAAGATGAGATGGCTCACCCGGTGGGGATGCCGGCAAGCATAGGCAATGGCGATCGCAGCCCCTTGCGAGGTGCCGTAGAGCGCGAACCTCTCCAGTCCGGCGACATCGACAACGGCTTCCAGGTCCTCGACAAAGCTCTCCAGCGAGAAGTCCTCGACGTTCCAGTCGGAGAGCCCGTTGCCGCGCTGGTCGTACCGCGTGACCCGCATATGCCGGTTCAGTTCGTCGAGGAACGGCCGCCAGATCGGGCTTCGCCAGTCATAGTCGAGATGGGTGAGCCAATGTCCCGCCTTGACGAGAGCCTGGCCGGAGCCGGTGGTCGCATAGGCGATGCGGGTGCCGTCGCGCGAATTGCAGAATTTCACGCGCTGGTGGTCTGCCTCGGTTTTTTCGCCGCGATAATGGTCCGGCTTCGAAACCGCTCCGACGGTTTCCACATTGCCGACAAAACGAACGCCGCGCCGTGCCACGGTCTTGATGAATTCCTGCCTTGCACCGTCATCGCCGATTGCAGCGCGGGTGGCACTGAGCCGGGCGCTGATCGCCGAATCCGAGACGATCCGGCCATTCCAGATCTCCTCGAGCAGCTCGTCATAGGTCACGAGTTGCCCTGACTTCCTAATCAAAAGATGCAGCAGGTCGAACACCTGGGGCTCGACCGGTCGCGATTGGCCACCCACGACGAGCTCGTGGCTCTCAGGGGCGAGTTCGCAGTTTCCGAAACGGTAACGCATGGCCGCAACTCACGATGTGGCCGCGAACGGCTCACGCTTGGACAGGAAGATACAGGAATAAGACAAGGGTTTGGTAGGATTTTGCTCAAGCGCCGTCCGCCCTGGTCGGGCATCTTGCCGACCATTGTTCAGGGAGGCTGCCGCGATGACAAGTCCGATCGACGCCCGCCGCCGCAAGGACGGCTCACTCGACATATCCTTTTATGCAAATCAGGCGCACTCGCTGAGGCGTGCCTCGATCCGCGCGACGCCTCGCGCGGTCGGCCGCTTCCTTGGCCGCCTGGCTGCGCCGGTGCTCCGTCGCCTGCCCGGCCCTGATTTGCGGACATCCAGCACACTTGCAGCCTTGCTGGCTGCCACGGTGGCCTTGCCCGCCTCTGCCGACGAGACCTGCCTCTCGCCCTATATGCCGAAGATCACCGGGCACGAGGATTACGTCTATGTCTGGACGCTCGGCGTCGAGGGGTTGGGCGACGGCTCCGACAAGCTCGTCACCGTGGATGCGCGAGACAACTCGCCGACATCAGGCAAGGTCATCGATATCGATTCCATCGGCAGCCGCAACGAAGCGCATCACGGCGGCTTCACCGACGACCGCCGCCAGTTCTGGGCGACGGGGCTCGACAGCAACACGATCTTCGTCTTCGACGTCGCAAGCGACCCGGCCAACCCGAAGCTGGTCAAGACCATTGCCGATTTCGCAGAGAAGACCGGTGGCGTCGTCGGTCCGCACGGCGCCTATGCGCTGCCTGGACGCATGATGATCCCGGCGCTCTCCAACAAGGACGGCACCGGCCGCACGGCGCTCGTCGAGTTCTCCAACGAAGGCGAGATCATCGCCACCCACTGGCTGCCGACGGCCAAGGAGGCGAAGGACATTCCCGGCGGCGAGTTTGCCGACGGCTACGGCTATGATGCGCGCGTCCTGCCGCGCAAGAACGTCATGCTGACCTCGTCCTTCGCCGGGCGGGAGAACTATATGCGTCCCTTCGGCGAGGTTGCGGGCGACGCCGAGGCGATGAAGAAATTCGGCAATTCCATGATCATCTGGGATTTCCATGCCCGCACGCCGAAGAAGGTTTTCCAGGTGCCGGGCGTGCCGCTCGAAATACGCTGGGCCCAGGGCAAGGACCATGACTATGCCTTCACCTCGACCGCGCTTACCTCGAAACTCTGGCTGGTCCACGAGGACGAGAAGGGCGAATGGCAGGCCAAGGCAGTGGCCGACATTGGCGATCCCGCCAAGCTGCCGATCCCTGTCGACATCAGCCTGAGCGCCGACGACAAGACGCTGTTCGCCGACACTTTCATGGACGGCATGACCAGGGTCTTCGACGTCTCCGATCCGCACCACCCCAGGCAGATCTACGAGAAGAAGATCGGCGAGCAACTCAACATGGTCTCGCAGAGCTGGGATGGCGAGCGCATCTACTATACCAGCTCGCTGCTCGCCAACTGGGACAAGGCCGGCGACGCCAACGAGCAGTTCCTGAAGGCCTATGCCTGGAACGGCAAGGAATTGACGCCGCGCTTCGAAATCGACTTCACCGGGGAAAAGCTCGGCCGGCCGCATATGATGGCCTTCGGCGCCGCCAGCCTCTACGCCAAGTGACAACAGGCCCGGAGGAGAAGAGCCGATGCGCCACCTGCCGTTCGTCTTCGCAATCCTTGCCGGCCTCGGCTTCGGCGGCGCTGCCCTGGCCCATGGCAGCAATCATGGCGCCGATGCCGTGCGGTCGGGCCCGGCATCGGCCTACGCCTTCGCGCTGCCGCAGCCGGGCTCCTACCACCTGCCGCCGATCCGCACGGCAGCAGGCGGCCCGGTGCTGACGGAAAAGGGCGGAAGCGCTGACTTGGCCAAGCTGCTGCGCGGCCACATCACCGTCTTCTCCTTCATCTACACACGCTGCGCCGATATCTGTCCGCTCGCCACGGCGCAGCTGGCGCAATTGCGCGCGCTTGTGCGCCATTATCCCGAACTCGACCGCCGGGTGCGCCTCGTATCGATGAGCTTCGACCCGGACCACGACACGCCCGCTGTCATGGCCGACTATGGCACGCTCTGGCGCGATCCCGGCGACGGCGGATCGCAATGGCTCTTCGTGACCGCGCCCGGCCAGGCAGCACTTCGCCCGATCCTTGCGGCCTACGACCAGGCGGTTGCGCCGGATCCCGATCCACAGGATCCGACCGGAGGCCTCAGCCATATCCTTCGCGTCTTCCTGATCGACGAGGCAGGCCTGGTCCGCAACATCTACAGCATGGACTTCCTCGATCCCGACCTCGTGCTCACGGATATCCGCACATTGGCCACTGAAACCGAGTGAGCCTGCCGCTCAGCCGGCATCCCCGCGCAATGGCATGCGGCTTTCGCCGACGATCAGCGCCGGTTGAAATGATGCAGCCGACCGAATAGGCCGTATCGGCTCTCCTCAACGGACAGTCATACCCGGTTGACCGGATATACCGGCTTGCCGCCGCGCAGGACCGATGCGACATCGGCAAACACCTTGTTGCGAACCTCGGCGTAGGACTGGGTCGAGTAATGCGCCGCGTGTGGACTGACCAGGACGGTGTCCAGCGCCAGCAGCGGGTTGTCGGGCGAAGGCGGCTCCTGCTCGAACGTGTCGATGCCGGCGCCTGCCAGATGGCGACGCCGGATCAAATCCGCCAGCGCGACTTCGTCAACCAGCCCGCCACGGGACACGTTGATGAGTATCGCCCCTTGCTTCATGCGCGACAGGGCATCAGCCGATAGGATGTTTCTGGTTTCCGGTGTTGCGGGAACATGCAGCGAGACGATGTCGGCCCTGGCGAGCAGCTCGTCGAAACCGACCGGTTCAGCACCGCCGGCCGTTATGCGCTCCGCCGGCATATGCGGGTCATAGGCGATGACATGAAAGCCGAAGACCCGCGCCCGCTCGGCGGTCAGCCGTCCGATCTGGCCGAAGCCGATCAGGCCGAGAACCTGCCTGTCCGGCCGCGTGATGCCGGCGCCGTCGGCCATTGCAGCCCAGCGGCCGGCGCGTACTGCGCCGTCGAACTGCTTCAGCCTGCGCGTCAGGGCCAGGATCAGGGCCATGGCATGCGTGCTGACCTCCACCAGATTGGCGTCCGGCACATAGGTTACCTGAACACCGGCACGGGTGGCGGCTTCGACGTCGATCGAGTCCAGGCCTACGCCGAACCGTCCGATTACCCTGAGGGTCTTCAGTTCCGCCAGCACGCGAGCCGTGATCGGTTCCCGCAATATCATCAAGGCGTCGGCGTCACGGCATTGTTCGATCAGGGCATCCTCTGTGAGAAGCGTCTTTTCGACGAACTCGGCGTTCAAGCCGTCGAGGTAGCGCAGCTGCTCTGCCTCGACTGACAACACGCCATCGGTCTTGATTATCTTCATGCCAATCTCTTGCAATCAGGCGCTGCGCGCCGCGGCGGCACCGGCGGCAAGGCCGGCGCCAAGAAACATCGTGTCGCTGGCCAGCATGTAGAAGCTGATGCCGTGCTTCGACCATTTGCCGACATCATCCGCCGAGGGGCGAAAGATACCGACGGCCTTGTGGGCCGCGCGCGCCGCCGCCGCGATCCTGATGATGGCGGCATCGAGCTTGTCCTGACCGGCTGGCCCCATCGCATCGATCGAGACCGACAGGTCGCCGGGACCAATGAAGATCACGTCGACGCCGTCGACCTGGACTATGTCGTCGATGTTGGCGAGGCCCTCGGCGGTCTCGACCTGGATGGCGACCGCCAGGACATCGTTGGCCGACTTGAGGTAGTCTGGAATCCTGTACCCATAACCAGCGGCGCGACCTGGACCGACGCCGCGTGCACCGACAGGCGGGTAACGGCAGGCCATGACCGCCATGCGCGCTTGCTCGGCCGTCGAGACGCGCGGCACCAGGACACCTGACGCGCCGGCGTCGAGCGCGGCCGCAATCCACTCCGGCGTGTGGCCCGGCACACGCACCATGGCGGGAACCTTGTGGACATCGGCGGCGCGGACCAGATCCTCAAGCCGCTCGCGGCCAATCTGCGAATGCTCCCAGTCGATGCACAGGAAATCGACCCCGCTTGCAGCCGCCACTTCGATCGCCACAGGATGCGGGATGGCGCAGAAGGTGCCGATGAGGCGATCGAGCGAGACACATTTTTTCCGAAAGTCGTACATGAAAACTCCAGAGATTTTTTCGGCGTCGGCGAACTGTTCGCGTTATTTGCCGGTAGTCCGCGGCAAAGGATGCACGGCTTCCGTCGACATCGGAAAGTGCCGGCTGCCGCCTGAAAAGGGCGGGAAGGTCTTGTAGTCGGCGCGCATCTCCAGCCGCGCCGGCGATTGCAGTGCATGCGTCAGCGCCGCGGGACTGTCAAACATGACCCGGTTGCGCTGCATATGGTCGACCCGCGGCCAGGGCAACGAGCCGCACCAATCCAGCCGCGACAGAACCTCGATGTGGCGAATGCCGGGGAAGCCCCGCATCAATTGCGGATGATGCGTCACATAGTGGTAGAGCCAGCTATTCATGTCCTCGGCCGGCCCGGGATAGTGGACAAGGTAACTGCAGGGCAGCCCAGGCGTCTTGACGCCAGCGTCATCGACGGGGAACGGACGCACGCACATTGCCTGCTGCGTTGGCCTCGAACCGGCAATGCTCGACAGCATACCCGGTGCGGCAAGCGCCTGCAGATGGCCGGACGGCGCGAGCGCCGCCTCCATCTCCGCCAACTCGTCGAAATAGAGCTGGAAGCCAAAGACCGGCGGCGGACCATCCTTGTTGAACATGTCCGTCGCCACTTCAGGCAGGTAGATGTTTGCAAGCGCAAGACCCGGCGTTGTGGCGATTACGCCCCGCACAGCGTCGACGTCTTCACCGGCGATGGACAGGTTTTCCTGGCGGTCATCATGGAAGAAAGCGAGATAGGCAAAGCGCATCTGGACCACCTGCTGGGTTCGGCTAGATCAAATTCGGAAGGAAGAGGGCGATCTGCGGAAAGAGGACAATCAGCAGGATCAAAAGAAGCGTCAGCGCGATGTAGGGCGCCGCGGACAGTGCAACCGTTTTGAGCGACGTGCCTTTCGGCGCAACACCGATCATGATGAACAGCAGCAGACCAAAGGGCGGCGTGGTAAAGCCGACCTCGTAGGCAAGCAGCAGGATCAGCCCGAACCAGACAGGATCGTAGCCGAATTGCTGGGCGATCGGCAGGAAGATCGGCAGCGTGATCAGCATCATCGAGACCTGATCCATGAACATGCCGAGCAGCAGGATGACGAGCACCATCATGAGCAGCATGGGATACGGTCCAAGGTCGTAGCCGACGATGAACTGGATAAAACCGTTCGACGCGCCGGAGAAGGCGAATATCTGCGAGAACGTCGTCGAAGCCGAGATGATCAGGAAGGTCATGCCTGTGACCTTCATCGCATCGTCCAGCGACTTCCAGACAACCGACCAGCTGAACCTTCGATAGACGAACAACAACGCGAAGACGGCGGCACATCCGAGCCCTGCGGACTCCGTCGGCGTCGCTATTCCAAGGATGATCGTGCCGACCACCATGAACACGATGACGCTCATCGGAATGATGTTGACGGCGACCGCCCTCACCTTCTCGGCCGCACGAACGGCGGGCACTGGATAGTGCGGAGCGGCGTCCGGGTCGATCTTCGTCTGTGCGAAGATCAGCGTCGCGTACATGACGACGAGAAGCAGCCCAGGCAGCGCACCGGCTATGAGCAGCGCGCCAACGTCGATCTGGGCAAGCGAGCCAAGCAAGACAGCCAGCGAGGACGGCGGGATGATGACGGCAAGGCTTCCGGCGCCAAGCACCGGTCCGTAGGCCATGTGCGGCTTGTAGCCCCGCTTCAGCATCTCGGGCACCATCAGCGAGCCCATCATGCCGGTATTGGCGAGGCTCGAGCCTGAAAGCGCAGAGAAGATCGTGCCGGCGGCGAGCACGACATAGGCAAGGCGTCCCCGCAAATTGCCGATGCACAGGTCGAGCGCGTAGATGACCTTCTCGCCGAGGCCGGAGCGGAAGAACAGGCTGCCCATGACGAGAAACATCGGCAGCGGGGCAAGCGCATAGGTCGAGACGGCGTCGGAGAAGTTGGCGACCATCTGCGTCACGCCGACCGAACCGCCGAAGAACAAATACAGCCCGATCACATTGGTGACGAAGAACGCGAAGGCGACCGGCAGCCCAAGGCCCATCAACACAAGGATGGTGCCAACGAGCACGGCGAATGGAAACAGCCAGGCCACCGGTCAGAGCCCTTCCATTTCCAGAGGATCGAGCGTGTACAGCGTGTCACGACCCAGCAGATATCTGAGCCATTCCAGCGCCGAGAGGTAGAAGGCGAGCATGATAGGCAGAAAGACCAGCCATTTCGGCATGTCGAAGCTGCGCGTCTCATATTCGCCGCCCGACACGGCGCCTATCAGGGAAGCGAGTGCGACGCTGCCGAGGTAGAGGCTGACACCGATGCAGGCGAGATAGACCAGTTTTTCAAGCACCGCCCGTGCCGGCACGGGCAGCGCCTTGCGCAGGAACTCGACGAAGACATGGCCTTTGCTGTGGACCAGCCAGGGCATCGGCAGAAATGCCGCGTAGAGCAGACCGTATTCCGTCGCGGACACAGCCCAGGCAAGCGGTCTCAGGCCTAGATTGCGGACGCATACATCAGCGACCACCGCGACGATGATGAGACCAAGCGCCACTTTCGCCACCGCGGCCAGCGCAAGGCTCAGCTTCCCGATCGCTGCAAACATCTTGTCCATTCCCGACGGCCCTCATGCCTATCCTTGGGAGGGCGCGCGAGCGCCCTCCATCGGGCTATTGAAAGAATTTCTTCAACTGTTCGATGTTGCTGGGATCGCGTTTGGTCATTCTCGCCCAACTCGCCTGCGCGGCAGCTGCCAGGAATTTGTCACGGCCGGCGCCGGTCAAGCTGATCACCTTCTGCCCGCCGTCGATCATCGCCTGTGCCTGCTTTTCAGACTCGGCAAGATTGGCGTCGTAGCTCGCGCGCTCGTATTCGACAGCCGTGTCGGCAAGCAGCTTCTGCGCCTCGGGCGACAACGCGTCCCATTTCGCCTTGTTGATCGAGACCAGCACATCGGTTTTGAAGAATTGCGGGTCGACGCGGTATTTGGTGAATTTGTCCCAGCCGAAGGACGCATAGCCAAATACGGTGTAGGCGTTGGCATTGACGACGCCGCGCTCGAGCGAGGTGTAGACGTCCCCCGGCGCTTGCACGATGACGGTTGCGCCCAGGGATTCAAGGAAATCGCGATAGAGCGGCGACGAGCGGATCTTCAGACTGCTCCAGTCGATGCTGCCTTCATCATTGAGCTTGGGTTCGTCGACGGTGAAGATGTTGAAGCCCGAGCCCGCGTCGACATGCGCCAGCAGATGAGCATTGGCCTTCTTCTCGAAAATTCCGCTGATGAAATCCCAGCCGCCATTTTCGCGAACTTCCCAAGGCGTCTTCGTCGATGCCGAGAAAACCTCGCCTTCGGGAACGAGCTCCAGGAACTGACCTGCCGGTGTGTCGATCATGTCGATCAGGCCATTCCTGAGCGCCGCGCCCTGCTGAATGGGTGGAATGACTTCCGGCCCGCCACGCACATTGATCTGAACCACGCCTTTGCCCTTTTCGTTCACCTTTTGAACGAACTTCAGGAAACTCTGTGCGTAGCCGTTCTGCGTTGGCGTAAAATGCACGGCGTTAAGGACAACCTCTTCGGCCGTGGCGATACCCGCTACGACAGACATGAGTGCAGCCAGAACAAATGTCTTCCAAATGCGCATTGCCGTACCCCCTCTGATAGATCACTTCGCTTACGTTGGGCCCACGATCAGGCCGATCTGAAATTGCAATCGCTGCGCCGCCACGGGAACGGCAATTAGTTGGCATCATCTCCTACCGTCAGGAATCGTCCATGCGCGTAGAAGACCGGCGACCGGTCAGCGCGATCCAGCGCGACCCCCGAGACGATGCCGATCACGATCATATGCGACGCCCGCACGATGAGTTCGGCCACCCGGCATTCGAACATTGCCCGCGCGCCGACAAGCAAGGGCGCGCCGGTTTCACCGCGTACCCATGATCCGGACGAGAATCGCGCGACGCCCCTGGCTTTGGTCATGCCACCAAAAGCACGCGCGACATTCTCCTGGTCGCCGGCGGGAAGATTGACGGAAAACGGCAGGCCTTCGCTAATGGCCGAGGCAAAGGTGCTGCCGCGGTTCACGCAGGCCAGAAGCGAAGGCGGCTCGGCGCTGAACGAGCAGACGGCCGTCGCCGTGATGCCGCAAAAGCCTATCTCGTCATGCTCCGACGCGAGGATGGCGACCGATCCCGCCACGGCTCGCATCGCTTGCTTGAAGGCGCGCGGATTGATGGCGTCGTGCCCATGCACCCATGTCGTCGGACTGGCGGCCGCCGGCATCAATTTACGCGAAGCCCGGCCTGGCGCATCAGCGGCAGCACACGGTCGCAGAAGAAGGGCAGTTCGTAGGTGTAGTTGACGAATGTGAGGGCTGCGCCGGAATATCCCTGGTCCATGATCTCGGTGAGATCGTCGACGATCTTTTCCGGCGTGCCTATGAGCGGGAACGTTCCAGCGCCGCCGGCGAACCTTTGCCGATATTCGGTGAAGGCCTTTGCGTCATGCGAGTTCGCGAATTCCTTCTTCTTGCGCATATGCTCGTCGACCGCGCCCTGGTCCGCGCATTCCAGCGCGTAGTGCCGGTAATAATCCTCGGCTTCCTGCTGGGTCTCCCGGCAGACGACGTGGCAGACAGTGTAGACGCCGACTTCGCGTCCGACCTCGGCGGCGCGGTTGGTGATGTCGACCACATGCGCGCGGCCATCGGCAATTTCGGAAAAAGTCGAAAACAAATAGTCGCAGTGGCGCGCCGCATAGTTGCGCCCCGGCGCGCCGAAGGCGGCGTTCATGGTCACCGGGCGTGGCGCCTGCAGGCTTGGCGGACGGCTGACGACCCCCTTCAGGTCGTAGAATTCGCCGGCAAAATCGAACGGCTCCCGGGATTGGTAGGCACGCTCGATGATGTTGATCCATTCTTCCGCCTGATCGTAGGTTCGGTCGCCGACCGTCTGTCCGAACATGGCAAACTCGTCCGGGTTCCAGCCGCAGACAATGTTCAAGCCGGCACGCCCGTTGGAGATGTGGTCGACCGTCGCCAGCGCTTTTGCGGCCTGCAGCGGATGAACCAGCGGCACATGCACCGTCATGAACAGACCGATGTTCTCCGTGGCGACGGCAAGACCCGCCGCCCAGGTGAAGGTCTCGAACGACCACTCGCGCACATGCGTCAAACCGCCGAAGCCGCGCCAGCGCGCGATCGGCAGCAGGAACTCCAGGCCGGCGCGATCGGCGATGCCGGCGGAATTGAGGTTGTCTTCCCAGCGGGCGCGCCAGCGCTCGGGAACGGTGGTGATTGCCAGGCCGCCATCGGCGTTCATCGAGAAGATGCCGAGCTTGAACCTGTTCGGTCCTTTCAGCGGATGCTGCTTTCTGATCATGATCTACCCTGCAGCGGGATGCTCTCACCCTCATCGTTGGAATGCTGCAACGGTGGGCTCAGCCTCGTGAACCGCTCCTCGGCGTTCTGAATGAAGTGGGTCATGCGGTCGTAGGCAGCGACGGCGTCGCGCTTGACGAACGCCTCGTGGATTGCGCGCATGCCGGCCACGATGACGGCCTGCGTCGGCTGGTGCGACAGCGTCTTTAACCGGACGACGAGGACGTGGTCGGCGAAGCGGGCAATCGTTTGTGAAAGGCGATCGTTCTCGACGGCGCCGAGCCAACAGTTCCTGAATGCCGAATTGGCCTGGAAAAAGCGGTCCGCATCGCCGGCGGAGGCCGCTGCCTCTGCATCTTGAAGCGCGGCTGTCAGCGTCTTGAGGCCAGCGGCGTCCAGTGTGCGCGCGGCGTGCGCGGCGGCCCGCGGTTCGAGCAGGCGGCGGACCTCGAAAATGTTGGCGACATCCGTGGCGGTAAGCGTGGGCAATGTGAAGCCGCGTGTCGTGCCGACGAGATAGCCTTCATGCACCAACTGCATCAACGCGTCGCGGACGGGCATTCTGGAGATGCCGAGCTGGGCGGCAATATCCACATCGACGAGCTTCCGGCCGGGCGCCAGTTCGCCGCGCTGTATCGTCAGGCGGATCTGCTGATAGACCTGGGCGCGCAGATTGCCCTCGCCAACCCGTTTGAACTCTATCGGTTTCGTCATCCACGCCTTCCCATGCGAAGATTTCGTATATGATTACGGCTGTGTTCTCGCGCTCATCCGTTGAAAGGCAGCCACATATCGACAGAATTTGCCCTGCCAGCCTATGCTCCAAGGCGAAGTGGAGCACATGTTTGATCGTCTGGCAATGTATTTTAAGCCTATAATGTATACTGTTTGAATGTCACTGAAGCCGAGTGAGCCTGCCGCTCAGCCGGCGTCCCCGCGCAACGGCATGCAGCTTTCGCCGACGATCAGCGCCGGCTGAAAAATGATGTTGCGCAGGGGCTCGGCTCCCCTCTCCTCGATGCGGTCCACAAGCAGGCGCAGCGCTTCGTTGGTCATGTCGGCGATGGGGTGCTCGGTTCTCGTCAGCCGCGGTTTCAAGCCGCCGGCGCCCGCGACCGTGTCCGTTGAGGCGATCGAGACGTCCTGCGGACAACGCAGGCCAAGATCGGCGATGGCGCGCATCACGCCGATCGCCATGACGCCGTTGGCGACATAGATGGCAGTCGGGCGATCTGGCGAGCCCATCATGTCGCGGGCGACCGAATAGGCGGCTTCCTCGCGAAACTCGCCTGACCTGACATGGCCAGGCTGCGGTGCGAGCCCACGCGCCGCCATCGCGTCGATCATGCCGTCAAGCCTGCCCTTGCTGGTCGACAATTGCATCGGGCCGGTGACGGAGCCGATGCGGCGATGCCCGAGATCGAGCAGATAATCGACGGCCTGCCGGCCGGCCGCGTGGTTGTCTATGGTCACCGTATCGGCGCTGTTGCCTTCGATCGAGCGGCCCAGAAGCACGGTCGCGATGCCCTCGAACTCATGCGGCTGGTATTGGTTGGCCGCACCCACCGGAACCAGAACCATGCCGTCGCAACCAAGGGTGCGAATCCGCGACAGGATGCGCCGCTCGGTGTCGGGCTTTTCATCGCTATTGAAGAGAACCAGCGAATAGCCCCACGCCGCGACCGCCGCCTCCGCCGACCAGACGATGCGTGCGTAGAACGGATTCGACAGATCGGCCACCGCAAGCGCGATCAACTGGCTGCGGTTGCGGCGCAGATTGCGGGCGGCCTGCGACGGCTCATAGCGCAATTCGCGAATGGCGGTGACGACGCGGGCCCTCAGTTCCGGGCTGACAAAGGCAGTGTCGTTCATGACCGCCGAGACCGTCGCGGTCGACACGCCAGCCTTTCTCGCAACGTCTTTGATGGTGGCCATTTCGCCCCGATAGCTAATCGTTTCGCTAAAGTCTGGTTCAGATTTATGGCTGTGTCCAGCGGATTCACGCTTGCATTGGAGCGCATTTTGCGGGACGTTAACGAAACGGTTTGCTGTCAATGAGGCTCTGACGGCAGATGGACCAAGGGAGGAAAACCATGAAAAAGATTGGCTACATCATCGCGCTTGGAGCGCTCTCGCTGGCGACGTCTGGCGCTGCCGCGCAGGACAAGCCGCTGCTCGGCATCGTGTCGATCAGCGCCACCGAAGCGAACAATGTCCGCTACATCCAGGGCGCCACGAAAGCCGCCGACGAGCTTGGCTGGCAGACCAATGTCGTCGACGCCGCCGGCAGCGCCGACCAGGCCAACTCGGCGATCCAGAATTTCGCGCAGCTCAAGGCGCACGCGATCATCGACATGGTGTTCCCCTATTCGTCGATCGGCGCCGGCCTGGCTGCCGCGGGCGACGCCGGAATACCCGTCGTGACCTGGGGCGGCGGACTTGGCTCGACGGTTGCCGCCACCAATGGCTCGGGCGGACCTATGGCGATCCCGGTCGTCGATCTGATGGTCAAGAAAATGGAGGGCAAGGGTTCGATCCTCGCCCTCACCTACCGGACCGGCGAAGTCTGCCGCAACCGTGAAGTCGTCATGGACGAGATCGTCGCCAAGAACCCCGGCATCACCGTCACCAAGAACGAAGTACGCATTCCTGGCTATTTCGAGGACGGCGCCCAATACGCCAACGCGTGGTTGGCCTCGCATCCGGCCGGCCAGGAAAACCTGGCGATCTGGGGATGTTGGGACGACCCGGCGATCGGCGCCATCGGTTCGCTGCGCGCGCAGGGCCGCGACGACGTGCTGGTCTACGGCATCAACGGCAATGCCCAGGCGCTGGAGAACATCAAGAACGGCTTCATGACCGCGACGGCGTGGCAGGACAGCTTCACCGAGGGCTACAACATGGTCAAGATGCTGAAGGACATCAAGGACGCCGGCAGCGCTTGGCAAGCCAAGGCAGCCGAAGTCCCGGCCGTGCTGGTGACCAAGGAAACCGTCGACGCTTTTCTCAAGGACCATCCGGAAGCCATAAAGTAGGACTTGGTTTGCAGACGGCGTTCACAAGGGGTGCGCCGCAGCAGGCGGCGCCGATGACAACTCCGTTCCTGGTCGCACATGATATCGCCAAGGCCTTCGGCGGCGCGCAGGCGCTGAAGGGCGTATCGCTCGACATTGCGCCGGGTGAAATCCATGGTCTTGTCGGCGCCAATGGCGCCGGCAAGTCGACGTTCATCCGTATCCTCGCCGGACTGAACCATCCCGATGCCGGCCGGATCGAAATCGATGGCCAGAGCCAGCAGATCGCCACGCCGCAGCGCGCGACCGAACTCGGCATGAGCTTCATCCACCAGGAGCTTGCCTTTGTGCCGGGCATGACCGTGCTGCAGAACATCATGCTGGGCGTGCCGAAGAAATCGCGCTTCGGGCTGACCGACTGGCGGGCGATCGCGCGCGACGTAGCACCCATCGCCAGGCGCGTCGGCATATCGGCGCCGCTCAATGCCAGCGTGAAGGGCCTCTCGACCGCCGAGATATGGTTGATCAACATCTGCCGCGCCTTGGTGCGCAAGGCGCGGCTGATCGTCATGGATGAGCCGACGGCATCGCTTGCCGCGAGCGAGGCGGAACGGCTCTTTGCGATCGTGCGCGATCTTTCCGCCTCGGGCGTGGCGGTGCTCTACATTTCGCACCGGCTGGACGAGATCCTGAACCTGTGCTCGCGCGTCTCGGTGTTTCGCGACGGCCGCTCCGTGGCCGAACTCGCCGGAAAAGGGCTCAACCGGCCTGCGTTGGTCGAGGCGATTGTCGGTGGCGCAATCCGCGACCCGCAACGGATCGCCACAACAAGGCCGCGCGGCGATATCGTGATGGAAGCCAGCAAGCTGACGCGGGCGCCAAAAGTCCGCGGCGTCAGCCTCAAGCTTCACGCCGGCGAAGTGCTGGGCATTGGCGGCCTTGTCGGCGCCGGGCGCACGGAACTCGCCCGGCTGCTTTTCGGGGCAGACCGGCCGGACAGCGGCGAGATGAGGCTTGCGGGCCGGCCTTATCAGCCCGCCTCGCCCGCGGCGGCGGTCCGGGCCGGGCTTGGATTGATCCCCGAGGAGCGCCGGGCCGAGGCGCTGTTCCTGTCCAAGAGCATCGCCTTCAATCTCGGCATCGCCAATCTCGACAAGCTTGTGCACGGCCGATATCTGCCGCTGCTGAACCGCCGCGCCCGCACCTTCATGGCCGGCGAGATGATCAGCTCGCTGTCGATAAAGGCACGCAACGCCAGCACGCCCGTGGGCCGCCTCAGTGGCGGCAATCAACAGAAGGTTGCAATCGGCCGCTGGCTCCAGCGCAAGCCGAAGGTGCTGATCCTCGACGAACCGACGCGAGGCGTCGATATCGGCGCGCGCGCCGAGATCCACCGGCTGATCCGCCAGCAGGCGGACTCCGGAATGGCGGTTCTGGTGATATCGTCGGAACCGGACGAACTGCCCGACCTGTGCGATCGTGTGCTGGTGATGTCGGAAGGCCGCATCGTTCGCGAACTGACCGGCCAGGCCGTGTCGCGAAAGGCGATCGTCGAGGCAAGTTATGTCGACCCGCAAGCATTGATGGAGGATCATCTGGCATGAGCGACGTTGCGATTAGCGCCCGGCGTCTGTCGCCCGGAACCAAGGCGGTGCTCGGCATCTTTGCCCGCTACGGGACAATCATCGGACTGCTGGCGATGATCGTCACCTTCTCGATCCTGTCGCCGCATGCCTTTCCCACCGTCAACAATTTCACCAATGTGCTGAACCAGGCCTCGCTGGCCATGATCATTGCCGGCGGGCTGACGCTTGCCGTGGTCGTCGGCGAACTCGACCTGTCCATCGGCTTCGCCGCCAGCCTGCACGGCATCCTGATCACCGGGCTTGTCGTCCACGACAAGCTGCCGATCCCGCTTGCCGTGGTCATCGTGATCGGATTGGGCGCGGTGATCGGCCTCGTCAACGGCTTCATCGTCACCAAGGTCAAGGTCAATTCCGTCATCGCGACGCTGGGCGTCGGCACGATCCTGACGGGTCTCGCCTTCGCCTATTCCGCCGGCGTTCCCATTGTCGCGGGCGTGCCGGAGGCCTTCCTCCAGCTCTCGCTTGGCCGCTGGCTGTTCGGCATCCCCAACAACATCATCGTCATGATCCTCGTTCTCGGCGGGCTTTGGCTTCTGGTCGAGCGGACACCGCTTGGCCAGGAGATCCAAGCCGTCGGCGGCAACGCGGTTGCCGCCCGCCTTGCCGGGGTGAATGTCGACCGCATCAAGATCCTCGGCTTCGTCATTTCGGGGATGTGCGCGGCTCTGACCGGGATATTGCTTGCCTCGCGGCTGGGCAGCGGCACGGCAAGTGCGGCCGACTCCTATCTGCTCACCGCCTTCGCCGCCGTCTTCCTTGGCTCGGCGACGCTGCGCGACGGCGAATTCCATGTGCTCGGCACGCTGGTCGGCGCTCTCATCATCGCCTTCGGCTTCAACGGCCTCAACATTTTCGGCGCCCCGACCTTCTCGCAATATGTGTTGCAGGGCGCCATTTTGATCATCGCCGTGGGCATGGCCAGTCTCGGCCGCTCGCTGGCGGAACGGTGAGGAGGAAACGATGACAAGCGAGAACAAGCCCTGGGAAGTCTATGTCATCGAGTTTGCCCGATCGCGGCAGCAGCCCTGGGTGGATCTCGTCGCCGGCATGTATGACGACGGCAAGGTCGACCTGCCCTTCTCCTTCGTCCTGCTGCGGCGCGGCGACCGCAACGTGCTGGTCGACACCGGTTTCATCCAGGAATCGAGCGACGCCTTCTCGCTGAAATTCGGCATCCCCTACTGGGTCTCGCCGGTTCGCATGCTGGCCGAGCTTGGCATCGGACCCAGCGCGATCACCGATATTTTCGTCACCCATGCGCATTTCGACCACATGGGATCGATCGCCGAGTTCCCGAACGCCAATCTCCACATCCAGAAAAGCGAGCTGCTGTCCTGGTATGAGGCGATCGCCTTGCCTCCCCGCTTCGGTTATCTGACCGCCATCATCGATCCCGATACGCTGCGCGCCGCCCTCGATGCATCGGTCGAACACCGCGTCTCGCTGATCGACGGCGACAAGGACGATGTGCTGCCGGGTATCCATGTCCGGCTGGGCAGCGGCCACACGATCGGACAGCAATTCGTCATCGTCCAGTCCGCGCGAGGCAGGCTGGTCATCTCCGGCGACTGCGTCTATTCGAGCCGGCAGATCACCGGGCACAGGCACGACGGCGTCTACGCGCCGCTCAACAATGCCGTCGGCAGCGTCTGGGAACAGTTGAAGACCATCGACCGCATCAACACCGAGATCGGCGGCGATCTTGGACAACTGATCATCCTGCACGACATAGAGCGGTGGAAGGGCCTGCCCATCGTGGCCGAGCTCGAAGGATTTCGTATCGTCAAGGCCGGATAGGTCTAGGTTGGATTCATAAGCCCGCAGCCGCTGGAGCGGCGCTGATCAGGCTGGTCGTGCCTCTTCGACATTGCGCGCGCTCCAATGGCGCAGTACGACGGGAATGGTCAGCATCAGGCCGAGTAGGGACGAATAGAGTTCGGGCGCCACCAGAAGCAGGGCGGCCAACACCAGCAACACGTTTTCCCACGGCCGGGTGCGCACGAGCAGGTAGCGCGACAGGGCCGCCCCCAGGCAGGTGATGCCGAGCACGCAGCCAAAGAAGGCCAGGAAGAAGTTTGGCCAGGTGAAATCTTTCGTCACCAGCAGAAGCGACGGCGAGAAGACAAAGACGAAGGGCACCAGCGCCTTGCCGAGCCCGAGCCGAAAGGCGGTGTTGCCGGTCTTGAACGGATCAGATCCCGCCATGCCGGCGGCAGCGTAGGCAGCCAGCGCAACCGGCGGCGTGATGTCGGCCAGCAGGCCGTAATAGAAGACGAAGAAGTGGGCGACAATCGGCTCGGTGCCGAGCATCACCAGTGCCGGCGCGGCAATCGTCACCATGATGATGTAGTTCGCCGTCGTAGGGATCCCGCAGCCCATGAGGATGCAGACCACGCCGGTCATGATCAGCGTGAACAAAAGGGTCAGCCCCTGCGTCGAGAAGATCGCCTCGGGGATGAAGGTGCCGAACAGGAGCGACAGGTGGCCTGCCGTCGAAGTGACAATGTAGGACAGCTTGAAGCCGACGCCGGTCAGGGTGACAACGCCGATGACGATGCCCACCGTGGCGGCGGCAGCGCCGACGGCGAGCGCATATTTAGCGCCGTCGCGCAGGCAGACCAGGATGTCGGCGACCGACATGCGCCGGCGCGGATTGAGAAGGCCAACGGCGATGCACAGGGTAATGCCCCAGAAGGCAGCCATGTAGGGCGTATAGCCCGCGAGAAGCACGGCAATCAGGACGACGAGCGGGATGATGGTCGGCCAGTCCCGTTTCAATGCCTCGACCACATCGGGCATCTCGTCCGGCCGAAGGCCGCGCAAGCCGGTGCGCTTGGCCTCGAAATGCACCTGCATGAACACGCCGAAGAAGTGCATGAAGGCCGGCACTATCGCTGCCAAGATGATAGTCGTGTAGGGCAGTTCGAGGAACTCGATCATCAGGAAGGCGGCGGCTCCCATGATCGGCGGCGTTACCTGCCCGCCGGTGGAAGAAGCCGCCTCCACCGCGGCGGCGAAATGCTTCTTGTAGCCGAGCCTGATCATCGCCGGGATGGTCAATGAGCCGACGGTGACGGTGTTGGCGACCGACGAGCCGGAGATCATGCCGAACAGGGCCGAGCCGAAGATCGATACCTTGGCCGGACCGCCTGCGTAGCGGCCGGCGACCCATGCCGCGCAGTCGAGAAAGAGCTGGCCGAGACCGATGCGGGTGGCGAAGACGCCGAACAGCACGAAGTGGAAAACATAGGTTGCGACGACGCCGAGTGCGATGCCGTAGATGCCTTGCGTCGTCAGGTAGAGGTGGTCGACGAGCTGGGAGACGGACGCGCCGGGATGCACCAGGATGCTCGGCATATACGGGCCGAACAGCGCATAGGACATGAAGACGATGGCGATGATGGGCAGCGGGATGCCGACGGACCGGCGCGTCGCCTCCAGGAGGAGCAGAATGAGGGTCAGGCCAAGCACGACGTCCGTCGTCGTTGGGTTGCCGACGCGGAAGGCAAGATCGTCGAGCGGGATCATCGGCACGTGCAGGACCGCCACCACCGCGGCAATCGCCAACAGCCAGTCGAAAACCGGTATGCCGAGCGGCCGCAGAAGGCTGGATTGCGCGGGCTGGTCGTAGCCCTTCTTCACCAATGGGAAGACGAGGAAGATCAGCGACAGCACCATCGATAGGTGGATGCCCCGGTGCAGCATCTCCTGCAGCAGGCCGAATCCAGCCGTGTAATAGTGAAACAGCGACAAGGCCACCAGAAGGGAGCCGACCAGCCACCCGGCGGCCCGGGTCAGCGGCCGGAACCGGATCTCGGAGTCGAATTTCTCCTCCAGTTCGCGAGCCTTTTCCTCGTCGAACTCCATGCCGGAGAGCCTGATCTTGTCGTCGTCGCTCATAGCCGGTTCCGCATCCTGAATCCCCAGACAAACGAGGCGGAAAGCACGCCTTCCGCCTCGTTGTCGTCAGTCTGTTGGTGGCCTCTTATTTCAGGACACCGACTTCCTTGTAGAATTTCTCCGCGCCGGGATGGAACGGAATGCCGGCACTGGTGACGGCGTTCTGGAGCGTGATCAGCTTGCCCTTAGCATGACCAGCCTGCAGCGCCTTTTGGGTTTCGTCGCTGTAGAGCGACTTGACGATCTTGTAGACGAGGTCATCGGTCTGCTTGGCGCTGGTCACCCATTGCGCGGCGACCGAAATGGTCTTGGTCTCGCCGACGTTCTTGTAGGTGCCTTCGGGCACGATATCGATGGAGAAGAACTTCTGCTCGGACAGGAGCTTGTCGGCCTCGGGGCCAGTGATCGGCACCAGGGTGATGTTGTTGGTGCTGGCAAGTTCGACGATGGCGCCGGTCGGATAGCCGCCGACGAAGAAATAAGCGTCCATGGCGCCGTCCTGCAACCGCTCGCCGGCCGGGCCGGGCTTGAGGTATTCCGGCTTCACGTCCTTTTCAGTCAGGCCATAGGCGCCGAGCACGAGGCGCGCATCGACGATGGTGCCGGAACCTGGCTCGTCGAGGGAGACGCGCTTGCCCTTCAGGTCCGCCACCGTCTTGATGCCGGCGTCGGCGCGCGCGACCAGATGGATGGTTTCGGGATAGAGCGTCGCGATGAGGCGCAGGTCCTCCACCCTGGGCTTGCCCTCATAGAGGCCAGTGCCCGATTGCGCCCAGTAGGCGACGTCGGATTGCGTGAAGCCTGATTCGGAGGCGCCCGACTGGATGGCGCTGATGTTGGCCACCGAGCCGTTGGAGGACGTGGCGCTGGCAACCAGGCCCTCGACGCCGGCCGGCCCCGTCGCCGAGATCGCGTTGGCGATCAGCCCGCCCACCGGATAGTAGGTGCCGGACGTGCCGCCGGTGCCGATACGGAAAAAAGCCTGCTGCGCGCGCGCCGGCGAAAGCCCCGCGCCCGCCAACGCCAAAGTACCCGCGCCGATGGAAAAGACGCGGCGGTTGATCGAAATAGTCATACTGCCTCCGGTCAAAGATCGGCAGGATGTTGCACCAACGCAAAGGTTGTCAACCTGCGCGCGATTTTTAACAGCGGATCGGTTGTCACTGGCGGCGGCCATCGCCCCATACGCGACCCTTCAGAGATCGTCTGGGCGAAGACAGCTCCTGGCGCTTTCACGACATGGTAACCCTCGTCAAGAACAAGCACCTTCAAATCGAAAAACAAACATCCATATGCGGCCATTCGTGCCGGTTTAGGAGCTCCCGACCCAGCCGAAAACCCCGCATCATCCTCCGTAAGATAACGCTCGGCGCGTTCGGGGATCAGGTCCACGCCCATTCCGGGCCTGTCGATCACCGCGCCATGCCGTCCCCGACGATAGGATCGGGCAGACCTTCGGCGATATCGCTCCACCATTCGCTATTGCGTTCGAAGCGGGGGAGAACTTGTTCCACCGGCCGCTCTCTCATAAACATCGCACATGCTCGAAAGCGAACCGCCCAGAAGCCTTTATCGCGAAACCGCCGGCGGCAGCGTCAACTACCCGGCCCTGGCCGGTGCGCAGCGGGCGAGGATCGCCATTGTCGGCGGCGGCTTCACAGGGCTTTCGACGGCCCTGCATCTGGCGGAGGCCGGCGAGGACGTCGCCGTGCTCGAAGCCCGCCAGCCGGGCTGGGGCGCCTCGGGCCGCAACGGCGGCCAGGTCAATCCCGGCCTCAAATACGATCCTGACACCATAGAGGCGATGTTCGGCCCGGATCTCGGGCCGCGCATGGTCGACTTCTCCTATGGTGCGCCCGACTTCACTTTCGATCTCATCAAGCGCCTGTCGATCGCCTGCGACATCAGGCAGAACGGCACCATACGTGCCGCCGTCCGCCTGAAGCCGGCCGGCGCCGTACAGGCCACGGCCGAGCAGTGCGAGCGGCGAGGCATGCCGGTCGCCATTCTGGACGCAAAGGCGATGGCGGCGCGGACCGGCACGGACAGATACATGTCGGGCATGTTCGACGCCCGCGGCGGCGATCTCCATCCCTTGAAATATGCCCTTGGTCTGGCCGCCGCGGCGCAGAATGCCGGCGCGCGGATCTTCGGCGACAGCGAGGTCCTCTCGCTCGGCAGGGAAGCCGGACGGTGGCTCCTCAAGACCGCAAGCGGCTCTCTCAGCGCCGAGAAGGTTCTGATCGCGACCAATGGCTATACCGGCACGCTCTGGCCGGGCCTGGAGCAATCCCTCGTTCCGGTGTTCAGCGCCATCGCCGCGACCGAACCGCTGCCGTCCCCGGTTGCCGCGGCAATCCTTCCCGAAAGGCAGGTCGTCTATGAGGCCGGCAACATCACGGTCTACTACCGGATCGATACGCAGAACCGCCTCCTGATGGGCGGCAGGGGGCCGATGCGGCCGATCGAGAATGCGTCCGCCATCCGCTACCTCACCGATTACGCGCGCCAGCTCTGGCCAGCGCTTGCCGGAGCACGCTGGACACATGGCTGGAACGGTCGGGTCGCGATCACCAGGGATCACCTCTTGCATGTGCACGAGCCGGAAGCTGGCATGCTGATCTGCCTCGGCTACAACGGCCGAGGCGTCGCCATGGCCTCGGCGATGGGCAATGCCCTGGCGCAGCGTCTTCGCGGCGACGAGACCGCTCCCTTCCCGATGCCGATATCGCAGGTGAGGAGGATCCGGTTCCACCGGTTCTGGCCGGTGGGCGTGAAGGCGGCGATCCTGTCGGGACGGCTGAAGGACCGGTTTGGCCTTTGACGCGGTGAGTGCCGACGGCTCCTATCGGGTCATCACGCATCAACTTGACTCCTTGTATGGACAAGCTACCATCTGTTGCCGCTCTGGCCGTGACGCGCAAGGCGCGAACCAACAAGGGGTTTGATGCAAATGGGACTGAAGACTCTGCTGACCGCCGCCGTCGTCACGGCGGGAATGATCACCTCGGCGTTCGCCGCCGACAAGAAATACACGATCGGCTACGACAATTACTTCATGGGCAACAGCTGGTCGGTCCAGCTCGCCGCCGAGTTCAAGGCCGAGGCCGAAAAGGACAAGGACCGTGTCAACGTCGTCTATGTGGAATCCGCCGGCGACACGCAGAAGCAGATCACCAACATCGAGGATCTGATCACCAAGAAGGTCGACGCCATCATCACCACGCCGACCTCGCCGACGGCGCTCATTCCGACCCTGAAGAAGGCGCGCGCGGCGGGTATCAAGGTCGTGCTGCTCGCCTCGACCATCAAATCGCAGGATTACGACGCGCTGGTCACCGTCGACGACATCGCCTTCGGCAAGGCCGGCGCCGAATGGCTGGTCAAGCAGATGGGCGGCAAGGGCAACATCATCGCCCTCAACGGCATCGCCGGCATTTCGGTCAGCGACGACCGCTACAAAGGCGCCAAGGAGGTGTTCGATGCCAATCCGGGCATCAAGATCCTGGGCGCCGTCGACGCCTCGTGGGATTACGCCCAAGGCAAGCAGGCGGTCTCCAACCTGCTCGCCGCCAATCCGCAGATCGAGGGCGTGTGGTCGCAGGGCGGCGCCATGACGCTCGGCGCCATCGATGCGTTCGAAGCGGCGCAGCGTCCGCTGGTGCCGATGACCGGCGAAGACAACAATGGCTACCTAAAGCGCTGGCAGGCGCTGAAGGACAAGGGCTTCGCGTCGATCGCCACCTCCAAGCCGACCTGGCTCGGTTCGGAAGCGCTGCGCATCACGCTCGATCTGCTGGATGGCAAGAGCGCGACCAGGGACACCGTGCTGCCGGTGCCGACGATCACCGCCGACGACCTCGGCAAATATGTGAAGGCGGACCTGTCCGATTCGTTCTGGGCCAATACCCGTCTTACCGACGAGCAGGTCAAGGCGATCTTCGCAAACTGAAGGTCGTTCCCAGATCACTCCAAGCGAGATCGTTCTAAGGTAATCGATGATCGAGATCGTCACCCCTGCACTGAAGCCAATGCCGGCCGAGTTCCCGCGGCTGGCAGTGGCGCAGGTGTCGAAAGCCTTCGGCGCCAACAAGGTGCTGCGGGACGTGTCCTTCTCCGTTCGCGCTGGCGAGATCGTTTCGCTCGTCGGCGAGAATGGAGCGGGCAAATCGACGCTGATGCACATTTGCGCCGGCAGTTTTCCCGCCGACGGCGGCGCGATGGCGCTCGACGGCGTGGCTTTCCGCCCCGCCTCGCCCAAGGCCGCGCGCCGGGCGGGAGTGGCCTTGGCCCTGCAGGAGACTTCGATCCTGCCGGACCTCTCGGTCGGTGAGAACCTGTTCTTCGGCGACGAGCCGCGCAATGGTCTGGGGTTCATCCGGCAAAAACGCCTGCACGAGGCGGCGGATGCGCAATTTGCAGAGATGGGCTTTGCCCTGAAGTCCACTCGCATGGGCAGCGAACTCAGCGCCGCGGAGCGGCAGATGGTCGAGATTGCCAAGGCAATACGGCTGAAACCGCGCCTGCTGATCCTTGATGAGCCGACGGCCTCGCTCTCCTCGCACGAGACCGAACTAGTACTGGCCGCCATGGCGCGGCTCAAGGCGCAAGGCAGCGCGGTGATTTTCATTTCGCACCGGCTCGACGAAGTAATGGAAGCAGCCGACCATGCGGTCGTGCTCAAGGATGGCGCGCTGACGCTGGACGCCGAGCGCGGCGCCTTCAGTCGCGACGACCTGATCCGTGCCATGGTTGGCCGCACGCTGGCCGATATCTTCCCGGCGCGGCCCGCCGACCTTGCGGCCTCGCCGGTGCGTTTGTCCGTGACCAATGCCGCGGCTGCCGGGCTGAAGCCGCTCAGCTTCTCGCTACGAGCCGGAGAGGTCGTCGGTTTCGCCGGGCTCGAGGGCCAGGGCCAGCGGCCGCTGGCGCGGGCGCTGTCGGGCATCACGCCGTTCCATGGCGGCGAGATCGCTATCGACGGCGCGCCGATCAGGCTGACCAGCGTGGCAAGAGGCATTGCCGCGGGCATCGCCTCCATTCCCGACGACCGCAAGCATGAGGGCCTCGCGCTCGACCTGCCGATCCGCATGAATGTCAGCCTTTTTGCCCTGTCGCGGCGCAGCAGCTGGGGCTGGCTCGCCCATGCGCTCGAGCGGCGCTTCGCCGAAACGGCCCGCCAGCGCTTCGCCATCCGCTCGACCGGCATCGACCAGCCGGTCCGGCAGCTCTCGGGCGGCAACCAGCAGAAAGTGGTGTTTGCCCGCTGGCTCGCCGAAACGCCGAAAGTGCTGGTGCTCTACGAACCGACCAAGGGCGTCGATGTCGGCGCCAAGACCGAAATCTACCGGCTGATCGGCGATCTCACCGCGGCGGGCGTTGCCGTGGTGCTGATCAGCGCCGACATGCTTGAGCTGATCGGCCTCAGCGACCGCATCCACGTGCTGTTCGAAGGCGCCGTGACAGGCACGCTGGCCCGGCCGGAATTTTCGGAGGAAGCAATCATGCGGCTCGCCGCCGGTCCGGAGGGCGTATTGAACCATGCAGCCTAGAGGATCGGTCTGCCCCAATCTGATGCTCGGCCTGCCGGCGCTGCTGCTGGCGGTGGCGATCGGCGCGATCGCCACCACCTGGTCGGGCGACTTCATGTCCGCCGGCAATCTCGGCAATCTCGTCAACCGCGTGCTCCCGCTCGCCATCGCAGCCCTTGGTGAGGCGGTGGTGCTGTTTGCCGGCCGCATAGATTTGTCGGTCGGCTCGGTCATCAGCCTTTCGACAGCGATCCTCGGCGTCACCTCGGCGCAGCTCGGCTGGCTCAGCATCCCGCTGGTCATCCTGGCAGGGCTCGCCTGCGGCGCCTTCAACGCCGCCGGCGTCATCTTGCTGCGCATCAATCCGCTGATCATGACGCTCGCGACATCGGCGGTGGTGAAAGGCATCGCCTTGCTGCTGCTTCCCTCGCCGGGCGGCGAAGTCGACTACGGCTTCTACGATGCCTTCTACGGCCAGGATCAATTCTTCGGCTGGCCGCTGCTTTTGATCGCGGTTGCATTCGCCGCCACCTTCGCGATCTTCGGCTTCACCCGCTTCGGGCGGTCGATCTATGCGCTGGGCTCCGACGGCCGTGCCGCCTTCGCCAACGGCGTCAACGTGCCTGGCATCGATCTCTCGGTGTTCCTGATTTCGGGCGGGCTCGCTGCCGTCGCCGGTCTCGCAGTGGGCATCAAGATCCTCTCCGGTGACCCGCTCATCGGCGATTCCTTCACGCTCGATGCCATCGCGGCGGCGGTGCTGGGTGGTGTGGCGTTGCAAGGCGGACGCGGCAGTGTCTTCGGCGTCCTTGCCGGGGCGATCGCGCTGGTGCTGATCGGCAATGCCTTCAACCTTCTGGAGCTCAACACCAATCTGCAGCAGATCGCCAAGGGGCTGATCTTCGTGGCGGCGCTGATGCTTTTCATGCGCGGCAGATCGCGGAGCCCGGCATGACGGCCGCAACCTATCTGGACCGCCTCCGGCCGGCCGGCGCCAGCCTGCGCGCCATGGCGTTGTTGCTGCTGCTGCTTGCCGCATTCTTCATCTCGACGCGCGGCTTCTCGTCCATCCTGCTGCTCGACAACATCCGGCAGGCAGCACCACTCGGCGTCGTTGTCGCGGGACAGGCATTGGTGCTGATGATGGGCCGGCTCGACCTTTCGGTCGGAGCAACCGCCTCGATGGCCAACATCGTCCTGTGCTCGATCTTCAACAGCGACATGGCCAATCTGGTGCCGGCTGTGGCGGCGACCCTTGCCGCCGGCGCGCTCGTCGGCCTCGCCAATGGCATCATGTCGACCAAGCTTCGCATCCCGGCGTTTCTGGCGACGCTCGCCAGTTCGCTGATCATCGCCGGGCTGGTGGTATTCTTCACCAATGGCTCGCCGCGCGGCGCGGTGCCGCCCGCTTTCCGGGTCATCACCGAGGGCTGGCTCTTTGGCATCGCTCCCTACTCCGCCCTCATCTGGCTGGTGTTGCTGGTCGCTCTGCTGCTGCTCGTCCATTTCACCATGCTCGGCCGCAAGATGATCCTGTCAGGCGCCAATGTGGTCGCTGCCCGGCACAGCGGCATTCCTTCGGATGGACTGATCATCCTGTCTTTTGTGCTGTGCAGTGTGCTCGCCTCGATCGGCGGCATCCTGCTGTCGGCGATCACCGGCATGGCCAGCATCGGCGTCGGCAACAACTTCACGCTGGATTCGATCGCGGCCGCGGTCATCGGCGGCGCGCTGTTCGCCGGCGGGGTCTTCCTGCCGCTCGGCGCCATGGCCGGCGCGCTGATCCTGTTCTTCGTCCAAAGCCTGCTCTATGTGCTGGCCTTGCCGCCAGCCGCCAAATTCATCGTCCAGGGTCTCATCATCATCCTGGCGCTCGCGCTTGCGAACCTCAAACAGGAGCGATCCCAATGAGCTTCATCCGCACCCTGACCGGCGACATCGATCCCGACCAGCTCGGCGTGACCTATGCGCACGATCATCTCTTCTGCATCCCGCCGCTGTGGAAGGAGAAGAAGATCGACGACTTCATGATCGACGACGTCGAGGCCTCGATCAAGGACGTCGAACTCTTCGTCAAGGCCGGCGGCCAGGCTGTCTACGACGCCACCGCCATCGACTACGGACGCGATCCCGTGGCGCTGAAGACCATCTCCGAGCGCACCGGCATCAAGATCATCGCCACCGCCGGTTTCAACAAGGCGGTGATGTGGCCCGGACAGATGCAGGGCCAGAACATGACGTTCCAGATGTGGATCGACGCCCACAGCCGCGCCGAGATCCGCGACCACATCGCCAGCGAAATCACCGCCGGCCTCGACGGCACCGATATCCGCGGCGGCGTGGTGAAATTCGGCACCGGCTACAACACCATCAGCGATGCCGAGGACAAGGTGCTGCGCGCCACGCTTGACGCGCATAAGCAAACCAATGCCCCGATCCATTCGCACACCGAGCTTGGCACGCTGATCCTGGAGCAACTGGCCATCGTCAAGGCGGAGGGCGTGGACCCGAGCCGCCTCACCATCGCCCATGTCGACCGCAATCCCGATCCATGGGTGCACGCCAAGGCAGCCGAGACCGGTGTCTACATGTGCTTCGACGGCATTTCCCGCATCAAATACCACCCCGAGAGCGTGCTCATCGACTGCATCCTCAAGCTGGTCAAACGCGGTTACGAGAAGCAGGTGATGATCGGCGGCGACATCGCCCGCCGCACCATGTATCGCAACTATGGCGAGGGCGGGCTCGGGCTGGGCTATATCCTCGAAAGCTGGGTGCCACGTTTCATCGAGGAGGCTGGCGAGGCCGGCTTCGACGGCAAGGCGCTCATCCACACCTTCATGGTCGAAAATCCCAAGCGGGCTTTCGCCTTCAGAACCTGAGGCCCGATTTGTACCTCGAAGACGCCGAACTGGAACGCCTCAACGATGCGCAAGCGCGCGCGCTGCTTTTAAAGAAGCCCGTGCTGCTGTTGCCCATCGGCGCGGTCGAGGCGCATGGCGACCATCTGCCGGCGGGCACCGACAATTATCTGGCGCGCCGGCTGGCGACCGCCCTCATCGAGCGCATCGCCGGCGCGACGCCGGTGATGCTGTTGCCGCTCTTGCCGTTCGGCCAGGTCTGGTCGCTGTCGGACGCGCCCGGCTCGTTTTCAATCTCCAATGAAACGGTGTCGCGCACGGTCTCGGAAATCGGCCTGTCCATGCTGGAAAAAGGGCTGTCGAGCCTTGCCGTGATCAACGCGCATTACGGCAACGTGACGGCGCTGCGCGAGGCGCAACGGCAGCTCAAGGACAAGGGCGTGACCGTCGCCATCTTCAACTACCCGGGTGCCGCCGAGCCCACGAGAACCGTCCGAGAAAGGCCGGCGGCGCATCCCTCCTACATGCATGCCTGCGAGATCGAGACCTCCTACATGCTGCATCTGGCGCCGGAACTGGTGCGGATGGACGAGGCGATCGTCAATTATCCCGATTTTCCCGCCGATTTCGGCGAGGTGGCCTATCGCTGGAGCGAATTCTCGGCAAGCCCGGTGCTCGGCGACGCCACCGCCGCCACCGGCGAAAAAGGCAGGATAATCCTCGACGCGGTCATTAACCGGATGGCTGAACTGGTCGCGGACCTCTATTCTCGGCAAACAGGATCCCGATCGGTTGGGGAAACATCATCTTGAAAGCCGACGCCAGCGCGGTGCGCGATCATCGCCCGATTTACATCCAGGTGGCTGAAAGCCTGCGTGCGCGCATCCTGTCGGGTTATTATGAGGATCGCCTCGACGGCGAATTGAAGCTCGTCGAGGAATGGGAGGTGAGCCGCCGCACGATCCAGCAGGCGATCGACATCCTCGTGCGCGAGGGCCTGCTGCGGCGCCAGCAGGGCACCGGCACCTTCATCAACAAAAGCGGCGTCGCCAAGCACTATCGGGCGATCACATCGATCACCGACGGCGTGCGGGCACAAGGCCTGGCGGCCGACTACCGCATTCTTGCCAGTGCGCCCGAGCCGGCATCGCCAGCCGCCAGGGCGTTTTTCGCCCTTGCCGAGGGTGCTTCGGTCTACCGCCACACACGCTTGGTGCTTGCCGACCGCAAGCCGGTCGCGGTCGCCGACACGCTGCTCAATCTGGAACGGCTCAGGGGTCTCGAACTCTCTCACCTCGCTCAAGGCCTCTACGAGGCGTTGCGCCAGGGTTTTGGCCGCACCATCGTTCATGCGGAAGACCGCTACCGGCCCGCAATCGCCGACGCGCAGACGGCCCGGCTGCTGGAGCTTGGCGAGCCGGCAGCCATCTACATCGCGGAACGCCGCGCTTTCGACCAGTCGGGCGCGCCGATCGAACTGTCGACCATTTCTCTCGTGCCGGTCGCGCTGGAGATCTCTATTTCCCAGGTCGGCGCCGATTGGCCGGGTGCGGCGCAGCCTGCCGGAGAGCCATGGAACTACCGGGTGGGTTTCGGCAATTTCGCCGGTTGAGCTTTCCGCCTTATCTATTTGTTTTAGAATAGGATTGTCCAGGGATCTGGATCCGATGCCCTATCACCGATAAACCGGCGCCACTCGATCCAGCATGGCCTCGCAAGCGACCTGATAGCGTCGATAACCCTCCTCGTAGGCGGCGCGCAGGGCGGGATCGGGATCATGTCGCCGCGACAGGCTGAAGGTCTCGCGGCAGGCCTGCCTGATGTCGCCGTACCAGCCGATCGCCACCGCGGCCAGCAGCGCCGCGCCCTTGGCGCCGAACTCGCTTCCCTCGGGCACTTCCACCGGCACGCCGGTCACATCGGCGATCATCTGTGTCCAGAAGGGACTGCGCGCCGCACCGCCGACGAGGCGGATCGCCGAGATCGGCTGCTCGATGCGGTCGTAGCAATCGCGGATCGCATAGGCGAGCCCTTCATAGACGGCGCGGATCAGATCCCCTCGCCCGTGGCTGGGATTGAGGCCGACAAAGCCGGCGCGGGCGCCGGCCTCGAGCCGCGGCGCGATGATGCCGATATGGCTGAGATACGGCACATAGCACACGCCCCCGGCACCGGCCGGGCTGCTCGCCGCCAGCGAAGCCAGTTGCTCATAGGCATCAGGCCGCCCCAGCAAATCCGGACAGAGCGCGCTCAGGCTCCAGTCCAGGTTGGTCGTCCCGGCGACATTGACCATCGTCTTGATCCAGAGGTCGCCGGGAATGGTGAAGAGTATGCCCATGTCGCGAGGGCTGAACACCGGAGCATCGGAAACCACCCCGTTGAGACAGGTCGTTCCAACGACCGAGCAGGCAATGCCGGGCTCTGCCGCACCGGCGCCCAGCACACAGGCGGGCAGGTCGCCGGCGCCGATCGCGACGGGCGTTCCGGGCGCGAGCCCGGTGGCAAGGGCAGCCTCCACGCCGAGAACGCCGGCGCGCTCGCTCGAACGCCGCACCGGCGGCAGGAGGTGGGCGTGACGCTCGATGCCGAAGAGTTGCAGGAGCTCGGGATTGAAGGCACGCCGCGCGGCACTTCCCGGCGCGATCGCGGCGTCGGTCTCGTCGGTGGCGATAGTGCCGGTCAGCCGCATGCGGATGAAATCCTTGGCCGTCAGGATCACCGAAGCCCGCGCTACCGACCGTGGCTCATTTTCGGCAAGCCATGCCAGGACCGGCAAGGTGCAGCCAAGCTGCATGACTTGCCCGGAACTGTCGAAAAGCTGCGACATCAGGGACGGATTCGCCGCGCTCAGCCGGTCGACCAGTTCCTGTGCCCTGCCGTCGTTCCACAGGATTCCCGGCCGCACGACCTGCTGGTCCGCGCTCACCAGCCAGCCGCCGATCATGACGCCTGAAATGGCGAGTGCGGAGACCGCAGTTGGCGGAACTTTGGCCGCTGCCATCAACTCGCGGCATGCAGTGCAAGCCGCGTCGAAAAGCTCGTCCGGCTCCATCTCGTACCAGCCGGCATGCGGCGAAAGGACGGCCGTGCGCCGCGAGGTCGCCGCCAATTCGCGACCGGCCCGGTCGAACAGGGCGGCCTTCGTCACCGATGTTCCGACATCCAGTCCAATGATGTATTGATGGTCCATGGAAGATCACTTGTCTCTTTGAGTGAACAAGTAGACATGCCGCTCACCGCGAGTGCCGTCAAGCGAGTTCGCCAGGCCGAATTCCTGTCCGACAGACCTGCGCGCCAGAACTCATACGGAACTGGTCATCCCGCCATCGACATAGACGATCTGGCCGGTCACGAAACTCGACGCATTGGAAGCCAGGAAGATCGCCGCGCCGCCCAGTTCATCCACCTCGCCCCATCTGGCCAACGGCGTCCGGCCGACCAGCCAGCGCGAGAACTCGGCATCTTTCACCAGCGCCTCGTTCAGATCCGTCCGGAAATAGCCGGGCGCCAAACCATTGACCCGGATGCCATGCGGGCCAAGTTCCGCCGCAAGGCCTTTGGTCAGCATCTTCATTGCGCCCTTCGATGCGGTGTACGGCACGATCGAGGGACGCCCGAGTTCGCTCTGCACCGAGCAGATATTGATGATCGAACCCTGCTTGCGGCCCATCATCGACCGGACAACCGGTTGGGTGAGATAGAACGCGCTGTAAAGGTTTGTTCGCATCAATTTGTCGAACATCTTGGCCGGAAAGTCGGCGAAGGGCGCCCGGTGCTGCATGCCGGCATTGTTGACGAGGATGTCGATCGGCTTGAAGTCCGCTTCGAGCCTAGCGATTTCGCGCTCGACATCCTCGGCTACGGTGACATCGAAAGTGGAACCGATCGCCTCGATTCCCGACGCTTTCAGCGATCCCGCGGCTTTCTGAACCTGACCTTCGTCACGCCCATTGATGATGACGGCGGCGCCCGCCTTGCCGAGGGCTTGGGCAAGCGCCAGGCCGATGCCCCGGCTCGATCCCGAAATGAAGGCGGTTTTGCCGGCAAGGCCGAACAGGTCCGATAGGTCTGTCAAAGCGTCTTTCCCAAAATAGCGGCCACCGTCGGGCGGTCAAAAATTACACAGTTGAGCCTTCGCGTCGGCTCTTGTCGGCGGCCAGATCGAAGCCCGCCACGCATCGTAGGCGCTGACGACCGCCGTCAGCAATGGCGGAACGTCAACAAGGCCGCGGCCGTTTCTGTCAACTGCGCGGCGCAGCGGGCGCTTCCCATCTGGGGAACAGGAACGCTGCTTGCGAGTTCAAGTTGAGGAATCCGCGCAACATACATGGCGCGGCCGCATGAAGGAGAGGAAAATATGGGCCTTGGAACCATTCTCATCATCATTCTGATACTTGCGCTGCTGGGCGGTTTTTCCGGCTTGGGCGGCGGGCCTTTTTACGGAACCGGCTACTATGGCGGCGGCGGTCTGGGGCTCGTCTTGCTCATCGTCATCATTCTGGTCGTCCTCGGGCGAATCTAGCCTACCGGCTGAGACCGGCTTGCCCGCCGTTCCGCAAGGAGCGGCGGGCTGTTGCTGAAAACCGGAGGCGTCGATGAAGCGCAAACTTGACCTGAGGGGCGGACGACCCGTCTGGGTCTCCTACCGCGCGCCATCGGTGCCGACGGGAAAACTGACACGGGATGTAAAGACCGACGTGCTGGTCGTCGGCATGGGAGTCAGCGGCGCCATGGCGGCCGAGGCGCTGACGCGCGCCGGCCACTCGGTGGTCTGTATCGACCGGCGCGGACCGCTGAAGGGATCGACCTCGGCAACGACGGCCTTGGTAAGTTTCGAGCTTGACCAACCCCTGACGAAACTTGCGACGATCAAAAACAAGGCCGATGCCGAGCAGGCATGGCGGCGCTCGCGCCTGGCGGTGATTAATCTGAGCGGACGGATTGCCGAACTCGGCATCGATTGCAGCCTGACCAGTTTGCCTTCGCTTTATCTTGCCGGCAATCTGCTCGATCCGACCGAACTGCAGGCCGAGGCAGAGGCCCGCCGACAGGCTGGAATCGCCGCATCCTACCTGACCCGCCAGGCTCTCACGGAAAAGTTCGGCATCCATCGCGCCGGCGCCATTTTCAGCCATGGCAATCTTGCGCTCGACCCGCGCAAGCTCACCGCGGGCCTGCTGCTCAAATCACTGGCGCGCAAGGCGCGCTTCTATGCGCCGGTCGAGGCGACAGCCATCGAACACAGTCGTGGCCAGGTCACCGTCGGCACCAACCTTGGACCGATCATCACGGCGCGGCATCTGGTGTTGGCGACGGGTTACGAACTGACCGATCTCATCCCGGCGGCCAGGCACCGCATAGTTTCGACCTGGGCGATCGCCACGCGGCGGCAACAAAAAGCGATCTGGACGGACGCAGCTCTGATCTGGGAGGCATCGGATCCTTACCTCTATGTCAGGGCAACGGCCGACGGCCGCGTCATCTGCGGCGGCGAGGACGAGGAGTTCACCGACGAGGCGCATCGCGATGGGTCGATCGCCGACAAGGCCAAACGGCTGGCGGCAAAACTGGCCAGCCTCTTTCCGAACCTCGACGTCAGCCCCGAATTTGCCTGGGCCGGCTCCTTCGGCACCACGACCTCGGGGCTGCCTTATATCGGTGCCCTGCCTGGCCATCCGCGCGTTCATGCCGTGATGGGCTATGGCGGCAACGGCATCACCTTCTCGCAGATCGCTTCGGAGATCGTTGCGTCGGCGATTGATGGAGGCGACGATACGGACGCAGGACTGTTTGCATTCGCTCGCTCCTGACGCGGTCTTGCACGGCGTCAGCAACAAGGAGGCGATCTCGCACCGAGGCGCCCTTGCACTCACCGGAATGCATTCTCCCTCATCTATTGGAGGAACCATCGCTCCCGCCTGAGGTTCTTCCATATCGGGAGGACCATGCGATGGACGACGACAAGCAGAACCAGAACAGGCGTGAAAAGACTGCTCTGGCGCGCGCCTTGGCGGCGGAGACCGGCATTACCCTTGATCAGGCGCAGGATCTGATCGCGATGATCGGCGCCGATTGCAATTCGCTGCTGCGCGAGGCGCGAATATTGAGGAAGCGATCCGGTCAGTCGCTTTCGTGAGTTCCGAGTGCTCCTACTGCAACTGTCCCTGGTGAGAATCGACTTGCGCGCCCTCGTCCTTGAGACCGCCATTCGCGGTCACTACCTGACCATTGTTGGGAAGTGACACATTCGTCTCCATAAGGACGGTCAAGCCATCGAATTCCATGGGCGCCCCATAGAATTGGGCCGCCTGCATGACGAGATGTTCGATATCCTCAAGAGCGATGTTTTCAGCGAGATTGCGCCGTCTCACCTTCTCCGCGATTAAGGCCACATTGATGATGCCTCGCGAGTGCAACGCGGCCAGAACCTGGACACTCACGTCCTCTCGCAGTCGAACTGAATAGTCATAGCGCATGGAAAACTTCCTTCCAGGAACTGTTTCCCTCATCCCTTAAGGATGCACCTCAGGCGTACGAATGACAAGAAAAAATCTCATATATTTTCTTATAAAATCAATTAGTTAGCATAGCTCGCCGATTGTGCCGTCCACGCTTGACGCTCATCGTTTGCCTTGCGCGTAAATCACTTCACATCCCCTCTTGACGTATCTTGAGACGATTACTAACTCCACTGTAGATGAGGCACTTACTAACTCGTCTCCTTGTTGTGTTGGAGGGACTGACATGGCCGATCTGGAACGACCTGAACGATTGCAGGTCATGCTGACCGCCGAGGAACTCGCCGCGCTTGAGAACTGGCGTTTTGAAAAGCGCATGCCAAGCAGGTCTGCGGCGGTCAGAGAGCTGTTGCGTCGCGGTCTTGCGGCGGAAGGATTCTTGACGGCGGCGCAAGGCGCCAAGTCTCAGGACTTTGGAATTCTCCCCGATTCCGAAGTATCTCCCGGATCTGGCGATGGTTAGGAGCCGTACGGCCGACACGAGTCACCTCCGACCCTAAAAACGGGCCGCAAGGCAACCTGAGGCTGTTAGATGCGTTGGTCTGCAAAGCCACGCCGGAGCCCCTGATGTCACTGACAGCCTTCGCCCTCAACTGCAGCCTCAAAATGCCAAACGACGAGGAGAGCTCGTCGACCGACAGATTGCTGGCCGATCTCCTTGCGGCTTTGGTGCCGCATGGCGTCAAAGGCGAAATCGTGCGTGCGCTCGAGCACGACATCAAACCGGGCGTCCTGTCCGACATGGGCAAGGGCGATGGCTGGCCGCAATTGCGAGAGAAGATCGTCGCCGCCGATATCTTCGTGCTGGGGCTGCCGATCTGGATGGGTCAGCCTTCAAGCGTGGCCAAGCGCGTGATGGAGCGGATGGACGCCTTCCTTTCCGAGACAGACGACAAGGGTCGCATGCCGGCGGCCGGCAAAGTGGCTCTGGTGGCTATCGTCGGCAACGAGGATGGCGCCCATCATTGCCATGCTGAATGCTTTCAGGCGCTGAACGATGTCGGTTTCACCATCCCGGCAAATGGCGGCGTCTATTGGGTCGGTGAAGCGATGGGCAGCGTCAACTATGTCGACCTGCCGGGCACACCGGAGAAGGTCGTCGAGATGATCGACATGGCAGCCTCGAACGCTGCTCATCTGGCGAAAGTGCTGAGCGCCGGGAACTACCCCGGCGTTCCGCACTGACCATACCGGCACCAGCAGCCGGCCTTTCAAATTATGTCCAGGATGACAGGACCGCCTCCATCTCCACCGTCTCGACCTGCTGCGCGAACCGTTGGTGATAGACCGTTAACAACGCATCATGCGTAGCGTCCGACGAGCTGCAGAGCGCGTCCGTGACGAGCACCACGCGGTAGCCGAAATCGATGGCTCCGAGCACGGTGGCCAGCACGCACACATCGGTCTCGCCGCCGGTGATCACTAAAGTATCGACCTGCCGTTGCAAGAGAAGGCGCCTGAGCTCGCCTTCGAACCAGGGAGAATAGATGTGCTTGTCGATGACGACAGCAGGAGGACAGTGCCGCGCCAGTTGAGGCAGCAGGTCGATCATTTCCGGGTCGAGCCTTTCCAGGGTCATGGATGCCCAGCGTTCATAGTAACGCTTCCACGTACCCACACCCTGCCCTGTCCTCTGTGCCGGCAGGAAGCGGGTAAAGATAGTCTGCGTTGCGCGTCGTTCGACAAGGCTTTCGATAAGCGGCAGGACACGCGTTATCCAGGGCGTCGCCCACGCCGAAGGTTCCGCGAACAAGCGTTGCATGTCGACGCAAAGGTGCGCGCAGTTATTGCCCAAAGGGCCATATGCCAGCCCCGGCGTCGACATCAGGACATCGACAATCGCAACGTCATTTCACGAGCGGCATCGGTTTGGCGCAATCGATCGATATCGGTCCCGTTGTCCATAAGTTCAACCTGTGAACGTTTACCAACAAACGCAGAGCACGACACCTCGTTCCCCCGAGGGTCCGGAACCGTCAACATCGTCGCGCGTTGCTCACCTCGAAACTGAAAGACACATTGTGGGACAAGGATGACCTGCAGCGCTATCCCGGGAAGCACCACGTTCGAGCTGGCAGGGCGCTCCTGCCGAACCAAGTGATCACGGGCTTGGTTGGTGGATGTCTCTGCGGAAACATCCGCTTTCGCGTCGAAACGGTATTGCGTGTTCACTACTGTCACTGTGACATGTGTCGGCGAGCGACCGGCAGCGCGTTCGCGGTCTTGGCATGGGTGGCTTCGGAAGGTCTGTCGTGGGACAGCGCGGAACCGTCCTATCGCCGATCGTCGCCGATCGCCCGGAGAGGCTTCTGCAGTGCTTGTGGCTCTCCGCTCTGCCTTGCCTACGATGCATCGCCCCAGGAGATCGCCTTGCATGTCGGAAGCTTTGACGAGCCCGCAGATCTGGCGCCGCAATACAGTTATGGATCGAGGCAACGGCTTGGCTGGGTCTGCTGCGGGATTGATTTACCGCATCGCGACACCGAAGAACATTGGTGAACCGGCCTTGTCGAATGGAACCCGCGGGCGAATTGACGATTTAGGCCAGAACCTCGTTAAACAAGGTGAGGGTTGACACCATGAGCGTGCTTTACCGCGCGGCAAAGATCGCCGAACAGGCTCATGCCGGGCAGACAGACAAGACCGGAGAGCCGTATATCGAGCATTGTCGCCGGGTCGTCGATGCCGTGGACACGCTTGACGGCAAGGCTATCGCCTACCTTCACGACGTTCTTGAGAAAGGCGATGGATGGAGCCGCGACCGACTGGAGGCGGCCGGCTTCGGACCGTCCATCGTCTCGGCTGTCGAGGCGATGACCCGCCGGCCCGACGAAGATGAGCTTACTTTCGTACGCAGAGCGGCGGCCAATCCCCTGGCGCTGCCGGTCAAGCGCGCGGATCTCGCCGACAATATACGGCAGGCGCGACAGATCGGCGCCTCGACATCAAAATACGAGCAAAGCCTTCAGGTTCTGGACGAGGAATTCCCCAATTGATGGGCCTGTTCTGTCGGCCTTGCTAGAGTGTTCCAGCTTCCCCGGCATCGGCCACGTCAATCATCCCTCGGCCTTGAAATTCTTCGCTTCCTTCTCTGCCTTCTTGCGATCGCTGCCGTGCTTTTGGAGCAACTCCTTTGCCTGCCTGGGCGACACGTCGGTCGTTTCGGCAAGGCGAAGGGCATCCTTATCGACGCCTTTGCTCTTTCTTCCGGCTGTAGCTTTTTCAACCATGCTTTCACCTGACATTGCGCTTGGATGGAAACTGCGTCTGTCCGTAGTGACCACAACGACGAATGGGCGGGCGGGTTCCGCCAACAGCTGCATTGTCGAAGGAATGACGCATCGCGCGTAAACCTTTTCGCCGGACATGCGTTGTCTCCAGGCAACCCTTGGCTGGGCAGCGCGATCATAATTGCGCCGATTGCGCCGCGATGCCGATGTGAAAGGTCCGAATATGTATTTCATGGCTTTGGCGACGGACTATGACGGGACGCTGGCGCATGATGGGATCGTATCGAAAAAGACGCTTTCGGCACTCGAACGGGCGAAAAAGACCGGTCGTAAGCTCATCCTGGTCACCGGGCGCGAACTGCCCGATCTCCAGCAGGTTTTTCCGGAGATCGGCCTGTTCGACAAGGTCGTCGCCGAAAACGGCGCCTTGATCTACACGCCGGCCAGCGAGGAGGAACGCGCGATTTCACCATCGCCCTCGCCCGATCTCGTCGCCAAGCTGAAGAAGCGCGGCGTGAAGCCGCTTTCGGTCGGGCGCTCGATCGTCGCCACCTGGGAACCTCACCAGGCGACGGTGCTCGACGTCATCAAGAAACTGGGACTGGAGCTGGAGATCATCTTCAACAAGGGCGCGGTGATGATCCTGCCCAGCGGCATCAACAAGGCGGCGGGGCTGGCCGCCGCACTTCAGGATCTTCGCCTCTCGCCGCGCAATGTGGTCGGCGTTGGCGATGCCGAAAACGACCACGCCTTTCTGCGGGCCTGCGGCTGCAGCGTCGCCGTCGACAACGCGCTGCCGGCGGTAAAGGACACCGCCGACCTTGTCACACGCGGCGCTCGCGGCAAGGGCGTCGAGGAACTGATCGGCAAGCTGATCAAGCATGATCGCAAGCTTGTCCGGAAGCCGCGCGATGGCATCCTGCTAGGCGCTGCGGCCGGAAAGGAGACATATCTGTCGCCGACCGATACCGTTCTGATCGCCGGGAGCTCGGGCATTGGCAAATCCACCCTGGCCACCGCACTGACCGAACGCTTCGTCGAAAGCGGATTCCAGTTCTGTGTCTTCGACCCGGAGGGTGACTATGATGGCCTGCAAGGCGCCGTGCGGCTGGGCGATGGCGCGACAGCGCCGACAAAGGAGCAGTTGCTCGACTTGATCGAGAAGCCCGACACCAACGTTGTCGTCAACGGATTGTCCCTGAGGGTCAACGAACGCCCCGATTTCTTTGCCGACCTGCTGCCCGGCTTGGGCAATTTCCGTTACCGCACGGCGAGACCGCATTTTCTGGTCATCGACGAAGCGCACCACCTTCTGCCCAAGCGGCGCGACGACACCCGCGCGGTCCTGTCGTTGGAATTGCCCGGCACGATCCTGATCACAGTGCATCCCGAGGCGATCTCGACGGACGTCTTGCGCCTGGTGACGGCCGTCATCGCGCTTGGTCCCAAGGCCAAGGGCGTCGTCAAGACGTTCTGTAGTGAAACCGGAATGGACGCGCCAAAGCAGATGGCCTCGCCAAAGGGCGAGCGCGTGCTGTTCTGGCGACCGCACGCGAAAAAGAAACCTGCGACGATCAAAGCGGTCGAGCCGCGCCAGTCGCTCAAACGGCACAGCCGCAAATATGCCGAAGGCCAACTCGACGAGGCCGGCAGCTTTTATTTCAAGGGCCCGGACAATGCTATGAATCTGAGGGCGCACAATCTGATGATCTTCGCGCAGATGGCGGAAGGCATCGACGACAAGACCTGGGAGCACCATCTGCGGAGCGGCGATTATTCAAAATGGTTTCGCCATCAGATTCGGGACAAGGAGTTGGCCCGTGAAACCGCGGCCGCGGAAAAGGACAAGACGTTGTCGGCGCAGGAGAGCCGCCAGCTCGTTCTTGATGCGGTGCGCCGGCGCTACACGGCTCCTGCCACAGCCCCTGCGGATTAGCCGCCGTCAACCCGGGATCGAGATCGTGATCACTACCGACTGACGGAGAAAGGACAGGCCATGCACATCATCCTCGGAGGCACGGGTCATGTTGGTTCAGCCGCGGCAATGTCACTTCTGAACCAGGCAGAACCGGTGACAATTGTAACGCGCGATCCATCCCATGGCGCCGAACTTGCCCGTCAGGGCGCCGACATCGCGGTGGCGGATGTCCACGATAGCGAGGCCCTTCGTGACATCTTTCGGCAAGGCGAGCGCCTCTTTCTGCTCAATCCTCCAGCCGACCCCGCTATCGATACCGATGCCGAAGAACGCATGACCGTTGCCAGCATCACTGCAGCTCTTGAAGGATCGGGATTGCGGAAGATCATCGCCGAATCAACCTATGGGGCACAGCCCGGCGACAGGGTCGGCGATCTCAGCGTCCTTCACGAACTGGAGCAAAGATTGCGCAGCCAGCCGATCCCTGCCAGCATCATTCGTGCAGCCTACTATATGAGCAATTGGGATTCTTCTCTTCGAACTGCGGAACGGGAGGGGGTGGTGAACACACTTTTTCCAGCGGACTTCAAATTGCCGATGGTGGCGCCAGCCGATCTCGGACGCGCTGCTGCCCGTCTGCTGACAGAGCCCGTCCAACAAACAGGCATCCACTATGTTGAAGGCCCAGCCCGGTACGCCGCAGCAGATGTCGCGGCGTCATTCAGCCAAGAACTGGGCAAGGAAGTCGAGGTCGTGACTGCACCGCGTGAAAAATGGCAGGAGACCTTTGAAAGCATGGGCTTTTCCCAAGCTGCAGCCGATTCATATGCCCGTATGACTGCCGTCAGCCTGGATGAGGGATTCGAGATGCCCAGCCATCCCCAACGCGGCACGGTCACATTGGAAAGTTACATTTCCGAATTGGTGAGTCGGAACAATTAAAGCGCGTCGCGTTCGAACGGATTCATGCGATGCGCTTTAAGTTCTTGGCTTTATGCATGTCGTTATCGCAAAAATCGCTGCGCACTTTTGCGCGACATGCATTAGCGCGGCCCGACAGCACTTAGCGAAAAAGCGGCAAGCGCCAGGAAAGACCAGCGGATGGCCGTCACAAGTGCCGGATTGTTGATCTATCGCCGCAGCGCGGGCCTGCTGCAGGTTCTGCTGGTGCACCCGGGCGGGCCCTTCTGGGCAGGGAAGGACGAAGCCGCGTGGTCGATCCCGAAGGGCCTCGTCGAGGCGGACGAAGACGAGTTGGCGGCAGCGCGGCGCGAGACCGAAGAGGAGCTGGGCGTGCGTGTCGACGGGCGCTTCCAGCCTCTCGGCCGCTATAAGCAGCCGGGAGGCAAGATCGTACTGGCATGGTGCGTGGAAGCCGATGTCGATGCGGCCGTCACCAGGAGCAACACTTTCCTGATGGAATGGCCGCCAAGGTCCGGCTCGATGCGGGAGTTCCCCGAGATCGACAAGGTGGGATGGTTCGGCTTGCCCGAGGCCGAAACCAGGATCCTGAAAGGCCAGCGCCCGATACTGAAGGATTTTGCCGAGCGGTATGACGCGGGTTGACCCGCGACAAAGGCGCAGACACTCCGCAGCCATCGCACAGTCATTCGAGATGCGGCGGCGGTTTCCAGATGTGGGTCGACATGATGTCCCTCAGTTCCGTGCGAACCGTTCGGAACAGCGGACGGAAGGTCGACGACATCGGTCGTTGCGAGGAGGTCGCGAGAATGAGCTTGCGGGTAATCGGCGGATCGAACGGCCAGACCTCGATGCGCCCGGCCTCGACCAGCAGATGGACCGAGGCATAGGGCAGCACGGTATAGCCCGTGCCCTCCTCGACCAGCAGCAATGTCGAAGGCATTGCTTCAAGCTCCATCTCGACGCGCGGGTAGACGCCGTGCTCGGCCAGGATGTTGTCGAGCAGGCGCCTGAGTCCATGCGGCCGGCTCGGCAGGATCATCGGCAGTTCGGCAAAGACGTTGAGGCCGACCGACCCCGGCGGCAGCACGCGTTCGCCCGAGGCCGGTCCGATCAGAAACAGCTCGTCGTCGGCAAGCGGCTCGGTAAGGACGGAGGGATGGTTCGGCGAATTGTAGAGCACCGCGGCATCGATGCGGCCGGCGATCAGCCATTCCAGTATGTGGCCGCTGAAACCCTCGATCACCTGCAGCACGACATTGGGGAATTCATTCTTGATCTTCTTGACCAGAGGCACCGTCAGCACCGTGCCGACCGAGGGCGGCACGCCCAGCACCAGCCGGCCCTTTGGCGAGGATTTGAGGTTGGACACCGCGTTCTGCGCCAGCCGCAGCCGCTCGACGATTTCGTCGGCATGCGCCTTCAAAAGCACACCGGCCTCGGTCAGCACCACTCCGCGGCCGTTCCGGTAGAAAAGCTCGACGCCGAGCTCCTCCTCCAGCCCGCGAATATGGCGCGTAACCATCGGCTGCGTCACATTCAGGTCAAGTGCTGCCTTCGAGAAGCTCCCTGCCGAGCCAACGGCGATGAAAACCTGTAGCTGCTTCGTGTCCAACTCTCACCCATCTGGCCATCCGCTGCGGCAGAGCTTCCAGGTATTTCCGTGGTGCCTTCTCTCACGTCCCGAATGGATATTTCAGGCCCCGGACATTCAGGAAGACCGCGTAAACCGACGTCGTCGCCGTGATGAACAGCCGGTTGTCGCGCGGCCCGCCGAAGACCACATTCGCCACCATTTCAGGCACTTTGATCTTTCCGATCAGCTCGCCATCCCGTGTATGGCACTGGACGCCGTCCCAGGCGCTGATCCAGAGATTGCCCATGATATCGACGCGAAAGCCATCCGGAATGCCTGGAGAAATCTCGGCGAACACACGGGAATTTATCAGTTTTTCGCCCTCCACGTCAAACAACCTGACGTGGTGTGGCGCACTGCGGTCGGTGAGAAATCCGGAGTCCGAGATATAGAGCTGTTTTTCGTCGGCCGAGAAAGCGAGCCCGTTCGGCATTGAGAAATCATCGGCGACGACCGTGATCTTTCCCGACAGCGGCTCGACCCGGTAGACGCGGCAGCCCGGCTGCTCCTGAAGGTTCCTGCGGCCTACATAGTCCGAGATGATCCCGTAGTTTGGATCGGTGAACCAGATGCTGCCGTCCGACTTCACCACCACGTCGTTCGGCGAGTTCAGCCGCTTGCCGTCGAACGCATCGGCCAGCACCGTGATCGAGCCGTCCCATTCCGTGCGCACCACCCGGCGCTCGCCCTGCATGCAGGTGACGAGACGCCCTTCCCGGTCGCGCGTATTGCCGTTCGGATTGGCGATATTGCCGCGAAACAGCGAAACCGCGCCCGTCTCTTCGTCCCAGCGCAGCATGCGGTCATTGGGAATGTCGCTCCAGACCAGCGACCGCAGGTCGGCGAAATAGACCGGCCCCTCCGCCCAGCGATTCCCCGTATGGATGGTTTCGAGGAAGGCGACAGGATCGATCAGGTCGCCAAACCTCGCATCGATGATTTCATAGCACGACATCGACGGCCCTCATGGCTTCCTCCGCGAAGATCCTGTCCGGTCAGCGCTGGACGAACGGCGCGGGGATGGAATTCCCGCCATCGATCCAGACGCTTTTTTCCTGGAGATATTCGAAGATGGCGGTCTGGCCGTTCTCCCGCCCGAAGCCCGATTGCTTGTAGCCGCCGAAGGGCGAAAGATAGCTGGTTGCGCGATACATGTTGACCCAGATGATGCCGGCTTCGAGCCGTTCGGGCAGGCGGATCGCGCGACCAAGATCCTGCGTCCACAGGCCGGCCGCAAGGCCATAGATGCTGTCATTGGCGATCGCCACCGCCTCGTCCTCATCCTCGAACGGAATGATCGAAAGCACCGGTCCGAACACCTCTTCCTGGGCGATGCGCATGGACTGCTTGACGTTGCCGAAGATCGTCGGCTCGACGAACCAGCCGTCGGCGATCGACTTGTCCTCGGGCACCTTGCCGCCCAGCAATTGCGTCGCGCCCTCGCCATTGGCGATGCCGATATAGTCGAGCACCTTCTTGCGCTGCGGCAGCGTCGTGATCGGACCGACCTGGGTCTCGGGATCGAGCGGATCGCCGATCTTCGCCGTCCTTGCGAAGCCGACCAGTTTTTCCGTCACCTGGTCGTAGACCAAACGCTGGACGAGCGCGCGCGAGCCGGCGATGCAGGTCTGGCCGGTCGCCGCGAAGATGCCGGAAACGAGCCCGGGAATGGCCGCCTCCATCTTGGCGTCGGCGAAGACGATGTTGGCGGATTTGCCGCCGAGTTCGAGCGTCACCTTCTTCAGCCCGCCCGCCGCCGATTGATAGACGCGGCGGCCGGTCGCGTCGCCGCCGGTGAAGGCCACTTTCGCCACGTCGGGATGGGTGACGAGGCGGTCGCCGATCTCGTTGCCGAAGCCGGTGATGATGTTGACGACGCCCTTCGGGAAGCCGGCTTTTTCAAAGAGCTGGCCGAAGAACAGCGCCGAGACGGAGGAGAATTCCGACGGTTTCCAGACGATCGTGTTGCCCGCGGCGAGCGCCGGCGCCAGCTTCCAGGTCGCCAGCATCAACGGCGAATTCCACGGCGTGATCGCAGCCACGACGCCCAGCGGCTCCTGACGCGTGTAGTTGAACACGCCCGGCTTGTCGATCGGGATGACCCTTCCTTCGATCTTGTCGGCGAGCCCGCCAAAGAAGCGGAACCATTGCGGGATGTATTTACACTGCATCCGCATTTCATTGATCAGCTTGCCATTGTCGCGGGTTTCGAGAATGGCCAGGTTCTCTGCCTCCTCGGCGACGAGGTCGGCAAAACGCGTCATGATCTGCCCGCGCGCACTTGGGCTCATTGTCCGCCATTCGCCACGGAAGGCATCGAGAGCGGCCTGGACGGCCGAGTCGACATCGGCGACCCCAGCGCGCGGAACCAGCGCCCAGGCCTTGCCGGTGAAGGGATCGAAGGATTCGAAACGATCACCCGATGCCGAACCGACGGAGCGGCCGCCGACCAGCATCGAAAGTTTTTCCGCGGCGAGCGGCGGACGCGTGATCATGCCTGGGCTTCCTGCATGGCCTCGCGGGCGAGCCGGAAGGCATCCACGCCTGCCGGCACGCCGGCATAGATCGCCACCTGCAGCAGCACTTCGCGGATCTCGTCCTTGGTGACGCCGTTGCGAAGCGCGCCCTTCACATGCATTTTCAGCTCGTGCGGACGGTTGAGCGCAGCCAGCATGGCAAGGTTCAACATGCTGCGGATCTTCTTGTCGAGCGTATCGCGGCCCCATACGGCGCCCCAGCAATACTCCGTGACCAGTTCTTGCATCGGTCGATTGAAGTCATCCGCGCTGGCGAAGGATTTCTCGACGAACTCCGCGCCCAGAACCGATTTGCGGATTTCAAAACCCTTGTCGAATACGTCCTTGCCCATTGGGTAGTCCTTTCCTGTTTGCTTGCGAGGTCAGAGGCCGGGGGTCGGCCGATATTTGCGGCCGCGGGCGATCACATGACCGAGCGAACCGTTGGTCAGGTAGATCTGCGTTGCCTTGGAATCGTACTGGACATTTTCCTGTCCGGGATAGCCGATCAGCTCACGCACGCGCGGATTCATGTAGTAGGTGGCGATGGCAACGGTGGTGATCGCCGAGAAGGCTTCGCCGTCTTGCTTGTTGATCTTTTCCAGATGTGCCTCCGCGCCTGTGGACGGATCCATGGCGATGGCGCGGGCAAAGCCCTCCTTGAGGTCGATGCGGAAATCGAGGGACTTCTCGACGTCGGCGTAGGTGCAGACATCGCTGAATTTCGGCATCTTGCCATGCGCCGGGATCAGGAAATCGGCGAGCGCGAAAAAGACTTGTTCCCCAGCCATTTCAGGCCACCTTCTGATTGCGGCGCTCGGCGATCATGCGCTGCGTGTTGCGCAGCGCAACCGCCATGATCGTCGCCGTCGGATTGGTGGCACCCGAGGTCGGGAAGGTCGAAGCATCCATGACATAGAGGTTCGGCACGTCATGGCAGGCGCCCCACTGATCGACGACCGAGCGCTTGGGGTCGTCGCCCATGACGGTGGTGCCGATCAGGTGCCAGCCGGATTCACGCACCGGTGTCGAAACCAGCGTCTCGATGGCCCCGGCGGCACGCACCGATTCCAGGCAGCGGTCGATATTGAACTGCAGCAGCCGGTTGGAGTTCTCGTTGACCTTGTAGACGATCTGCGGCGCCGGCAGGCCATCGGAATCCACCAGGTCCTTCGACAGCACCACCTGGTTGCTCTCCTCCGGCAGGTCTTCACCGACGATGCCCCAGATCAGCGAATGGCCGAAGCGGCGGGCGACGTTCTCATGCAGATTGGCGCCCCAGAAATCCTGGAAGCGGCCCTCCTCCGCGACATAGACCTTCGACCCGGTTGCGCCGGACACGCCGACCGGTCCGCCCGACGGCATGCAGTTCCATTTCGAGCCGCGCACGAAGCCACGGCTTTCATCCGTCTCGTAGAATTCCAGTGAATAGACCTGCTGGCCGAACGGACCGCGCCAGGAATCGAGCGGGTCCTCGTAGGACGCAAGCACACTTGCGAAGGGATGCATCATCAGTCGCTTGCCGACCATGCCCGAGGAGTTGGCGAGCCCGTGCGGATTCCTTGAACCACCCGACATCAGCAGCAGCCGTGGCGTGCCGACACCATTGGCGCACAGGATGACGACCTTGGCGCGCTGGCGCCGCTCGCGCCCATTGGCGTCGATATAGACGACACCGGTGGCGAGCCCCTGGTCGTTGGTCTCGACCTCCTTCACCCGGGCACGGGTGATCAGCCGCGCGCCGGCCTTCAGCGCCAACGGCCAATGCGAGCGGTCGGTCGTTGACTTCGCCCCCTCGGGGCAGCCGGTAAGACAGGTGCCACGGCGCACGCACGGATTGAGTTCGCCGAACTTCTCCGACGGGATCGCATTGCTTCCCGGCCACCAGTGCCAGCCCATCTTCTCCATGCCGAGCGCCCCGCGCAGGCCGACGGACCCGATCGGCAGCGCCGGAAAGGGATAGGCGCCGCGTGGCGGAAAGGCGGGGTCGCCGGAGAGGCCCGACACACCAACCTCGCGCTCTATCTCGAGCTGATAGGGCAAGAGGTCCTCATAGGTGAAGGGCCAGTCCTCCGCCACGCCGTCCATCGAGCGCACCCGGAAATCGGACGGCAGGAAATGCATCCACTGCGCGCCGTAAAGCGTGGCGCTGCCGCCGACGCCGGCGAACATCAGCGGATTGATGTCTGTCGTCGACGTATCGACGGGATAGTCGTTCGGGTTGTCACGGACGTTGGGATTTGGGTGCCAGAGCTTGGTGCTGACCAGCTCGTGTTCCGGCCGGGCGCCGGTGTAATCGTCATAGTCCGGCCATTCGCCCTGCTCCAGCACGACCACGGAAATGCCGGCGCGCGCCAGGTGAAGTGCCGCGACCGAGCCGGACGGTCCGGCACCGACGATCACGACATCCACCTCCTCGTCGCGTCCCGGCCTTGCATTGCGTTGCGCCAGAATTTCAACCGTCATTCTCTTCCTCCCTCGAGGTTCACCGCATCATGTCTCAGGCGAGCCGCGTCCGGTAAAAGGCCGCGGCGCCGATGATGATGATGCCTTTGATGATGAGCTGCATCTCGATCGGAAAACCGAGCAGCAGCACCAGGTTATTGATCACGACCAGCACGGCGACGCCGAGCAGCGCGGCGAAGACATTGCCGCGGCCGCCGGAAAGCGCGACCCCGCCCATCACCGCCGCGACGATCGAATCCAGTTCGTAGCCCTGGCCGACCCAGTTCGACACCGTGCCGACATAGCCGAGCAGAAAGAGCCCGCCTATGCCGGCACAGACCGAGCAGATGACGTAGCAAAGGATCACGACGCGGTCCGGCGCCACGCCATTGAGAAACGCGGCTTTCGGATTGCTGCCCACCATGAATATTTCCCGGCCGAGGCGCGATCGGTGCAGCACGATGCCGAAGGCAATCGCCAGGAACGCCAGGGTGATCAGATTGACCGGAATGCCAAGGACCCGTCCCGAGGCCAGAAAGCCCATGCCGGGCGGCAGCGTGCTGATCGGCGCCCCGCCAGTGTAGGCGAAGCGTGCACCCTGCAGGATGATCATCATCGCCAGCGTCGCGAGAAACGGGCTGACGTTGCGCTTGGCCACCAGCCAGCCATTGACCAGGCCGACCATGGCCGACAGGGCGATCGCGGCGATGAAGATCATCGGGATCGCCTCGTTGGTCGTGGCCTTGAAGGCCGTGGCCAGCACGGCCACCGTCGCCATCAACGAGGCCACGGAAAGATCCAGTCCGCGCACCAGGATGACAAAGGTCTGGCCGACGACGACCATGCCGAGCGGTGCGGCGATCGTCAGCACATTGACCAAATTGGCCGGGCGCAGAAAGGTCGGTGAAGCGATGGCTGCAACGACCATAAGCGCGACCAGGAAGATCACCAGTCCATAGCGCTCGAAAACGGACGCTATGGAAATGCTTTGCGATCGCTGCATCGGGGTATCGAGAGGTGTCATCGCTATTTCCGCCTCGAGCTGTGAATGCCGACGGCGATGAGGATGATGAGACCTTGAATGACCCACTGGTAGTAGGACGAGACATTCACGAAATTCAGCAGGCTGTTCAGCATGGTGACGAGCAGCACGCCGAGGAACGTGCCTAGCACGCCGCCCCTGCCCCCCGCCAGGATAGTGCCGCCTACCACCACCGGCGTCACTGACTGCAGCGTCAGCGCGACGCCGATGCGCGGGTCGCCGACGCCGGTTCGCGCGGTCAGGAAAATCGCCGCTATGCCGGCGCACAGGCCCGACAGCGCATAGGCCAGCACCACGATGCGGTCGACGGGCAGGCCGTTAAGCCGCGCCGCTTCCCGGTCGCCGCCGGCGAAGTAGATGCTGCGGCCGGTGCGCGTCCGTTGCAGCCAAAGCCCGGCGAGCGCAAAAATCACCACGAGCACGATGGCGCTGATCGGAATGCCGCCGACCTTTGTATAGGCGATGTCCGCGAAGGCGCGCGGTACCGAGCCGCCGGGCTCCTTGCGGTACATAAGCGTGCCGCCGAAGATGATCGAGGACATGCCGAGCGTGACGATCAAAGGATGGACGCGCAGCACCACGGTCAGCAGGCCGTTGATCGCGCCGACCCCGGTCGCGGCGATCAACGCCAGCGGCAAGGCAAGCCAGACCAGATCCGGGCGCCATTCGAGGAAGTTCGCCAGAAAGACGGTGAGTGCGCCGACCAGCGAACCAACAGCCAGATCGATGCCGCCCATCAGCACGACGAAAGTCTGGCCAAGGCTGACCATGCCCAGCACGATGAGCTGCTGGAGCAGATTGCCGATGTTGCGCCAGGTCAGGAAACGGTCGGACAAGAAGCCGCCGGCGACGGCAAGCAGCACCAGCAGCACTGCCACGATCAGATAGGAGAGCATCAGCCGATTGCGACGAATGTCCATGGCGATCGCGCTCATCCGACCGGCTCCGCATGCTGATCCATGTCCGCCTTGCGCTCCCCGACCGAACGCACGGCGAGATCCATGATCGCCTCCTCGCCGAGGTCGTCGCCCTTGATTTCGCCGACGACATGGCCCTGCGCCATCACGAAGACCCTGTCGGAGAGACCGACGATTTCCGGCAATTCCGAGCTGATCATCAGCACGCCGACGCCCGAATCCGCCAGCCGGCGCACGATGCGGTAGATCTCCACCTTGGCCCCGATATCGACGCCGCGTGTGGGTTCGTCGAGGATGAGCAGCTTGCTGGCGATCCGCGACCAGCGGCTGAACAGCACCTTCTGCTGGTTGCCGCCCGAGAGATTGCCGATCTTCACGTCGGGCGACGGTGTCGCCACCGAAAAATCCTGGATCTGCCGCGTGGCCACCGCTCGTTCTTGCTTACGGTCGATCAGCCCGCGTTTCGTTATGGCGTCGAGATCTGGCGCCACGATGTTGGCGGAGATCGGCAGGCCGAGAAACAGGCCGTCGTCCTTGCGGCTCTCGGTCAGAAAACCGAGCCCATGGCCGATCGAACCCTTCGGAAGCTTTCTCTCGAACGGCTTTCCGTCGAATTCGATCACGCCGCTGTCGACGGCACGGGTGCCGAAGATGGCCTCGGCGACCTCGGTGCGTCCCGAACCGACCATGCCGGCCACGCCGACGATTTCGCCCACTCTGACGTTAAGACTGACGTCGCGGACGCGCGGGCCGGCCCTGAGATTGCGAACGGTGAGCACGTCCGGGCCGTCTGCTGGCGCGGCACGCCGCGGCGGATAGATCTGGCTGAGCCGGCGGCCGACCATCTTGGTGATCATCTCTTCACGCGTGAGCGCGCTTACCGGGCTCGTGTCGACGAGCTGGCCGTCCTTGAGGATCGTCACCCTGTCGGCGATCTCGAAAATTTCCTCGAGCCGATGGGAGACATAGACGATGCCGACGCCTTCATTGCGCAGCCTGCGCATGTTCTCGAACAGAAGATCGACCTCGCGGCCGGCGATGACCGCGGTCGGCTCGTCCAGGATGAGCAGCCGCACGTCGCCGACCAGGGCTTTCGCGATCTCGACCATCTGCTGATCGGCAAGCGGCAATTCGTCGATCTTGGCGTGGGTCGGGATATCGACGCCGAGCTGTGCGAGGATTTCAGCCGCGCGGGCGTGGCGGGCACGGTTCGAAATGAGCCCCAGCATGCCCCGGGGCTGGGAGTCGACCAGGATGTTCTCGGCAACCGAAAGCTCGGGAAAAAGCGCCAGCTCCTGGTGGATCACATGAATGCCGGCAGCGCGCGCTGCCTTCGGCGACTGCCAGGAAACCGGCTTGCCGAGATAGGTGATGGTGCCGGAATTGGGTTTGGTCACGCCGCCCATGACACGGATCAGCGTTGATTTGCCCGCGCCGTTTTCGCCCAGAAGTGCGTGGATCTCGCCTGGCTGCACGGCGAAATCGACCTTGTCCAGGGGTTTGACTCCAGGATAGTCCTTCTCGATCTGGCTGAGCTCAATAACAGACGCTGACATATCCGGCGCTCGAACTGTTCAATTCACGTCCGGTGCGCACCAAGCCTGGCGCGCACCGGGTCGCTTGGGAGGCTTACTTCGGATAGTCGGGATTGAATGTGCTCGGATTATAGCCGGCGGGCAGCCCGTTGCTTGGCGACAGGTCACCCGGATCGTCCATGCTGACATGGTCGAGCAGATGCCTGTCGCCCTTGACCGAGACAGTATCCGCGCCCGGCGACGTGACGACCTGGAAGCTCACCTCGACCTTGTCCGGGACAGAGATGCCCTTCATCACGTCGAGCGCGGTCTCGATGCCGGTGATGCCCATCGAGGTCGGATAGTCGATGCCGACCATCTTGATGTTGTGCTGGTTGGCCAGCTGATACATCCGGGCGACGTCGCCACCGGTCATCGGTGGAAATTCGCCGGCCTTGTAGCCGGCGTCGAGGAACGCCTCGATCGCGCCATAGCCCTGTAGCGCACTGTCGGCAAGCACGCCGTTGATGTTCTTGCCATGCTTCTGGATCAGCGCCGCCATCACCGATTTGCCGGTGGCCGGGTTCCAATCGCAATACTGCTTCTCCAGCACCTTGATATCAGGGAATTTCGAAAACACTTCCTCGTTCGCCTTGATGCGGATTTCCGCGACGCTGGAACCGGCAATGCCGGGCAGCATCACGATATTGCCCTTGCCGCCGAGGGTCTCGCACAGCCACTGCGCCTCAAGGCGGCCGAGCGCCCAGTCGGACGCGGTGACATAGGTGATGTAATTCGACGCCGTCTTCACCTTGCGGTCGACCATGACGACGGGAATGTCCTGTTCCATGGCGCGGCCGACGACGGAATCGAGCGCGTCCTCGGTTGAGGCGGCGATAAGCAGGATGTCGACGCCCTGGCTGATCAGATCCTGGATATCGGCGATTTGCTTGGAAGGATCGTCATTGGCATCGGTGACCAACAGATGAGCGATCTCGTCGCGATGCTGGCCGGCGGACCAGAGGACGCCGTGCTGGAAGGCGACGCGCCAGGCATTCGAAATCGAGGCATTGGAGAAACCGATCGTATAGGGTCCGTCCTTCTTCCACTTCGATGTGTCGACCATGGTGTTGGCATTGGGATTCCACATCCAGGTGCGTGGCGCACCATAGTAACCGGGCTTGGTTTCCGGTTCGGCGGCGACCGCAGCACTGGTCTGGGCGAGTTGGATGGCTGGCGCCGCGACGATGGCGGCAGCCGCGGCAGGCACGCCCCGGATAAAACTCTTACGCGAGATTTTTTGATCTAATATGCTCTTTACTGACATTTGTTCCTCCTCCTGAACATTCAATAGAATGTTGATAGCTATTCTGGAAAAAATAGAAGTATTATTCTGAATCCTCTCCCGTTCAGAACATTGCGGATTGACCACGATTGGGCTCAAATTAACAATTGATAGCCGGGAAAGGTCAACCTTCGGTCTTGTAATAGCTGCTATTACATTTTTGCCCGTTGGGAAGGATTGAAAATACGATCTAAAACGGGTGCCGGGCGCTTGAGGTGCGTTCCGTCGGAGGAGAGGCCGTGAATATTCTCGTTGTCCTGCGCATGATTCCCGATTCCGCCGGCGAGCTTCAGCTTGCCGAGGACGGGCGCGGCATCGATCGCGAGTGGCTGGATTTCCAGCTCAACGATTTCGACGATCATGCACTCGAAGAAGCGATTTTACTCAAGGAAGCGAGCGGCGCGACAGTCACGGCGGTCGCCCTTGGCGAAGGCGCCAACCGGGTGCTGCAAATGGCCGCCGCCCGGGGCGCCGACGAGGTCATAGCCCTTCAAACCGAGGACGACGCCATGATCTCCTCGCGCACCATAGCCGCCACGATCGCGGCGACGGCGCGCGCCAAATCCGCCGATCTCGTTCTCTGCGGCGTGCAGTCGACCGAGGATGTTTTCGGCCAGCTCGCACCCTATGTCGGCGCGCTGCTCGACTGGCCGCATGTCTCCGGCACCAATCGCGTTTTAGCCGACGGTGCCGGATTGCGGGTAACGCAAGAGCGTGGCGCGGGCGTCGCCGTCACCTACGAGATGGCCTTGCCCGCGGTGCTCGGCGTGCAGACTGCCTCCAAGGCGCCGCGCTACGTCTCCGGCAGCAAGCTGCGCGAAGCGTCCAAGACCCCGATCGCCCGCGCCACGCTCGAGCCGTCCGGCTTCGAGCGTTCCGCCGAGATTCGTGAGCTTCGCCTGCCAGCGCAGGGCGGTTCGGGTGAAGACCTCGGCAACGACGCCGAGAATGTCGCCGATCGATTGGTCACCATCCTGGCAGTCAACGGTCTGACCGCCAACGGTCTGGCAAGGAAGTAAGCCATGAAGATGATAGCTTGCACCGAAGGCCGCTCCGACAGGATCGAAGCCTTCTCCCTGGAGATGATCGCCGCAGCGCGTTCCATCGCAGCGGCTGGCGACGAGGTGGTCGCCTTCTTCGCCGGCCAGGCCGCCAAGGCGGCGGCTTCTTCCTTCGGAGCAGCCGATCGGCTGGTCACCGCTGATGCCGCCGGGTCCGATCTGATCCCGGCCGAAGCCTATGCGCGCCTGTTGCGCGATACGATCGCGGCCGAACAGCCCGATCTGGTGCTGGTGCCCTACTCGGCGAACGGACTGGATGTCGCTGCCGACATCGCCGCGCGCACCGGTTGGCCGCTCCTGTCCTATGTCAATGAAATCAAGCGGGACGACGAAAGTTTGAATGTCGTAGCACAGATGTATGGCGGCAAGGTCCTTGCCGAATGCGTGGTCAAGCTCCCCGCGGTCCTGATGGTCAATCCGGGCGCCTTCGAGGAAGCCATGCCAAGCCCCGTCGACGCCGCCAAGGTGCAGCAATTCGATGCCACCCCTGCCATCGAAAGCGCCAAGGTCAAGATGCTGGCCATCGATGTGCCTGACTACGCCGATGTCGACCTGACGACCGCCGAACGTATCGTCTGCGTGGGTCGCGGCATTGGCGACGAGGCGAGCATCGACATTGCCCGCGACCTGGCGGCGATCCTCGGCGCCGAGATCGCCGGCAGCCGCCCCGTAGTCGACAATGGCTGGCTGCCGAAGCTGCGCCAGGTCGGCAAATCGGGCCAGAAGGTCAAGCCCAAGCTTTATCTGGCGCTCGGTGTCTCGGGCGCGCCCGAGCATCTCGAGGGCATGTCGCATGCCGATCTGATCATCGCGGTCAATACCGATCCGAAGGCTCCCATCTTCAACGTTGCTCACTACGGCGCAACCTGTGACCTGTTCGATCTCGTCGCGAGCCTGAGCGACAGGCTGCAGGCGCCGCCAGGCCGTTGAGATGACATCTACCTTGGTGCTCTGGGTAATACTGGCTTCGGCGATCGCAATGACAGGCTGGCGCGCGCGCCATTACGTGTCTGCGCTTGCCAATGCGCCGAAGGCTGCCCGTTTCGACCAGCCGATGCGACGCCTGGAAGGCGTGGCAATCGCCATCGGTCTGCACAGGAAGATGCTGCGCAAGCCGCTTTCCGGCGTGCTGCACGCGATCATCTTCATTTCCTTCTTCGTCCTGTTCACCGCGACGATCGAGGCTTTCGGCTCACGTCTGTTTCCGGGGTTCTCGCTGGCGCCCATCGGCGGAGAGACATGGATCGCCGGCCTGCAGGATTTCTTCGCGGTGCTGATGCTGATCGGCGTCGGGCTTGCGCTCTATCAGCGTTACGTCCTGAGGCCTGCGCGGTTCAAGGGATCGAGCGGCAGCGACGCGGCGATCATCTACGTGCTGATCGTGCTGATCGTGGGCTCGTTGCTGTTTGAAGCGGCGGCGCGCATTCTGGGCGGCGCCGACGGTTCGTGGCGACCGGTCGCCTCCTGGCTTGCCGGCCTGCTCGGCCGCATCGGTGTGCCGGCGCAGGAGACACAGGAGATCTGCTACTGGCTGCATGTCGGCGCCATCCTCGCCTTTCTCGTCTATATTCCCGGCTCCAAGCATCGGCATATGTTCCTTGCCGCGCCGAACATCTATTTTCGCAATCTCGAACCGCGCGGCACCGCGCCGGCAGTGCCGCGCGAACGTGAAAGTCCCGGCGTCGACAAGCTCGCCGAGTTCGACTGGAAACAGCAGCTCGACCTTCTCTCCTGCACCGAATGCGGCCGTTGCCAGGCGGTCTGCCCGGCCTATGCCGCGGGCCTGCCGCTCAGCCCCAAAATGCTGATCACCGACATGCGCGACGCGCTCTCCGCCGGACCGTCGGCGCTTCCGCTGGTCGGCGGCGTCATTTCGGAGGCGACGCTGTGGGCCTGCACGACGTGCCGCGCCTGCATGGAGGCGTGTCCGGTCGAGATCGAGCACCTGCCGAAGATCATCGACATGCGCCGTCACCTGGTCGACGAAGGCCATGTCAGTCCGGGTTTGCAGGATGCGCTTTCCAACCTCACCCGGCTTGGCAACTCCATGGGCAAGCCTTCCAAAATGCGGGCACGCTGGACCAGGGAGCTCGGCTTTCCGGTCAAGGACGCACGCAGCGAACCTGTCGATGTGCTGTGGTTCGTCGGCGACTACGCCTCCTACGATCCGCGCGTTCAGGAAATCACCCGCAAGGTTGCCGAGTTGCTGAGTGCGGCAGGTGTCGATTTCGGCATTCTCTTCGATGCCGAGCGCAACAGCGGCAACGACGTGCGGCGCGCCGGCGAAGAGGGTCTGTTCGAGACTCTGGCGCAGTCCAACATCGATGCGATCGCGGAATGCACCTTCAACCGCATCATGACCACCGATCCGCATAGCCTGAATGCGCTCAAGAACGACTATCGGCATTTCGGCGCGGCATTTGAGGTCCTGCACTATACCGCCCTGCTGGCCGAGCTCATCGAGGCGGGAAGGCTCGAACTCGACGCGGTTGACGGCGGCAAGGTCACCTATCACGATCCCTGTTACCTCGGGCGCTACAATGGCGGCTTCGATGCGCCGCGCGACCTGATCCGCGCGGCCGGCTACACGCTTCACGACATGCCGCGCTGCCGGGAGAATTCCTTCTGCTGCGGCGCCGGCGGCGGCCGCATCTGGCAGAGCGACGACGGCGTCACCGAGCGGCCGAGCGAGAACCGTATCCGCGAAGCGCTGAGCCTTGGCGATATCGACTATTTCGTCGTGGCCTGCCCGAAGGACAAGGTGATGTACACCGCGGCCATCGATGCCCTTGGTGTGGTGGACAAACTGAAGGTCCTGGATATTGCGGAACTTCTCGTGCCGCGTTTGACGCGCGATACGGCATCTGAAGCCACGATAAATGTCATCTGATGAATGTAATCCGCGAGATTGAGATTAGCGCGATGGGAAATGTGCACCGAGCGAGGAGTGAGCGATGACCATGAAAATCGGCTTTGTTGGTATCGGAAAAATGGGCACGCCGATGGCGAGCCGTCTCATCCAGGCTGGCTACGACGTGACGGTCCATGACCTCGACACCAGGGCGGTCGAGGAACTGGTCAAGGCAGGCGCCAAGGCGGCAACCAGCGCGCGCAACGTCGCCGACAGCGCCGAGATCGTCTTTGCCAGCCTGCCCAGTCCGCAGATCCTCGAAAAGGTGGTGCTCGGCGAATCCGGTATCGCCGAGGGCAAATCGGTTCGAATTTTCATCGACATATCGACGACCGGCCCGCGCACGGCCGCCAAGGTCGCCGAAGGCCTTGCGCAGAAGAACATCGCCATGATCGATGCGCCGGTCAGCGGCGGCTTGAAGGGCGCCCGCAACGGCACGCTCGCTGTGATGATATCGGGTCCAAAAGCGGCCTTCGAAACGGTAAGGCCGGTGATCGAGAACTTCGGCAAGATCTTCTTCATGGGCGAGGTCCAGGGCGCTGCTCAAACCATGAAGCTGGCCAACAACCTGCTTGCCGCCGCAGCTCTGGCCGTCTCTTCCGAAGCGGTCGTCATGGGCGTCAAGGCGGGTCTCGATCCCAAGGTCATGCTTGATGTCATCAACGCGTCGAGCGGCCGCAACAGTGCGACCGAGGACAAATTTCCGAAATCCGTGCTGCCGCGCACCTTCGATTTCGGTTTCGCGACCGGCCTGTCCTTCAAGGACGTGCGGCTTTGCGTCGACGAGGCCGAGGCGATGGGCGTGCCGATGGTGGTGGGCAGCGCGGTCCGCCAGTTGCTGAGCGTAACCAACCAGCTCTACGGGCCTGATTCTGATTTCACCTGCATGGTCAAGACGGTGGAGACCTGGGCGCATGTGCAAGTCGGGTCGGCTCAAGATGCAAGCGTTGCCGAAGCGAGCTGACGATGGGCAACGCCGCACGTTATGAAATCCATGCCGTGCGCTACGGCCATTTCGAGCGCCGGTCGAACGAGAATTTCCTTGGCGGCGACACGCATGACGTTCCAATGCCGCTGGACTACTTCGTCTGGGCGATCGTCGGCGAGCAACGCACCTTCATCGTCGACACCGGCTTCGACAAGCCGACCGGCGACAAGCGTGGCCGCAGCGTCATCAGGCCGGTCGACGAAGGCCTCGCCGCCATCGGCATCGACCATGCGGCCGTAAGCGACGTGATCATTTCGCACATGCATTACGATCATTGCGGCAACCATCACCTGTTTCCCAACGCGACCTTTCATTTGCAGGATGCGGAGATGGAATTCGCGACCGGCCGCTGCATGTGCCATCACGCGATGAGCCATCCGTTCGAAGTCGAGGACGTCACCACCATGGTGCGGCGTGTCTACAACGCCAAGGTCTGCTTCCACGATCCGGAATCGGGAATCGCGCCCGGCATCACGCTGCACAGGGTCGGCGGCCATTCGCGCGGGCTGCAAGTGGTCCGTGTCGAAACCGACAACGGCGCGGTGGTGATCGCCTCCGACGCCGCTCACTTCTATGCCAATATGGAACGCGAGAAGCCATTTCCCGTCTTCGACCGGCTGAGCGACGTGATCCTTGGGGTGGAGCGGATGAAGCAGCTTGCCAGCTCACCCGCCCATATCGTTCCGGGACACGATCCGCTCGTGCTCAAGCGTTTCGCCCGCTCCCATCAGAATGTCGAGGACATCGTCGCGCTCGCGCACCCCCTCGGTTGAATTTGCGGGCGATCAGGCATTCCTCAGCGCCTGCGGCCCCACTGGTAAACCGTTCAATCATCGAATAGTCAGATCTGCACGGATTGCCCTGATATCGGCGCAGGAGGAGAAATGTCGCATTCATTGCCGCTGGTCATCAGCGCGCCGGAACCGCGCACGCTCGACCTCATCTTCACGCCGCCGCAGCTGGCGCGCTTCAGGGCGAAATACCGCATCGTCGAGACGACGCCCGAGGGCGTCGCCGCGCTGCCGGCGGATGCGCTAGCCGAGGCGCGCTATATTGTCGGCCAGCCGCCGATCGCACCCGAAACGCTGGACAGGATGAAGGCGCTGCGCTGCATCTTCAACGTCGAGAGCAACCTGATCAACAACATGCCCTACGAGACGCTGTTTGCGCGCGGCGTCCATGTCGTCACCACCGGCCTGGTGTTCGCCGAACCGGTGGCGGAGCTTGGCCTCGCCATGGCGCTCAACCTCGCGCGCGGCATCGTCGATGCCGACCTCGCCTTTCGGCAGGGCAAGGAGCTGTGGGGCGGTGGTGGCAACCAGACGGCGCGGCTGCTCTCCGGCGCCGATGTCGGCATCATCGGCTTCGGCGATCTCGGCCGCGCGCTCAACCGGCTGCTGTCAGGCTTTCGCACGCGCACCAAGGTCTTCGATCCCTGGCTGCCGCCGTCGATCCTGATCGAGAACGGCGTCGAGCCGGCCTCCTTGGATGCCGTCCTGTCGGAGAGCGATTTCGTCTTTGTCGTCGCTTCCGTCACCAGCGAGAACCAGGGTTTCCTTGGCGCGGAAGCCTTCGCCAAAATGCGCAGAGGAGCGGCCTTTATCCTGCTCAGCCGCGCCGGTGTCGTCGATTTTCCGGCGCTGATGGATGCCGTTCACTGCGGCCACATCGTCGCCGCCAGCGATGTCTTCCCGGAGGAGCCGCTGGCCCAGGACCATCCGGTGCGCACGCTGCCCGGCTTCCTGCGCTCCGCCCACCGGGCCGGAGCGCTCGACATCGCCTTCAAGCGGATGGGCGACATGGTGCTGGAAGACATGGATCTGATCGACCGCGGCCTGCCGCCGATGCGCTCCAAGCGGGCCGAACGCGAGACCGTTTCGCGGATGCGGTCTAAGCCGGTCGACAAGAACTGATGGTTGCGCGTAGGCAATTATTTTCGGACAATTCTGTCCAATATGAGCATCGTCGGCGCAAACGAGAAAACTCGAAAAGTTTTCCGGTCGCATCGTCTACAGCGACGGCACGCTGACCCCGATCAGACATTGAAAGAAGAATCGCATAAAAATAGTTGATATTATTATGTTTTACAGACGTACGCCGCTTTGCCTGTCAAAGATGTGGACCCGGCGCGGATCGATCTTCAGCCTAACCTCTTCGCCGGGACGGACGGTGAGCCGGTCCTTGACGATGGCGTCAATGGCGTCCTCGCCAAACTTGGCGAAGATCTGCGTCTCGGAACCGGTCGGCTCCAGCACTGAAACCGTTGCCGGCAATCCGTCGGGCGCGATATCGATATGCTCGGGACGTATGCCGTAGATGGCCGGCTGGCCATCCCGCGCGCGACCCGCCTCGACCGGCAGCACGGATCCGGTGTCCGACACAAAGACCTGCCTGCCGTCCTTCGAACCGATCTTGCCCTTGATGAAATTCATGGCCGGCGAGCCGATGAAACCGGCGACAAAGACATTGCCCGGATTGTCGTAGAGATCGAGCGGCGCGCCGACCTGTTCCACCTTGCCGTCCCGCATCACCACGATCTTGTCGGCCATCGTCATCGCCTCGATCTGATCGTGGGTGACATAGACGATCGTCGTGCCGAGGCGCTGATGCAGTTCCTTGATCTCAACCCGCATGGCAACGCGCAGCTTGGCGTCGAGGTTGGACAGCGGCTCGTCGAACAGGAAGACCTGCGGGTCGCGCACGATGGCGCGCCCCATGGCCACACGCTGGCGCTGCCCGCCGGACAGCTGTTTGGGGAACCGGTCGAGCAGCTTGCCCAGATCGAGGATTTCGGCCGCCTTCTTGACCTTGGCTTCAATCTCGGCCTTCGGCCTGCCCTTGATCTTGAGCGAGAAGCCCATGTTGTCGGCGACGTTCTTGTGCGGATAGAGCGCATAGTTCTGGAACACCATCGCTATGTCGCGGTCTTTCGGCAGGACATCGTTCACCACCCGGCCGCCAATGCTGATCTCGCCGCCCGATATGGCTTCGAGACCGGCGATCATGCGCAGCAAGGTGGATTTGCCACAGCCCGACGGGCCGACGAGGATGACGAACTCGCCATCGGCGATGTCGACGTTCACTCCATGGATGACCTGGACGCTTCCATAACGCTTGACGATGTTCCTGACGGTGACTTCAGCCAACTCGCATCCCCTCTATTGCGGCAAGGCAATCTGCATCTTCACTTCGCCTTTTGGCGCGGATGCGGCGATTTCAAAGGCTCGAACGCTGTCTTCGAACTCGAACGTGCGCGTGATCAGCGGCTTCACGTCGATCGCGCCGGAAGACAGCATGGCAACGCAGCGCGGAAAGACATGTGCGTAGCGGAAGACGTGCTCGACGCGCGCTTCGCGCACCATCGCCTTGCCGACATCGTAGTTGATGTCATGCATCTGCACGCCGATGAATACCACCCGGCCGGCCGGACAGAGCGGATCGAAAATGCCTGCCGCGGCGCGTGGACTGCCCGAGCATTCGAACACGATCTCCACGCCCCAGCCATCGGTTGCGGCGAGAATTTCCTTGGCCACATCCTGCCGTGCGACATTGATCGGCGTGATGGCGCCGAGCTTCGCCGCGAGCTCGAGCTTGGTGTCATCGATATCCGATACGAAGACCCGGGCACAGCCCGCCGCCAGCGCCGACAGCGCCGTAACCAGGCCGATCGGCCCGGCGCCCATCACCAGGGCGATGTCGCCCGGCTTCACCTGCGCCTTCGTGGCGGCATGGATGCCGACGGCGAGTGGCTCGACCATGGCCGCCTCGGCAAAGGAAACATTATCCGGAAGCTTGAAGGTGAAATTCTCCGGATGGACGACGGTCGGCCGCAGGACGCCATGGATCGGCGGCGTCGCCCAGAAGCGAACCGCCGGATCGACATTGTACAGGCCCATGCGCGTCGCGCGGCTGTTCGGGTCGGGAATGCCCGGCTCCATGCACACCCGGTCGCCGACCTTCAGCGACGTCACCTCCGCGCCTGTCTCCACGACAATGCCTGACGCCTCATGGCCAAGGATCATCGGCGCCTTCACCTGGAAGATGCCGGCGCCACCATGCGTATAGTAGTGCACATCCGAGCCGCAGATGCCGACGGTGTGCAATTTGATGCGCACGTCACGAACGCCGAGCACCTCCTCGCGCTCGATCGGGAAATCCCGCAGCGAAAGTTTCATCTTTTCTTCCAGCACCAATGACTTCATGAGCCTGCTTCCCGTCCTCTTCTCTCTCGATCGTCGTTGCGCGCTAAGCTTTTGGTTTGAGCATGATCCGTTCCGAAACCGGTTCACACTTTCGGGATCATGCTCTAGCCACGCCAAACGATCAGCACACCCAACGCGATCGCCAGCACATGACAAACCGACAATGGGATCGACTGTTCGAGAAACCTCATCCAGAACAATTCGAGCGCAACGAACAGATAGATACCGACAAAAACCCGGTCGAACCAGTTGGTTACGATCGGCAGGAAGCCGGTGCGTTGCGGGCTCGCGACGATGGTGCTGGCTTCGTCATCCACCGCATCGAGATCGACCATGTGTTCCATGGAACTACTCCTTGACCGCGCCGAAGGTCAGGCCGGCCACGATGTGCCGCTGGACGACCGAGAAGATCAGCAGCGCCGGTATAAGCGTGATGATCGCAATGGACGCCATCGTGCCCCATTCGGTTCCGGTCGTCGTGACATACTCCGACAGGCCGGTGGTGATGGTGCGCGCGTTGAAACTGGTGAGCGTCGCGGCGAGCAGGAACTCGTTCCAGGCGAACACCCAGGTCAGGATCAGGGTGACGGCGAGACCGGGCCGCGCCAGCGGAAAGATCACTTCGCGGATCACTTGCCACGTTGTTGCACCGTCGACGGTCGCGGCCTCGTCCAATTCCTTGGGAATTGCATCGATCGTCGGCCTGAGCGTCCAGATGGCGAAGGGCAGATTAAAGGTACAGTAGAGCAGGATCATGCCCGTGCGCGTGTCGTAAAGCTTCCACTCCCCTATGACGAAGACCTGCGTGAAGAGCAGGAAGAAGGGCAGCAGGAAGACAGCGGCCGGCGCCATGCGGTTGGTGATCGTCCAGAAGAAGATGTTCTCTTTTCCGGGCAGATCGAAGCGCGACAGCGCATAGCAGGCCATGAACGCCAGCACGGTCACCAGCACCGCGTTGCCGGTCGAGATAATGATGGAGTTGAACATGTAGCGGCGCAGCGTGTCGTCGCCGAGAACCTTGACATAGTTCTTCCAGTAGACGGTTTCGAGCAGCACGCTTGGCGTGGTGAACAGCTCGACGGCCGGCTTCACAGAGATCACGAACAGCCAATAGATCGGGAACAGCGTCACCAGGCTGAGCAAGGTCCACAGCAGGATGGAAAGAATGGGGCGGTTGGCACGCATCAGGATGCTCTCTTCTGGCCGCGGCGAGCGACAAGGGCGACATAAAGCAGCCAGCACATCACCAGAGTGAGGTACAGGACGATGATCGAAGTGGCCGAGCCGTAGCCGTAGTCGGTCTTGGGAAACACGATCTTCCAGATGTGCAGGCCGAGATAGCGCGTAGCCGCACCTGGGCCGCCACCGGTCAGCATCCACACTTCGTCGACGGTGCGCAGCGCATCCATCAGGCGAATGAAAACCGTGGCCAGGATCGCCGGGCGGATCATCGGCAAGGTGACGTGCCAGAATATCTGCCACCGGTTGGCGCCGTCGATCTGCGCCTGCTCGAACGGCTCCTTGGGCAGCGAGACGAGCGCTGCAAGCAGCGTCAGCGTCACCAGTGGCGTCCAGTGCCAGATATCCATGATGACGGTGAGCGCAAAGGCCATGGTGGCGTCACGACCGATATTGAGGTCGTAGCCGAACCAGGATTTCAGAAGGTACGGGATGATACCGATGCTGGGCGTGGTCATCAGCCGCCACACCGATCCGACGACGATCGGCGCCACGATCAGCGGCAGCGTGTGGATCGTGCGGAACAAACCCCGGCCGGGAAACTCCTTCATGAACAGCTGGGCCAGAAAGTAGCCGAGGATGACCTCGCTCAGAACGGCGAAGAAGGCGAATTTCAGCGTGAAGGCGATCGAGGTCAGGAACTCGTTGTCGAACACGAGGCGGCGGAAATTGTTGGCGCCGTTGTAGACCATATAGGGATTTGCGCCGAACGGGTTCCATTGATGGAAGGCCACATAGAGCACGTACAGAAATGGGACGATGCCGAAGATCCCCAGGATCGCAATCGTCGGGGCGAGCAGCAGCCATCCAACTCTGTTTGATCGCATGAAACCACTCTCCAGGAAGGCGCTTCACGATATTCCCGGGAATGTCGCGAAGCGGCAAAAGCGTATTCGGGCCGCCGCTTCAAGGCGGCCCGAAGTCTGCGTTCGAGCTGCTACTTGCGGTAGCCGAGATTCGTCAGTTCCGCCTCGGCGGCGGCAGCCATCTGGTCGAGCCCATCGTCGGACGAGACCTCGCCCAACAGGATCTTGTAGAAGATCGGCGCCGTTGCCTCACGCACCTGCGCATGGAACGGATAGGGGGGAGCGCCGGCAAACAGCTTTCCGTCGTTCTTGAGCATGGTGTAGTAGCCGTTGAGCTTCTTATCCATCTCGATGACTTTCGGATCGTCATAGGTTGCCGTGTTGGTGATGCGGGGTGCGGCCACCGCCCAATCGCCCTGGACCGAATCCTGGCCGATATATTGCAGGAACAGCAGCGACGCTTCCTTGTTCTTCGAGGTGATGGGAAGGCCGAAGGCGCCCCCGTCATAGTAGCCGATATAGCCCTTGCCGGCCTCCGCATCCTCCATGACGCCGGGCTCCAGCGGCGGCAGCGCAACGCCGACATTGCCCACGACCTTCGATTTCTCGGCGTCGGCGGCGATCCATGCCGCGTTCTCGCCATAAACCAGACCCTGTGCCGCGCGGCCCGCAGCGAAGGTGGTCGCGACTTCGGTCCATGTGCTGGCCGGGGATTCCGGCGGCGCGATATCGCGCAGATGCAGCCAATATTTGAGCGCCGCCTTTGCCTTGTCGCTGTTCATCGTGCCGCCATTGGCGACCGACGCAGAGTAGTTTTTCGAAGCGTCGATACCCCAGTTGTAGACGCCGAAAGTGGGCGCGACGGATTCGAAGAACTCATACCATGAAGCGGGATGGCCGGTACTCGCCTGCGCGGTGGTGCCCCACAGTTCCAGACTGTGGTCCTTGCCCCATTTGGTGAAGAATTCCGCGATCTGCGTATATTCCTCATGGGTCTTTGCCGGCACCAGATCCTTGCCGGTTTCCTTCTTGAACGCTTCCTTGATCGCCGGATCGTTGAAGAGATCGGTCCGGTACAAATAGAGCTTGATGAAGGCTTCCATCGGAATGCCGAAAAGATCGCCGTCGGCATTTTTGAAATAATTCGCAAATGTCGTGAAATGCGTTTCGTCGTAATCCGGCGCTTTCAGCGATGGATCGTCCTTGAGGGATTTCGTGATGTCGACCAGGAAGTCTCGAGCAAGGTAGGCGTAGATGATGTCCTGCTCGATATAGACCATGTCATAGATGCCGGTCTTGGCTTCCATGTCCTTGATCGCCTTGTCGTACATCTGGTCCCAGGACGTGGTCTCGATTTCCACCTTGATGCCCGTCGCCTTCTCGAAAGCGGGGGCCAGAACGTCCTTGATGTAGTTCGAAGGCGGGGTGCTTTCGGTCACGCCGTGCAGCGTCACACCCTTGTATTTTGCACCGGCATCCGACCAGAAATCGGCCTTTGCAGGCATTACGCTGGTCATCAGGCCGACTGCCAATGCGGCAAGACTCATTCCAAATTCATGTTTCATTTTTCACTCCTCCAACAAAACATTGACTGTCAGTCATCCACTTCTGCGATCGCTGTGTCCGTACCCGCTAGGGAACGCAGCTCTTGGCCATCCGGACAAAGCTGGAACCCTTTTCAGGCCGATAAATGCGGTAGCTCTGTCGCGCCTCCGACCAGCCGACCATGGCGCCGCTCGCCATCCCTCCTAACAGCGCGGTTGCCACGACGCAGTACCCTCAAGACAATGAAACAGCGGCTGTGGTTCCCGCCAGATACCTCCTCCCTCGACCTGCCTTCGCAGTGTCTGCCGCAGCCTCGCTCCCGTGGACATTCCGATGAACTTAGTGCGGCGGGCATTACCCCTGCCACGCGTGGTTTGCAGGCGACCTATACTTTTTCGCCGACCGTGCGTGCGTCGTCCGACCAGGTGCGGATTTCCCTGAACGGATCGGCGCGCGCCTCAGTCCCGATCTTGTGGGCACTGCGCCGGTAGTCCGATGGCGTGCGCCCGCAGATCTTGAAGAACTGCCTGTTGAAATTGGCGATGTTGTTGAACCCGACCTCGAAGCAGATGTCGGTAATCGGCCGATAAGTCTGCGTCAGCAGCGAGCAGGCGGCATATATGCGCGCGAGGATGACGTAACGGGCAAAGGTATGGCCTGTCTGACGCTTGAAGAAACGTGAAAATGCCTGCGGTTCCAGGTCGCAGAGCCTGGCAACGAACGGCAGATCGATATCGTCGCTGTAGTGGTCCAGAACGTAGCGCATCGCCACGTCAAGTTCCGGCGGCAATTCCGCCTGTGAGGAGGTAGGTGCCAGCCGCGACAGCCTGCGGCGGTCGCCGGGATTGCGGGCCAGCGTGATCATCAATTGCAGGAAGAGCACAACCCGCTCGGCGCCATGGGCGGCGCCGATTTGTGCGAGCAGCCGCTGCCCGGCGAGCGCGGTGGCGCCGCGAAACTCCACTCCGTAGACGGCGTCGTCGTAGAGCGGCCGGATGGTTCCGAGTTCGGGACAGAAGCCGGTGACACGATCGGCCCATTCGCGGCTGAACTGGATCAGCATATCGCGATTGCGAACCAGCTTCCCGGGCTCAATATCGCTGACCCAATTGTGCGGGACGTTCGGTCCGGTCAGGACCAGGCACCCTGGAGCGAACTTGCCAATATGATCTCCCACCATCATGACGCCCGAAGTCGTCCGCGTCAGGTGCAACTCATATTCCGGGTGATAATGCCATTTGGCCTTGAAAAATGGATAGTCATGCATGTTCCAGCGAAACGACTCCGCCGGCGGACATATGATCATTTCGAAGTCCGGAACGATCTTCTGAGCGGGCTTCATTGAATGGCTCCTTCCCGATAACGCAGCGCTTCGGCTCTCCTTGATCCGCCACTCCCGCAGCCCCACAAGGACTGCCCTCAGCGGTAGGCCAACGCTGCTTCGCCCCCTTGTCCGGAGTTCTCGAAAACCGTCGTTTACCGGACGATGGTCACGAGCCCTGTGGATCATTCAGCGTGCCCAAGCCACCGGACAAAGTACGCCACCGAACAAAGTACACTGAACGATGCCATAGGGCGAAACATAAGCTGAGGTAGCCGTGCATCCAAGCACGGCTGGATGGTCCTCCTCCACGTCTGGTGCTTTTGCCAAACTTATATGTTGCTTAACGAGACAAATTAAGGTGTTCTGCTAAGCTGTCAATCACTTTCATGCGGATGGCAAAATCAGCCCGTTTCGTATTTCGCGTGATCTTGACATGGGGCGATTTTGGTTATTTTGTTGCGCTACGCAACATAGATTGCAGTTCGAGGAGGAGGTCCGCATGCGCAGATTGGGCATTCATTCATTCGTTTGGACCGGCGGCGGCACCCAGGCCATGCTTGAAGAAGCAATGGCGAACTCGGCCGCGTGTGGTTACCGGCTGATCGAGTTTGCGTATCTTCGGCCTGAAAAGTTCGACCTCGACCGCCTCGCCAGGAAGGCTCAGGCGCTGGGCCTCGAAATCGCGGTCACGATGGGCCTTCCCTTGAGCGCCGATGTGTCGAGCGAGGATGCAGGCATCGTCAAGGCCGGCGAGGAATTGCTGGCGGGTGCCGTCGCGGCGGTTCGCGATATCGGCGGCACCAAGCTTGGCGGCATTCTCTATTCCGCCCATACGAAATATTCGACCATGCCAAGCGATCGCGGCCGCAAGAACAGCGTTGCAGCCATTGCCAGGACGGCCGAAGCAGCAAAGAAGGCCAAGGTCGATCTGGTCCTGGAAGTCGTCAACAGGTTCGAGACGAACCTGTTGAACACGACGGCTCAGGGCCTCGACTTCATCAAGGCGACCGGCTCCGACCACGTCACGCTCCATCTCGACACGTTTCATATGAACATCGAGGAGGCGAATCCAGCGGCAGCCATTCGTCTGGCCGGCGACAAGATCGGCTATTTTCATATCGGCGAAAGCAATCGCGGCTATCTCGGCGACGGGGTAATCGACTTCGATCGCATCTTCGATGCCTTGCTCGACATCGGCTACGAGCGCGACATCACTTTCGAATCGTTCTCCAGCGCCGTGGTCGATGAAGGGCTTTCACTGGCATGCGCTATCTGGCGCGATACCTGGACCGAGAACATGCCGCTGGCAAAGCACGCCAAGGCCTTCATCGACCTGAAAATGGAAGAGGCGGTTCGGCGGCGAACGACGAACGCCCGGCCATAGTCGAGGATCTGGTTGTGCGGCGGATCGCAGCCAGTCTGGAGAGACTTACGTGAACGACCCGGCGCTGACCGCCAGTTCGCATCGGCGAATCCGACAAAGCAATGAAGTCGCGGCTCTCAGGGCCCTGCATCAGTTTGGGCGTCTCAGTCGGGCCGAACTCGCCCGCAAATTGCGCCTTAACCGCTCTTCGTCGGGGCATATCATCGCCAGCCTGACCGCCGACGGTTTGGTGCGCGAAGCAATTGAGGATTCGCCTGAACAACCGGGCTATGCCCGGGTCGGTCGCCCCGGCATCATGCTCGAACTCGTGCCGGATGCCATATTTTTCCTTGGGGTCGAGATCGGTGTCGAGCACATCAGCACGGTCGAGATCGATCTCGGCACCAACATTGTTTCGACGAATGTGGAGCCGTTCGATGGGCCTTCGATCGGCGTAGAGGCTGCGGTCGACCGCGCGGTGAGCTTGGCTCTCCAGTCCATTCCGGCCTCAAAGCTGGAGCGCTGCGAAGGCTTTGGCGTATCGACGCCGGCGCAGATGGACAAGCATGGCCTGGTCCGCCTGGCGCCGCTTCTCGGCTGGCGAAATGTTCACCTCGCGGATTTGGTGAGAAACGCCTTGCCGCTGCGCGTTCCCGTCCTTGCCGAAAACGATGCCAACGCATTCGCCATCGGCGCGACCTACGGGCGCAGCGAGGTGCATTCGGGCGTGACGCTGTTTCTGGTGATGGAGAGTGGCATCGGCGGCGGCATCATCATTGACGGCAATCTTTTTCGCGGCGCCAACGGGCTGGCGGGCGAGATCGGGCACTTGATCATCAGCGACACGCCAGGCCCGCGCCGCAATCTGGAACAACTGATCGGCCTTGAGACCATCATGGGGGAGTATCGCAAGACCTCCACCCTCGATCATCCGACATTCGGCAACTTCCTGGCCGATGTTCAGGACCGGTTGCCCAGCGCCGTCTCCATTGCCGAGCAGTGGGCAAGGGCCTTGGCGATTGGGCTTGTGCAGGCTTGCCGGATCATCGACGCCGATAGGATCGTACTGGGTGGTTCGGTCGCAGCACTCTATCCCTTGATGGCCGCCAGGGTGGCGGCACACATCCATGCCATACAGGAATCCAGTTTCCCGGTCCCATCAATCACAGTGAACGATGAAGGAACTGTCGGTTCCGCCTTCGGTGCGGCCTGCATGTTGCACCAGCGCTATTTGTCGCTGGAGAGCCAGCGTTTCGCCGGTGAAGCAGCCGAATTCGAAGAGCCGGAGGAAGATGAAGGCTGATATTGCGCGAGACCGCTTTTGGCGGCGACTTCACAATGGCACCATCGCCACACAGTCTCGACCGATTAATATGTTGCACAAAACTACAAACACTCATAGTGTGCTTTTTGGAGGAGCAATCGCGTATTCCTGACCCTAGCCGTCTCAGGGCTGTCATTCTCTGCCGGACAGGATCAGCGAGCGCCCGCTGCAACACCTGCGGCGCGCGCGTTCCGACACCATAAGTGCCCAACAGCCGAGCCATGCAATGCCCGTGGATGCGATATTAGATCAGACCAAGCTCGCAGCGGATGCACTGGGGCCAACGGTCGTCATCGGCGAAATCCTGGTGGAGATCATGGCGAAAAGCCGTGGCGACGGTTTCCTCGAACCTATCGAACTCATCGGCCCCTACCCCAGCGGCGCGCCGGCGATTTTCATCGATCAATGCGCAAAGATCGGCGGCTCGGCGGCAATTGTCGCCTCGGTCGGCGATGATGATTTCGGCCGCATCAACATCGAACGGCTCCGGTCCGACGGCGCGGACATATCGGCCATTTCCGTCAGTCCGGATTATCCGACCGGAAGCGCGTTTGTCCGCTATCGCGACGACGGCTCACGCGACTTCGTCTACAACATCGGAAAATCCGCGGCCGCGCTGGTGAGCCTCACTAATGAGGCAAAGGCGCTCTTCGCGCGCGCCGGACACCTTCACGTCATGGGCACCGCCTTTGCCATCCCGGGAGTGTGGGAGATCATGGACCACGCCATCGGTGCCATCAAGCAGCGCGGCGGCTCCGTTTCACTCGACCCGAATTTGCGCAAGGAATTGCTCGGGCTCGGCCAGACGCAGGAACGCTTTGCCAGGCTGGTCGATGTCGCCGACCTTATCCTGCCCTCGGGCGACGAGTTGTTCACGGCGGCCGGTGTTGATGGTGAATCTGCCGCCGTCACCGCGCTCTTTTCCCGCGGTGTGACGGAGATCGCTCTTAAACGCGGCGAACAAGGCTCGACATTTTTCGGCGCCGACGGCTCGCGTGTCGATTGTCCGGCCTTCAAGGTTGCGGAAGTCGATCCGACGGGCGCGGGCGACTGCTTCGGCGGCGCTTACGTCGCTTGCCGCCGCCTCGGCATGCCTGTGTCCAAAGCTTTGGAATATGCCAATGCCGCGGGTGCCCGCAACGTCACGGTCCAAGGTCCGATGGAAGGCGCCGCCTCACGCCTGCAGCTTGACGAATTCATCGCCGTCACCCCGAGAAACCTGCCATGACCGGTCTCCTCGGAAGCCTCGCGGCGGCGCGGCGCGAGGGTTCGCCGACAGGCGTCACGTCGGTTTGCTCGGCGCATCCATTGGTCATTCGGGCGGCCGCGCGCAACGCCGCACGCTTCTCCGACACGCTGGTGATCGAGGCAACCTGTAACCAGGTCAACCAGTTTGGCGGCTACACCGGAATGTTGCCCGGCGATTTTGTTCGTCTCGTCCAGTCCATAGCGGCGGAAGAAGGGCTTCCGGTGGAAAGGATCATCTTCGGTGGCGATCACCTCGGGCCAAATCCGTGGCGCGGGGAATATGCCGACGCGGCGATGGCGAAGGCGGAAGAGATGATCACGGCTTACGTATCCGCCGGCTTCCGAAAGATCCACCTCGATGCTTCGATGGGATGCGCCGGCGAGCCTGCCGCGCTCGACGACGCAACGACGGCGGAGCGTGCAGCGCGGCTCGCCACGGCGGCGGAGAACGCGGCGCGCGCCGCGGGCGGTGAGGCGCCGGTCTATATTATCGGCACCGAAGTGCCGGCTCCCGGCGGCGCCAACCATGCGATCAGCGATATCGAGCCAACCAGCATCGCGGCGGCGAGGCATACGATCGATGTCCATCGCGACCTGTTCCTCAGCCACGGCCTGGCCGATGCGTTCTCACGCGTCATCGCGCTGGTAGTCCAGCCGGGCGTGGAGTTCGGCAACGAGAATGTGGTCCTCTATGATCGCGCCAAGGCACGCGGATTGACGCAACTGCTCGACCAGGAGCCGGGCCTCGTCTTCGAGGCGCATTCGACCGACTACCAGGGACGAACATCCTTGCGCCAGTTGGTCGAGGACGGCTTTCCAATCCTCAAAGTGGGGCCGGAATTGACCTTCGTGCTGCGCGAGGCGCTCTACGGGCTGGACCTTGTCGCGACCGATCTTTTGCCGCACTATGGAGCCCGTCCGCTTTATCACGCCATGGAGCGGTTGATGCTGGCCGAACCCGCCAATTGGCAGGGCCACTATCACGGCTCGGAAGCCGAACAGCGCCTGCAGCGTCACTACTCTTTCTCGGACCGCATCCGCTACTACTGGAACCGGCCGGAAGCGGAAGCAGCGGTGGCGAACCTGACCGATGCACTGCGCGGCAAGACGGTGCCGCTCACGCTGTTCCGGCAGCATCTGCCCGCATTCGAGGCGTTTGCAGGCAAGCCGCTCGAGCCCACCTCGTTACTGATCGCCTCGATCCAGCGCAGCCTGGACGAGTACCGCTTCGCCTGCACGGGCGAGGCGCTCAACCCCGAAAGCAATTCGACGGATGGAGGATGAGGATGAGCGGACAACTCTCTGGAAAGGTCATCGCGATCACAGGGGCGGCATCGGGTATCGGCCTTGCTTGCGTGCGTGGTTGTCTCGATGCGGGTGCCCGTGTGGTCCTGATCGACTATGCGGATGACAAGCTGCGCAGCCTGGCTGCCGAGCTCGGCGAGAATGCAATTCCCTTGCGGGTGGATCTCACCAATCCGGAAAGCGTGGCAGGCATGATGCCGGGCATTCTGGACAAGGCCGGTCACCTCGATGCCTTCCATGCCAATGCCGGCGCCTATATCGGCGGCGATTTCGTCGATGGCGATCCGGACGCCTTTGACCGGATGCTGGACCTGAATGTCAATGCCGTATTCCGGACAGTCCATGCGGTCCTGCCACACATGATCGAGCGGGGCACCGGAGACATTGTCGTCACCAGCTCCGTCGCCGGCCACACCGCGGTGCCATGGGAGCCGATCTACACCGCTTCCAAGCACGCGGTTCAGGCGTTCGTCCACGCGCTGAGGCGCCAGGTCGCCAAACACGGCATTCGTGTCGGCGCGATCGCCCCCGGGCCGGTGCTGACGCCCCTCGTCGCCAACTGGCCGAAGGAGAACCTCGACCGGGCGATGGCGTCCGGAAATCTGTTCGATCCAAAGGAAATCGCCGAAGTCCTGCTGTTCATGCTGACGCGGCCGCGGACGGTGACGATCCGGGACATCGTCATTCTGCCGGCCAACTTCGACATCTGAAACGCAGCATATCGGCGTCAGCGCTTCAGTCAGCGAGCGCCCGTAACATCGGCCGAATGGCCCGCATGGCGCATCATGCGGCGAAAACTCATGGAGATATGCGCCCGCCTGATGTGGCCGATCGAGTCCCAGTCGCCGATCTCGGCGGCGGCAAGCACTTCCTCCATCTCGCGGCGGAAGGCGGTGAACTCCTCCACCAGGCCGAGTTGCGGCATCATCTTGAGGACGACGCGCGAGACCTGGAAATAGAGCCGTTCGCTGATCTCGCGCAGTGGCTGGTTTCCTGTCATTGCACTGAGTTCGTAGAAGAAATCCCTGTTGAGGCGCAGGAAGGCGCGCTGATCCGGCTCGCGCATATCGGTCTCGCATTGCTCGATCAAAGCTCGGATCCGGTCGAGATCCGCGGCCGTGCGTGGGATCGGCGTGAGCTTGCCGATCAGTAGCGCCAATTCCAGACGCAGATGGTAGACCTGCTGGAGCTCCTCGACATTGACGTCGGTGACGATCGTGCCGACGCCATGGACGGATTGAACAAGACCTTCCGATTCGAGGCGCGTGAGCACACGTCGAACCGGCGTGCGGCTGATCTCGAACTCCTGGGCGAGCTCTTCTTCCGAAAGATGGCTGCCGGGTGCGTAGTCGAGCAGGCAGATGCGGTCGCGCAATATCAGGTAGATGCGTTCGGACCGCTCCCGTGCCGAAGGCGGACGCGCGGCCGCCGAAGCCGCGTGGATAACCATATCGTCCGCTTCAAGCGTCATCCAGCCTCCAGAACGGCACGGAGGAACTGCTGCGTGCGCTCATTCTTCGGCGCTCCGAACAATTCCTTCGGCGGACCCTGTTCGCAGATCTTGCCCGCATGGAAGAAGCAGACGCGATCGGAAAATTCCTTGGCGAAGCCCATCTGGTGGGTAACCATCAGCATGGTCAAGTCGTGCTCTCTGCCGAGCTTGCGAATAACCTCCAGCACTTCCCCGACAAGTTCGGGATCGAGCGCCGAGGTCACCTCGTCGAACAGCATAATCTTGGGCCGCATGGCGAGCGCGCGGGCGATGGCGACACGCTGCTGCTGGCCGCCAGACAGCTGCGAGGGGTAGTGGCCCTTTTTCTGCCCGAGCCCCACCATCTCCAATAGATCGGCCGCGCGCGCCTCCGCATCCGCGCGCTTCATGCCGAGGACCGTGATCGGCGCCTCGATGCAGTTCGCCATCGCGGTCATGTGCGGGAAGAGATTGAAGGACTGGAACACCATGCCGATCTTGGCGCGGATCTTGCGGATGTGATTGATGTCGGCCGGCACCAGCTTGCCGTTCCGCTGCATATGCGTCAGCGGCTCGCCCTCCACCCAGATCACGCCGTCATTGATCGTCTCCAGTGTCATCAGCATGCGCAGCACCGTGGTCTTGCCCGACCCGGACGGGCCGATGACCGAGACCTTCTCGCCGCGCTTTATCTCGAGATCGAGGCCGTCGAGCACGGTCAGCGTGCCATAGCGTTTCGAGACGTTTTCGAAGCGAACCATGGGTTGTTCGGTCATCGCATGGTCCTCCGGTTGAGCACGCCTTCAAGGGAGCGGATGAGGGCTGCCGAAACCAGGCTCATCGCAAGAAAGAACAGGCCAACGAGCGTGATCGGCTCGGTGTAGCGGAACGTCTCGGAACCGATGATCTTGGCGGTCTGCATCAATTCCAGGACCGCGATCGCCGAAAGCAGCGGCGTCTCCTTGAACAGCGCGACGAGATAGTTGCCCAGCGCCGGCACGATCGGCGGGATGGCCTGCGGGATAATGATGTCCTTGAACGTCGTCCACGACGAGAGATTGAGCGCGATCGATGCTTCCCACTGGCCGCGATGGATATTGTCGAAGCCGGCGCGATAAACCTCCGAGCAATAGGCGGCATAGTGGATGCCGATGGCGAGCACTCCAGCCGTGAAGGCGTCGAGCACGACGCCGAATTTCGGCAATACGAAATAGAGGAAGAATATCTGGATAAGCAGGGGCGTCGAGCGGATCAGCTCGACCAGCACCGAGATCGTCCAGCCGGTCCACGGCACCGCGATGCGCACAACGGCCAGGACAAGACCGAGCAAGGCGGCGATCGCGAAGCCAAGCAGCGTCGCCTCTATGGTGACGATCGCCGCACGGCCAAGCACGGGCAGGATTTCGAAGGCGAATGCCCAGTCCCAGATCATGCCGCCCTCCCCCGTGCCAGGCCCAGCGACGCGCGCCTTTCAAGAAGTCGCATGCCGATCGTCAGCACCAGCGACATGGCCAGGTACATCAGCAGGACGAGCGTGAAGATCGGGATGGTCTTGAACGTGTTCTGGTTCATCTGCTGCGCCTTGAAGGCCAGGTCCGAAAGCGTGATCAGCGAAACCAGCGCCGTCGATTTCAACAGCTCGATGAAGAGGTTGCCCCAGGGCGGGATCATCGCGACGAACGCCTGCGGCAGGATGATCCGCCGCAACATCTGGGCGCGGCTCATGTTGAGCGCGGTTGCCGCCTCCCATTGGCCGCGCGCGACGGACTGGATCGCGCCGCGAACCACTTCCGAGCCGTAGGCCCCGACATTGAGGCCAAGGGCAAGCACGGCAACAGGAAATGCATCGAGCATGACGCCGAATTGCGGCAGCACAAAAAACAGCCAGAACAGCTGCACCAGCGCCGAGGTGCCGCGGAAGATCTCGACATAGACCGTCGCCAGCCAGCGGAGCGGCGCCGGGCCGTACATCCGCGCCAACGCGGCGAGCACGCCCATGACGACGGCGAGCAGGCTGCCCAGAAGGGCGATCTCGATCGTCAGGACCGCGCCTTGCAGCAGTCCCGGCAGGAAGAGCCTATAGGTCTCCTGCGTCGCCAGGACGCCGATGACGGCGAGTGCCGCGACAAGCATGCCGACCAGCGTACGGATTCCCATCTACCCCTCCTTGCAAAGGGGGCGGCGCGTTTTGCGCCGCCCAACGGTAGGGGAAACTATTCGCCCGCGCAAAGCTGCGCGGTGGTCTTGTTCGGGAGGTAGTCCTTGCCGAAGCCGAGCGGCTCGACCAGCGCGATATGCTCAGGCGACCCCAGGAACGTCTTCAGCTCGGCGTTGAACGCCTCCAGCAGATCGGTGTCTTCCTTGCGGAAACCGAAGCCGCCATGGCCTTTCACCGACTTGCCGGCAACCTCGCCGAACGGCTTGGTCGATTCGACGCCGTCGGCCTTCTTAGCCATGTCGGCGATGGACAGCGCAGTCAGCGCCGCCGCGTCGGCCCGGCCTGCCTGGACGGCGGCAACGAGGCTGGACTGATCGGGCAGCGAGACGATCTGGTCAGCGGCTACTCCGGCGTCCTTCGCGTAGCCGCCTTCGACGGCGCCAGCCATCACGGCGAGTTTCAGGTCGGGATTGTCCTTGATGCTCGAATAGTCCTTCACGCCTTTCGGATTGCCCTTGAGCACGAGCATGGCCTGGCCAATGCCGTAGGACGGCTCGGAGAAATTGATCTCCGCACAGCGCTTGGGGTTGATGAACATGCCGGCGGCGATGATGTCGAACCGGCCTGCCTTGAGCCCGGGAATGAGCGAACCGAATTCGGTGAGAACGCCATCCACCTGCTTGATGCCCATCTTGGCAAGCACCGCCTTGGCGACTTCCGGCGCCTCGCCGGTCAGCTTGCCGTCTGGCGTGGCGAAGCCGAATGGCGCCTCGTTGGCAAAGCCGACGCGAATGTAGCCGTCCTTCTTGGCCCGTTCGAGGGTGGTCTCCGCGTGAGCGGGCAGCGACGTCAATGACGTCGCTGCGATCGCGATAAAAGCAGCGGCTTTCACCACCGCGCGACGTGAGGTCGTTGATTTGAACATGCTTTCCCCTTTTCTTTTTTCAATGGCTGGCCAAGCGGATCGATGTTTCTCCCACATCGTCGATTGGCGCATAAGACGTATACAACTGATCTGGACTTGCTGCAAGCGGCGTTGTAACAATCCATAAATTGCTGACTGCGCATTGCTAATTCAGCGCACCAGCTTCGCTAGTTGTGCACAATTGAGCGTCTTCGGCAGTGTTAGTGTGCCACGAACATGTCTTCGAAAGAGACCCCTGATGGACCGCAATCCGTTTTCCGAAGTCGAGCTGGCAAGACGCCTTGCGAAGCTTCGCGCAGCGCTGATTGAAAGTGACCTCGAAGCGGCGATCATCGTCTCGCCGGAGAATGTCTTTTACTTCACCGGCCTCGATCACTGGGGTTACTTCGCGCCGCATCTCCTTATCGTTCCGCTCGATCGAAAACCGATCCTGGTCACGCGTTCGATGGAGCGCGTGACCATCGAGAACCAGGTCAAGGCAGCCGAATTTCGCGGCCATTCCGATAGCGAGACCGCGGCCGATCTCGCTGCCCGCGTGCTGTCCGAACTTGGTCTCGCGGACAAGCCGATCGGCCTCGAATACTGGACATCCGGGCTGAGCCACGGTCTCGCTCTCAGGCTCAAGGCGCAAACCGCTGCCATATGGAGCGACATCTCCGGCCTGGTCGACACGATGCGGCGCGTTAAAAGTGCCGAGGAGCAGGCCCTCATGCGCCGCGCTGCCAAGGTGACGGACGCCGCCGCCGCCGCCGCGATCGAAGCGATTTCCGATGGCGCGGCCGAGCAGGATGTCGCGGCGCAATGCGTGGCGGCGATGATCCGGGCCGGCGGCCACGCTCCAGGCTTCGGCCCGTTCATCCGCCCGGCTGCCCGGCTTGGCGAAGAGCACACCACCTGGGGTGACAAGAACTACAGATCCGGCGAGCCGGTGTTCCTCGAACTGTCCGGCTGCGTCTCGCGCTATCACGCGCCGCTCGGACGGCTGGTCCGTATCGGCGGCATCAGCGACGCGGACGCGGCGATGGCCGAGACGACTGCGAACGCCTTCGACGCTGTCGTCGCCGCCCTCAAACCGGGCGCCAAGGCGCGCGATGTCTACGCAGCCTGGCAGAACGTCGTCGATGACGCGGGCCTCTCGCACTACCGGCGGCACCATTGCGGGTATCTGGTCGGCGCTGGCCAGCCGCCCTCCTGGACCGGCGGCAATTCGGTGACCGGGCTTCGTCACGATTCCGACATCGAAATCGAGGCCGGCATGAGCTTTCATATCCTGTCCTGGCTGATGGGCACGGGCCGCGGCGACGATTTCATCTCCAACACCGTGCTTCTGACCGGCAGCGGAGCGGAAGTGCTCACCCGCACTCCCATCGGCCCGATTGTCCGCTGATATGACGCGCTATTTCGCACTCTCGATTTTCCGCAACGCGCTGTCGGGCCAGAAGCATTGGCGTGCGGCCGAACCGCAGGCACTCCAATGAACCCGGTCACACTTAGCGATATCCAGGCCGCGCGGCTGCGGATCGCCGACAAGATCGAGCGGACCGCAACGGTCCGTTCTCAGGCGCTTTCGGAGATTGCCGGGGTGCCGGTGTTCCTCAAGTTGGAGCATCGGCAGACGACCGGCAGTTTCAAGCTGCGCGGCGCGTCCAACGCAGTCGCCCTGCTCTCTCCTGCCGAAAAGTCGCGCGGCGTGGTCGCTGCATCCACTGGCAATCATGGGCGCGCGCTGGCGCATGCGGCAAAGCTCGAGGGCGTGCGCGCCGTCATCTGCATGTCGCGTCTGGTTCCCGACAACAAGCTTGCCGAAATCCGTCGCCTCGGCGCCGACATACGCATTGTCGGCGACAGCCAGGACGACGCGCAACAAGAGGTCGATCGGCTGGTCCGCGACGAGAACATGGCCATGGTTCCGCCCTTCGACCATCCTGCCGTGATTGCCGGACAAGGCACAATCGGCTTCGAGATGATCGAAGCCGTACCTGCCGCCAGGACAGTTCTGGTCCAGCTTTCCGGCGGCGGGCTCGCAGCCGGTATAGCTGCCGCGGTAAAAGGCATTTCGCCGGCCATACGTGTCATCGGCGTTTCGATGCAACGCGGCGCCGCCATGAAAGCCAGCATCGATGCTGGCAAGCCACTCCCGGTGACGGAGCTGCCGACGCTCGCGGACTCGCTGGGCGGCGGCATCGGCCTGACCAATGAATACACTTTCCGCATGTGCCGCGACCTGCTCGACGAGGTGGTGCTGCTGACCGAGGCCGAGATCGCCGAGGGTATTCGGCATGCCTACGCCGTCGAGCGTGAGATTGTCGAAGGCGCCGGCGCCGTTGGTATCGCGGCGATCTTGGCCGGCAAGGTCAGGCTGGAAGGCGAAACCTTCGTGCTGCTGTCGGGCCGCAACATCGGCATGGACCTGCACCGCGGCATCGTCTGCGGAACATGGACGAATGACGAGGAGACCAATCCATGAGCCGCATGACCATCTTGACCAAGGCCGAACTGAGAAAGGTCGTCAAGCTTGATCTCGCAGCGGTGGCCTGCGTCGAGCACGCCTTTCGGGCACTGGCCACCTTGCCGGTTTCGATGCCGCCGATCCTGCGCCTCGATATTCCCGAGCATCGCGGCGAGGTCGATGTGAAGACGGCATACATCCCCGGCGTCGATGGCTTCGCCATCAAGATCAGCCCTGGCTTCTTCGACAATCCCAAGCTCGGACTGCCCAGCCTCAACGGCATGATGGTGTTGTTGTCAGCCAGAACGGGCCTGGTCGAAGCCCTTTTGCTGGACAATGGTTATCTCACCGATGTCCGCACGGCAGCGGCCGGCGCAGTCGCCGCCAAGCACCTGTCACGACCGGACTCGTCCGTGGCTGCCGTCTACGGCGCCGGTGTCCAGGCGCGGTTGCAACTCGAAGCGCTGCTTTTGGTGCGGCCGATCCGGCAGGCGCGCATCTGGGCGCGTGACGGGGCCAAGGCCGAGGCCACCGCGGCCGATCTGAGCCAATCGCTCGGCATCGACGTCGGCGCCGTGTCCGATCCTCGCCAGGCTGCCGCCGAAGCCGATATCATCGTCACGACGACGCCATCCGAGAAACCGGTGTTGATGGCGCAGTGGCTGAAGAGCGGCCAGCACGTCACGGCCATGGGATCGGATTCCGAGCACAAGAACGAGATCGATCCGGCGGTGTTCGAAAAAGCCGTCTACGTCGCCGACAGCCTCAAGCAGACGCGGCGGCTGGGCGAACTGCATCACGCCATCGCCGCCGGAATCGTCGCCGCGGAACAGGCGTTCCCGGAGCTTGGCGCAGTCATTGCCGGTACGTCGCCAGGACGCACATCCCCCTCCGACATAACCCTGGCCGATCTCACCGGCACCGGCGTACAGGACACCGCGATCGCCACGCTTGCCCGCGATCGCGCCAATGCGGCCACGGCCGGCACATCGTTCGAAAGCTAGAGCATGATCCCGAACTGACGGTCAGCGTAGCAAAAAGTTGCAGACTTTTCGGACAAGATCATGCGAACAAACAATGACTTAGAACCGGGACAAATGAAAATGACCACTGCAAATCTGAGGTTCTCCCGGCAGGAATATTCCGAGCGCCTGGCCAAGACGCGCCGTGCCATGGAGGCCAAGGGCATCGACCTGCTGATCGTCAGCGATCCGTCCAACATGCACTGGCTGACCGGCTATGACGGCTGGTCCTTCTACGTCCACCAGGCGGTCATCGTGCCGCCCGATGGAGAACCTGTCTGGTACGGCCGCGGCCAGGACGCCAACGGCGCCAGGCGCACCAGCTATCTCTCCGACGACAACATCGTGCCCTATGCGGACCACTATGTGCAGTCGACCGAGCGGCATCCGATGGACTATCTCGCCCAGGTTCTCGGCGAGCGGCGCTGGGACAAGCTCGCCATCGGGGTCGAACTGGACAATTACTGGTTTTCCGCCGCGGCCTTTTTGTCCCTGCAAAAGCATTTGCCGAACGCGCGCCTCATCGACGCGACGGCGCTGGTGAACTGGCAGCGCGCCATCAAGACGGAGACCGAAATCGGTTACATGCGCAACGCCGCCCGCATCGTCGAGGCCATGCACAAGCGCATCGTCGACAAGGTAGAGGTCGGCATGCGCAAATGCGACCTCGTCGCCGAGATCTATGATGCCGGAACACGCGGCGTCGACGGGATTGGCGGCGACTACCCGGCGCTTGTGCCGCTGCTCCCCTCGGGCGAGGATGCGTCGGCGCCGCATCTCACCTGGGACGACAAGCCCATGAAGCCGAATGAAGGCACGTTCTTCGAGATCGCCGGTTGCTACAACCGCTATCACTGCCCCTTGTCGCGCACCGTATTTCTCGGCAGGCCGACACCGGCTTTTCTCGACGCGGAGAAGGCCACGCTGGAAGGCATGGAAGCGGGCCTCGCCGCCGCCAGACCGGGCAATGCCTGCGAGGACATCGCCAATGCGTTTTTCGCGGTCCTGAAGCGATATGGCATCGTCAAGGACAGCCGCACCGGCTATTCGATCGGCCTTTCCTACCCGCCGGACTGGGGTGAGCGCACGATGAGCCTGCGGCCCGGCGACCGCACCGAACTCCAGCCGGGCATGACCTTCCATTTCATGACGGGTCTGTGGCTGGAAACGATGGGGCTGGAGATCACCGAGTCGATCCTGATCACCGAGACGGGCGTCGAATGCTTGGCCAACGTGCCTCGCCAGCTTTTCGCCAAGGATTGATGATGCCGACAGATGCCCAGCGGCCCTCGTCGATCACGCCGACCATCGACCTCGCCAAATCAGGGGTCCAGCATGGCCACCTTCGCCTGCCCTACAGCCGTGACGACTCGGCCTGGGGCTCGGTGATGATTCCAATCGCCATGATCCGCAATGGCAACGGGCCGACCGCCCTTCTCACCGGGGGCAATCATGGCGACGAGTATGAGGGACCGCTTGCCTTGTTCGAGCTTGCGCGTACCTTGTCCCCGAAGGATGTCAACGGCACGGTCATCATCGTGCCGGCCATGAACTACCCGGCGTTTCGCGCCGGCACGCGCACCTCGCCGATCGACAAGGGCAACATGAACCGATCCTTCCCCGGACGTCCTGACGGCGCGGTGACGGAGAAAATCGCCGATTATTTCCAGCGCCAGCTATTGCCCCGCGCGGACATCGTGCTCGACTTCCACTCCGGCGGCAAAACTCTTGATTTCATTCCCTATTGTGCCGCGCACACTCTCCCCGACCAGGCGTTGTCCGCAAAGGCCTTCGCAGCCGTCGAGGCATTCTCGGCGCCATGGTCGATGAAGATGCTCGAAATCGACTCGGTCGGCATGTACGACACTGCCGCCGAAGATCTCGGCAAGATCTTCGTCACCACCGAGCTTGGCGGCGGCGGCACGTCGACCGCGCATACGGTCAGCATTGCCCGGCGTGGTGTTCTGAATGTGCTCAGACACGCGGGCATCGTCGCCGGCGCTGTCGATCAGCGGCCGACGCGCTGGCTGGACATGCCGTCAGGCGATTGCTTCTGCTTTGCCGAGGACGACGGTATGATCGAGACGATGGTTGATCTTGGCGAACCAATCACAGCCGGACAGGTCGTTGCCCGCATTCACCCCATCAGCCGGACCGGCGTGACGCCGAAGGAGATTGTGGCAAGAATGTCGGGCCTTCTCGTCGCGCGACACTTTCCCGGTCTCGTCAAGGCCGGCGATTGCGCCAGCGTCATTGCGGTTGCCATCGAATGAGGCTCATCCGCCACGATGCGGTTCCAGGCCTGCGGAGTTGTCCGCAATGACATCCGCGCGGCTCGATCCCATCGATCTCAGGATACTGGAGGCCGTTCAGCGAGACGGCCGCATTACCAAACTTGCCTTGGCGCAAAAGGTCGGCCTGTCGCCGACGCCCTGCTGGATGCGGCTGCGCAAGCTGGAAAAGGCCGGCATCATCTCCGGTTATCACGCAAAGGTGGCGATCCGTGCGCTGGCGCCGATCGCCACCGTACTGATGGAAGTGACACTTGCCAGCCACCGCCAAGCCGATTTCGATCGCTTCGAGCGCGCCATCCGCGACATGCCCGAGATCGTCTCCTGCTGGTCGGTGGGCGGCGGCGTCGACTACGTGCTGAAAGTGATGGCGCGCGATATCGACGCCTATCAGCGTCTCGTCGATGGCTTGCTCGAACGCGAAATCGGCATCGACCGCTATTTCACCTACATCGTCACCAAGACGGTCAAGGAAGAGATCGTGCTGCCGGTAGCCGAACTGCTGCCAGCGCAGCCATAGCGACATCAGAGAGATCGTCTGGCAGGGCGGCGCAATAAAGACAATCTCTCTACACCGGGACATGCAAACAGCCTCTCTGTCCGTGCCGTGCGGATAGTCTTGCCCGTAACACCTGCACCGGGAGGCTCGACCATGTCCGCGCATTTCGCCCGCTCGCACCGTCACGAAGCGCTCGACCAGCTGGCCGACCGGCGGCTGTTGCGTGAGCTCGCCTATGTCGATGGGCGCTGGACGGCGAGCGAGGCCGGAAAGAGTTTCGAAGTCACCGACCCGGCGACCGGCACGACTGTCGCCTGGGTCGCCGCGCTCGACGCCGGGCAAACGACGGCGGCCATCGATGCGGCCTCCCGGGGCTTCCCGGCCTGGCGCGGACTGCTGCCGCAAGAGCGGTCGAGAATCCTGCGCCAATGGTTCGAGCTGATCATTGCCGCCAAGCAGGATCTGGCGCTGCTGATGACGCTGGAACAAGGCAAGCCGCTAAAGGAGTCGCTTGGCGAGATCGATTACGCCGCCTCCTTCGTCGAATGGTATGCCGAAGAAGCAAAACGCCTCAATGCCGAGAGCGTCACCAGCCATCTGCCAAACGCCGAGATGATGGTGCGGCGCGAACCGCTCGGTGTCGTCGGCGTCGTCACGCCCTGGAATTTTCCGGCGGCGATGCTGACCCGAAAGGCGGCGGCAGCGCTTGCCGCCGGCTGCACCATCGTCGCGCACCCCTCCTCCGAAACGCCGCTGTCGGCGCTGGCGTTGGCCGAGCTCGGCGAACGCGCCGGCCTGCCGGCGGGCGTCTTCAACGTCATCACCGGCAGTGCTTCGGCGATTGTCGGGCGGATGTGCGAAGACCCACGCGTCCGCGCCATGAGCTTCACCGGATCGACTGAAGTCGGCCGGCTGATCGCGGCGCAGTGCGCGCCGACGATGAAACGCCTGGTCATGGAGCTTGGCGGCCATGCACCGCTGATCGTCTTCGACGACGCCGATCTCGACAAGGCGGTGACGATTGCGGTCGATGCTAAATTCGCCACCTCCGGGCAGGATTGCCTTGCGGCCAACCGCATCCTTGTTCAGCGCGGTATCTACGATCGTTTCTGCGCGGCCTTTGCCACGCGCATTTCGGCCTTGAAGACCGGCCACGGCATTGCCGCGGATGTCGATATCGGACCTCTCATGCACGAACGCGCGGTGAGGAAGGTCGAGCAACAGGTCGCCGATGCGCTGGCCCGCGGCGCTCGCTGCCTCACCGGCGGCGGCCGCCACCAGGCCGGGCCATTGTTCTACCAGCCCACGCTGCTGGTTGACGTGCCGGACGATGCGTTGATCATGCGCGAAGAGACATTTGGACCGGTCGCGGCAGTGGCCGCCTTTGATACGGAGGACGAGGTCGTCGCCCGCGCCAATGCCACGGAATATGGCCTTGTCGCCTATGTCGTGACCGAGAACGGCGCCCGGCAGCAGCGCTTGGGCCGCGCGCTCGACTACGGCATGGTGGCGATCAACCGCGTCAAGATCACCGGCGCGCCGATCCCCTTCGGCGGCGTCAAGCAGTCGGGCATCGGCCGCGAGGGCTCGCGCCACGGGCTGGAGGCCTTCACCGATCTCAAATACCTTTGTCTCGACGTGGCCTAAGCCGCGTTGGGTTCTTCGTTTCGTCAGGAGTCAAAAGAATGCTCGACCAGTCCAACGAACTCGCCGCCTGGGATCGCGACCACTTCTTCCATCCCTCGACCCACATGGGCACGCACGCGCGGGGTGAGAGCCCGACCCGCATCATGGCCGGCGGCGAAGGCGTCACCGTCTGGGACAACAATGGCAAGAAGAGCATTGATGCCTTTGCCGGGCTCTATTGCGTCAATGTCGGCTATGGCCGCCAGAAGATCGCCGACGCCATCGCCGCGCAGGCGAAGAACCTGGCCTACTATCACGCCTATGTCGGCCACGGCACCGAGGCCTCGATCACGCTCGCCAAGATGATCATCGATCGCGCGCCGAAAGGCATGAGCCGCGTCTATTTCGGCCTGTCGGGTTCCGACGCCAACGAGACCAACATCAAGCTCATCTGGTACTACAACAATGTTCTGGGACGGCCGGAGAAGAAGAAGATCATCTCACGCTGGCGCGGCTATCACGGCTCCGGCGTCATGACCGGTTCGCTCACCGGGCTCGATCTGTTCCACAATGCCTTCGACCTGCCGCGCGCCCCAATCCTGCACACCGAGGCGCCCTATTATTTCCGCCGCGCCGACCGCTCGATGAGCGAGGAGCAGTTTTCGCAATATTGCGCCGACAAGCTCGAGGAGATGATTCTCGCCGAAGGGCCGGAGACCGTCGCCGCCTTCATCGGCGAGCCGATCCTCGGCACCGGCGGCATCGTGCCGCCGCCAGCCGGCTACTGGCAGAAAATCCAGGCGGTGCTGAAGAAATACGACGTGCTGCTGGTCGCCGACGAGGTGGTGACCGGCTTCGGCCGGCTGGGCACGATGTTCGGCTCCGACCACTACGATATCGAGCCCGACCTCATCACCATCGCCAAAGGCTTGACCTCGGCCTACGCGCCGCTGTCGGGCGTCATCGTTTCGGACAAGGTCTGGCAAGTGCTGGTGCAAGGCTCAGACAAGCTCGGTTCGCTGGGCCATGGCTGGACCTATTCGGCGCATCCGATCTGCGTTGCCGCCGGCGTCGCCAATCTCGAACTGATCGACGAGATGGACCTGGTCAGAAACGCCGGCGAGACCGGCGCCTATTTCCGCGCCGAACTTGCGAAAGCCGTGGGCGGCCACAGACATGTCGGCGACGTCCGCGGCGACGGCATGTTGGCGGCGGTCGAGTTCGTCGCCGACAAGGATGACCGCGTCTTCTTCGATGCCTCGCTGAAGATCGGGCCGCAGGTGGCCACAGCGCTTGCTGAGCGTGGTGTCATCGGCCGGGCCATGCCCCAAGGCGACATCCTCGGCTTCGCCCCGCCGCTCTGCCTGACGCGCGAGGAAGCCGACATCGTCGTGTCAAAAACAGCGGACGCGGTGAACAGCGTGTTCGGCCACGGCTGACATCCTCACCGATGGGACTATGCCGTAGAGGCCGCCCAACAGGCCGGCCGGGATGTCCAGCGCCTTAGCCAGATGAGGGTATAAATCGAAGAACCTCATTTGCGGGCAACTTCGGGTCAAGGCCGGGCGAGCGCCATGAGAGCACCGGCGTCTGCAAGATCAGCAAGGCTCCAAAGCGCGTCGGCAAGCGGAGCAACAGTGAGCGTTGGGCAACCGTAATGCGCCAGCGCGACGAACTTCTCTCTGAGCGCTGGGTCCGACATGGGTCGAGCAAGGCTGCCGTTTGCGACTTTTTCGGTCACCTCGACCGAGGAGCCATCCGCATATCGGATCGAGACATGAGCGGCTTCGACCGGCGTGCCGGCATCGATCTCAACCGCGTGGACCTTGGCGCGCAAGGCCCTCACTTGCGGATCGTTCACGGCGGCATCGCTGAATTCCTCCGCACCCGCACGACCGCGCAGCAGGCTGACGGCGACCGCATGCTGGGCGCTCACTTGCGCCTCGCGCCCCGTGGTGACTTCCGGCCGATCGGCGCGGACCTTGAGTAAAGGGGCGCCGCGTACGACGACTTCGGCAATTCGGTCAGCGGAGAAATTGGGTTCGGCGCGGGCACTAAGGCAGGCATCGATCACAGGGTTCAGCACCACGCCGCAGGGGTAAGGCTTGAACATGTTGCGCAGCATTTCCCAATCCCGTCCCAGTCCACCCTCGATCAGTTCGGGCCTTGGCTGGTCCGAGCAGACTTTCAGGAAACCGCGCGGTCCCTCGAGCGGTTGCGGCGGCCCTTCGACACCGCACTGCGCCATCAGGGCCGAGACAAGACCGCCGCGAGCCGCATTGCCGATGCCCGTGCTCTTGGCCATGAAGCCGAGCGTCTCGACCAGGCCGGAAGCCTGCGCGGCGGCATTGCCGAGCGCCCAGAGGATCTCGTCCTCGCTGAGATCGAGAAGTTTCGCGGCGGCCACGGCGGCGCCGAAGATCCCGCATGTCGACGTGATGTGCCAGCCGCGGTCGTAGTGGCTGGGCGAGACCGCGTTGCCGATGCGGCAGGCGACCTCCACCCCCAGGGTAAAGGCATGGAGGAGTTCCGCGCCGCTCACCGGGCGCGTTTCGGCAAAAGCCAGCACGACCGGCGCGACGGGCGCGGTGGGATGGATGATCGTCCCGGCATGGGTGTCGTCGAAGTCGAAGACATTTATCGCCGCTGCGTTGAGGAAAGCGGCCGTCAATGCGTCCCGCCGCTGGGCATGGCCGATGACGGTCGCGGTCTCGCCGGCCGAAAAAGGCGCGAGGCTCTCGGTCAACCGCAGCACCGCCTGATCTGACGAGCCGCCGAGCGCCGTTCCGAAGCCATTGAAGACAGATCTCATCGCGTGCGCGCGGACCGGCTCCGGGACATCCTCCCAGCGGGAGCGGTGAACGAAAGCCGCGAGCCGGCGCGAGAGGCCTGTGGCGGAAGGCTGTAAAACAGCGCCGGTCATGCGCGGGTCTCCGATCTGCAACCGCGACGCATCAGCCCCTCGCCTTGCCGCCGGCAACGGTCACACCGGCCCAGCCCTCGATCGGCTTGATGATTTCGGTCAGGTCCGCATCCGCGCCGAGATCGCCCTTTGCCACCGTCAGAAGCTGCCGTACCGCGCCGCCGACGATCATCGGCACGCCAAGCGCGTCGCTCTCCTCGAGGCAGAGCCGGATGTCCTTCGCCGACAGACCGATCGAGAAGCCAAAATCGAAACTGCGGGTCAGGACGAATTTCGGAATCTTGGTCATCGTCGCATTGGAGCTGCCGCTGCCCGAATTGATCACTTCGATTAGCACGTCGGGATCGATGCCGGCCTTGGTGCCGAGCACCAGCGCCTCGGAAGCAATGGACAGCGCCGTCACCGACATCAAATTGTTGATTACCTTGATCATTTGCCCCATGCCCGGCTCGGCGCCGACATGGATTGGCTTGCCGAGCACTTCGAGGATTGGCTGCACCGTCTCCATGACAGACACGTCGCAGGCGACCATCATCGCCAGCGTGCCCTTCTCGGCGCCGCCGACGCCACCGCTTACCGGGCAGTCGACCGTCGTAATGCCAGCCGCCTTCAGGCCTTCGGCGATCTGCCGCTCGGTGCGCGGGCCAGTGGTCGACAGGTCGATGACGATTTTGGCCCCCTTCCCCGATGCAAGCCCGTCGGGCCCGAGGGCGACGGCCTGCACAATCTCAGGCGTCGGCAGCGACAACAGCACCACATCGGACTGACCCATCAGCTCCGCCGGGGTCGCGGCCCTTCCCGCTCCCTCTCCTGCCAGTTCCGAGACGGCGACGGTGTTGGTGTCAAAGACGGTAACGGTATGGCCAGCGGCGATCAGCCGTCTCACCATCGGTGTTCCCATGCGTCCTATGCCGGCAAAACCCAGCTTGAGTTTGGTCATCGTGATCTCCTGCTTGAAAGCCAGTGCAGCTCAGGTCCGCGCGCGAATGCTCATGGCGCTGCTGCAATCGGATTGAGGTCCAGGCGCACGATATCCTCGACCCCCTGCAGCGCGGCCGGATAGCGCGCCAGGACAAGCGGGTCGTGGCCCGGAATGACATGTTTGGGCGAACTGGCGAGCCTGCGCATCGTGGCGTAGCCTTCGAGCATGTCGGTGGCGCTCTCCAGCACCGGAAAGGGCCGGTTCTGCTCGAAATTGGCATAGAAGTGCGAGGCATCGGACCCGAGCACCACCCAGCCGCGCGCCGTCTTCACCCGGATCACCTGCAATCCCTTCGAGTGGCCGCCGACGCGGTGCACCGTGAGGTTCGGCGCGATCTCGGAGATCCCGTCATGGAACGTCACCCGCCCGGCGAAGAGCTTGGCCACCATGCTGGCCACATCCTCATAGGCGAAGGGATGGCGCAGATAGTCGTGGCACATGCAGCGCCCGGTGCAATAGGCCATCTCCACGTCCTGGACATGGTAGCGGGCATTCGGGAACAGGTCGTGGTTGCCGGCATGATCGAAATGCATGTGCGACAGGATCACGTCCTCGACCTTGTCCGGGTCGATCCCGATCATCTTCAGGCCTTCGCCGACCGGCCGCAGCAGCTGCCTTTGCCGCTTCTCAGCCACCTCTGCGTCGTAGCCCGTGTCGAACACGAAGGTCCGCGTCTTGCCGACGATGGCCCAGACGAAATAGTCAAGCGGCATTGGGCCGTCGTGCGGATCGCCGCCGATGAAATTCGCCGCCGCGTTGCGGTCGTGGTGCCCGTAGCGAACCGCGTAGAGTTCATAAGTGTCATCCATGCGTGCCTCCTTTCGCTGCCATGGCGTCATCCGGCCGGGTCACGTCGATCCGGATCAGCTCAGCTCGCAAGCCATCCACCCTCGACCGGGAGCATGGCTCCTGTCATGTCGCGCGCAATCGGCCCGCAGAGAAAGACCAGGAGGTCGGCGACGCTCTGTGGCGAGACGAAGCTGCCGCCGGGCTGCTTGCCTTCCAGAAAGAGGCGCTCCGCCGCGCCGCGGTCAATACCTTGATCCGCCATCAACTCCTCCACCCGGCTCTCGGTCCCCGGTGTCAGCACCGAGCCGGGACAGAGGCTGTGGCAGGTGACGTCGACGTCCAGATTCTCCAGTGCCACTGCCCTTGTGAGGCCGAGAATAGCGGACTTCGTCGTCACATAGCCAACACGGCCTGGTGTGCCGCGCATGCCGTAGACGGAGGTTATGTTGAAGATGCGCCCGAAGTTCTGCGCCCGCATCTGCGGCAGCAACAGGCGGACGGCATGGAAAATGGCCGAGAGGTTCACGGCCAGCGCCATATCCCATTGATCGGGCGGGAAATCCATGATCGATGCGAAATGCCGTACGACCGCATTGTTGATAAGGATATCCGCCCCGCCAAGTTCGGCGTTGGCCGCTGCGACAAGCCCATCCACCCCTGCTGGCGTGGACAGATCAGCCCTGTGATAGGCAATCTGTGAGCCTGTCCTGCGGGCCAGGGTTTCGCGCTGCGGCTCGACCGCCTCGGGCGTTTCGAGCCCGTGCAGCATCACGCTGCAGCCGGCCTCGGCAAGCCGGGCGGCCATCACCTGTCCCAGCCCCGCGGTGGAGCCGGTGATCAACGCACGCCGTCCCTTCAGGACTTTTGCCGAGGCGGGAAGCATCGCCTGTTCTGTTTCCTTCGACACGCTCATATCCTGCCCCGCCGCTTCGTGAGCATCGCCAAAGTCCTCGTCCCGGCCCGGACGCAGCGTCGCGTCAGTAATCTTTTTGGTACCGGTAACAGAAATGGACTATAGAGCAGCGCCGTCAGCGATGCAACCGCTGCTACCGGGTCGCGGCGATCAAGTGCTTTCGCGCTGGATCAATTCGAATTTCAGATCAACGACACTGCCGCGCAGGTGCTCGGCCCCGTCCATGATTCGGCTGAGCAGGATACGCGCCGTTCGCTCGCCGATATCATAGCGCGGCAGCCTCAGCGTGGTGACGGATGGGCTGACGTGACGCAAAAGGTCCACGTCGTCGAAGCTTGCCAGAGCGATCCGGCCAGGCACCGCCCAGCCGCGCTTCTGGCACTCGAAGAGCGCGCCGACGACCAGCACGTCTCCCGCGCAAAACAGCGCGTCGACTTCCGGCACGCTCTGCACCACGCGCGCCATCACCTCCGCCCCGGCGGCGAGGCCGCGCTCCGTCTCCAGCACGATACGGGGATCGGGATCGAGGCCAAGCTGTCTGAGCGCGGCATGATAACCTTGCAACCGGTCCTGCGAGCGGTCGTTGTGGACCGAGTAGAGGCTGGCGAAGGCAATCTTGCGGTATCCGAGCCGGCCGAGATGCATCGTCATTGCATAGGATGCATCGTAATTGGAGAAACTGACCACCATATCCAGCGGTTCTCTGGGTATATTGCCGTTTTCGACCACCGGTATGCCTGATTTCCGGATCTTTTCCGCAGCCTGCGGCGTATGCTCGGTACTGTGCAGAACCAGGCCACTCACGCGGTGACTGAGGAAGACCGTTATCAGCTCCTCCTCCTCGTTTGGGTCATAGCCCGACTCGGCGATCATCAGCTGGAAGCCTGAGCTTTTGAGCACCTCCGACAAGCCCTTGACCGTTTGCGTGTAGATCGAGTTGTCGATGCTCGGCACGATCAGTCCAATCGTCGTGGAGCGGTTCGAGGACAGGCTGCCGGCCAGGTGGTTCGGCAAATAGCCGATCTCGCGCACCGCCCGGAGCACCCTTTCGCGCATCTCTTCGGAGACTTTGCCAGGCTCGTTCAGCGCCCGTGACACCGTCATGGTGGAGACGCCGGCGCGAGCCGCCACGTCCCGCATCCTCGCACTGCCGCTATGCGGATTTCCGTCTCCAGACGATCTCTTCGGCATTTCCCATCACAGTCCGATGTGGCGGCGGAAATCAAATCACTGCGTGAGTGGGCAAACAAGCCTTCACGACAGAATTCCGCAATAGTATTGTTACCGATACCAAAATCCAGTATTGCCTGAAAGGCTTTGCGCATTCAGGGGTTCCGTGGAGATCGCAATGGATGGAACGGCAAACAGCGGAGAGGAACGGGCGGTGCTTCGCTACGTGGCGGCTGCTCGACCGGTACAGCAGCTGATCAGCGAGACGCTGACGCAAGTCGCTGGCTTCGCGCTGTTGCTGATGACCTCGCGCCGCCGCGCCGCGCTCGCCGAAGGCGCGCTCGCCGGGGCGCGGGAGGCAGCAACGCGAGCAGCCGAGGAGGTGCGCGCGCTCGCAGTGCCCGAAGTCGCTACGCATCACCATCACCATCTGCATGGCGCCGCCGAAACGCTCCTCCGCGCCTGCGTCGCGGCGTTGGAGTCTCGCCGGATCGATACCGCTGAGCAAACCGATCTGCTCGTCCGGACGCTGCGGGCGTCAAGCGACCACCTTCGAGCCACGGCCCGTCTGTTGCCGGGCTTCGAACTTGTCGATTTCGGCCAGGCGTGCTGCGCGGCCCATGCGCCGCAGCGCTTGTTGCAGGAAGTCACGTGAGTCAACGGTATCAGGGAGGATGAAATGGCGGACTACTCGATTTGGGTGCTCGAATATGCGGCGGTGGAGAAGTTTCCCTTCAGCGTCATGATGTACGGCCCTCAGCATCAGGGCACACGCAAACTGCCCTATGCCTACGCACTGCTTAAGGGAAAAGGCGAGACGATCCTGATCGACACCGGCTACGACCACGTTGCCTATGGCGAACAATTGGCGACCGCCTACGGGGTCTCGAACTATCACGGACCGCGCGAGGTTCTGGCCGAATGCGGCGTCAAGCCGGAAGACGTGACCAGCATCTTCATCACCCATGCCCATTTCGACCACATGGGCGCCATGCATCTGTTTCCAAACGCGAAATTCTATGTCCAGAAGAGCGAGCTGGACAAATGGGTCTGGGCTCTGACCTTGGGCCCGGAATACCGTTTCCTGACCGGTGGCGGCGATCCCGCCGACATCGTGCGCGCCGTCGAGGCGGCGAAGGAAGGCCGCATGATCTGTATCGACGGCGACCAGCAGGATGTCTTGCCGGGCATCGACGTCCATCTGGCCGCCGATACCCATACTTATGGCAGCATGTATGTCACCATCCGCAACGACGGCGCCAGGGATGGCGAGGACAAGTGGATCTTCGCGGGCGACTTGATTTATACCTACGACAATCTGACCGGCCTCGATGCGGATGCGCCGCAGATCGTGCCGATCGGCCTTGCCGTCGGCAGCCAGCACAATTTGATCTTCTCCAGCGTTGAGATGCTGAAATCGGTGGGTGGCGAAGTGCGGCGGGTGATTCCCGTCCACGAGGATCGGCTGCGCACCACATTTCCGTCGCGGCTCACCGACAAGGGCCTGCAGGTGGTGGAGATCGCGCTCGCAAAGGGCGAGAAAAGCTGGGTGGATTGAACCTTGCGCGACAGGGCGCACAGACGCCCTGCCCAAGCTGCACCTTAAGAATTCAGAGCTGGTCAGCGCCGGCGACGAAGCCGCCGCCATCGATCACAATCGCCTGGCCGGTAATGAATGAGGCTGCGTCCGATGAGAGGAACAGCACAAGCTGGGCAATCTCGGACGGATCGCTGATGCGCCCCATGGGGATCATCGGCAGGACCGTATCCTTTGCCCCCTGCTCGCTGCCGAACATGCCGCGCAGCAGCGGCGTCATCACCGAGCCCGGCGCGATGGCGTTGACGCGGATGTTCTTGCGCGCCACTTCCAGCGCCACCGAATTGGTTAGCCCGATCACCCCCCACTTGCTCGCGCAGTAAACGGCGGTGGTGGCAAAACCCATGACGCCGAAGAGCGATGACGTGTTGACGATCGCGCCGCCGCCCTTGGCAATCATATGCGGGATCTGATGCCTCAGTCCGTTGAACATGCCGCGTAGATTGACGTCCATCAAGAGGTCGTAGTCGGCGTCGTCGAGCTCGTGCACGGGCGCCGTCTTGCCGGGCACGCCCGCATTGTTGAAAGCGACATCGATCCTGCCGAAGCGCTCGAAGGCTTTCTGGTGCAGCGCGGCCATCGCCTTGCTGTCACGCACATCGGTCTCCATGAACTCGATCTCGACGCCCAGCGGCTTCACCTCCTCCTTGAGGCTGTTGCCAAATTCGGCGCCGATGCCGGCGACAAAAAGATTTGCCCCCGCCTGGGCGAAGGCCAGCGCCGTGGCACGGCCAATGCCGGTGGTTCCACCGATCAAGATGACGTTCTTGCCGGAAAAATCGTATTTCACTTGCATGTTGGTTCCTCCTATGGCCCGCGGCCTCAAGACATTCGCGGCAAGGATCGCCCGCGCCGTGGCTATCCATAACCTTGACGTGATACCGCTAACAAGTGAAAATAGGGAAAGATGCGCGCAGTGTAGCGGCGCTTGTCCAATTTTGGGCCAAAAACGAATTTTCCGGACAAGCAAGCCGCCTATTGCCGCCCTTCCGAATGTAATTTATGATACCGGTATCAAATGCGACCGATCCAGGCAGCTAAGCAAGCCGTGGACCCAATTCGCGGGGCGCCAAACGGACTTGGAGAGGCACACCGCTTCGAGGCTTGGCCGGAGGAGTGGGTTTTTGGGTGCAAGGAGCAAACGAAGACCGCTGAAATCTCGTGAAGGGAAGGCGCCGGCCCCATCGTGGGGACGGTCGACAGGGAGAGAGGATTTCCAAATGTATAAACTGCTGCTTGCCGCATTGACGGCCGGCGCCATGATGGTTGCCACCGTCGCCCAGGCGAAGACGCTTGGCGTCGTTGCACTTCTGGCCAACGATGCCCTCAACATAGCCGTCATCGGCGGCGCGACCGAAGCCGCCAAGGCTGCCGGCTGGGACGTCAAGGTGACCGATACGCAGGCGAGCGCCGACCAGGCCAACGCCGCGATGAATTCTTTCGCCGCGCAAAAGGTCGACGCGATCTTCGTGCTTGCCTTTGCCAGCAGCTCCATTGGCTCCGGTCTCGCCGCTGCACGCGATGCGGGCATTCCCGTCGCCACCTGGGGCGGCGAGATCGTTCCCGGCATCGTCGTGACGACGAGCGGTCGCCAGGTCGGCGATGACTCGGTGAAGTTCCTGATCGACAAGGTTGGCGAAAAGGCCGACGTTCTGGCAATGACCTTCCACCCCGGAAAGCTCTGCATCGATCGCGGCATCGCCTTCGACGAGGGCGTCAAGGGCAAGTCCGACGTCAAGGTGGACTACAGCGAAGTGACGGCGCCCGGGCAGGTCCAGTTCGGCAACGCCACCGCCGCGGCCTGGCTCACCGCGCATCCCGCCGGCGGCGACAAGCCGCTCGCCATCTGGGCGTGCTGGGATGAGCCGATGCAGGGAGCCGTCGCTGCAATGCGCCAGGCCGGCCGCACCGACGTCACCACGGTCTCGATCAACGGCAGCCCGCAAGCACTGCAACTGGTCAAGGAAGGCGACCTGACGGCGACGGTCTGGCAGCCGGCCTACCAGGAGGGCAAGGAGGTCTTCCAGGCCATCCTCGACTCGATCAAGGCCGGAGCCTCCTGGCAGCCGAAGGATATCCAGATCCCCGGGATCGTGGTCACCAAGGACAATGTCGACAAGTTCATGGCCGAACATCCCAATGGCATGTGAGACCTTGCAGCGCCTGGCGGAGCGGCGTCGCTAGATGCCGCCCGCCGCTTCGGCCGGGCCATGGATGCGCATCCGCGGCCTGACCAAATCCTTTGCGGGAGAACTCGCTCTCGACCACGCCGATCTCGACATCGAGAAAGGCAAGGTGCATGGCCTGGTCGGCGCCAATGGCGCCGGCAAGTCTACGCTGATCCGCTGCCTCGCCGGGGTAACGGTGGCTGACGAGGGCAGCGTGACGATCGCCGGCGAGGACCTGCAAAAAGGGTCGCCCCGGGCCTCGGAAAACGCCGGGCTTGCCTTCATCCATCAGGAATTGAACCTGATCCCGCATTTCAACGCACTGCAGAACATGCTGCTCGGCGCGCCCAAGGTCACCCGTTTCGGGATAATCGACTGGCAGCGTTCCGGCGTCGCCGCCCGCGCCGCCGCCGAGCGCGTCGGCATCCGCTTTCCGCTCGAGACGAAGATTTCCGAACTCTCGGTGGCCCAGCGCTGGCTCGTCATGATCAGCAAGGCGCTCGTGGGCGAAGCCAGCATGATCGCGATGGACGAGCCGACGGCCTCGCTTTCTGGTCCGGAGAGCGAGCAGCTCTTCGCCATCATCCGCGATCTCTCCGCCCAGGGCGTGGCCATACTCTATGTCTCGCACCGGCTCGAAGAGGTGCTCCAGCTCTGCGACAGGATCACGGTGCTGCGCGACGGCCGCATCGTCGATGGCGCGGAGCGTGGAGCGCTCAACAAGAAGGGTCTGGTCAGAGCCATCATCGGCCATGACATACGCCCGCCGGACGCGCGCGCCCGCTTCGCCGTCGACCGCAGCCGGCAGCCGATCTTCTCCGTCCGCGACATCGCCTGGAAGAGCGCGGTGAAGGGTGTGAGTTTCGATCTCTACAAGGGTGAGGTCCTGGCGCTCGGCGGCCTTGTCGGCGCGGGACGGACCGAACTTGCCCATCTCGTGGCCGGCGCGGCCCGGCCGGATGCCGGCCATTTCGAGCTCGACGGCAAACGGCTCGACATCGCCAACGAGGCCGAAGCGGTCCGCGCCGGCATAGCGCTGGTGCCGGAGGAACGCCGCTCGCAAGGCGTGATGCTGCAGCAGTCGGTGGGCTTCAACATCAACATATCCACCTTAAAGAAACTGCGCGCCATTCCGGGGCTCCCCTTCGTCTCCGACAGAAAGGCCCGGCGGCAGGCGAACAGCCTGATAGCCCAGCTGGGCATCAAGACGCCCAGCGTCGACGCCAGGATCGGCGGTCTTTCAGGCGGCAACCAGCAAAAGGCGCTGATCGCCCGCTGGCTCAACGCCGGAACCAGGCTGCTCATTCTCGACGAGCCGTCGCGAGGCGTCGATGTCGGCGCGCGTGAAGAGATCCATGATGCGATCCGGGCGCTCGCCCGGTCCGGCGTCGGCATCCTGGTGATCTCGTCGGATGTCGAGGAACTCACGCTGCTGGCGGATCGCGTCCTCGTCATGCGCGAAGGCCGCATCACCGGCGAGTTGACCGGCGCCGATATCACCGAGGCGCGGATCATCGAACTAAGCTACCATGATCCCAACGACGAAGAAGGAGACATCGCATGATGGCCCAGGCCGGAACCGCGGCGAAGGACGCGCCACAGCTCCGCAAGTCTTCGTGGAAGCGGACAGCGCTGATCTGGCTCTCTCGCTACGGTACGATCGTCGGGCTCCTGCTGATGGTGATCTTCTTCTCGGCCAACGCGCCAGGAATCTTCCTGTCCCGCGCCAATTTCCTCAACATCCTCAGCCAGGCGTCGCTGACCGCGATCATCGCCTCCGGGCTGACCTACACGCTCGTTGTCGGCGAGTTCGACCTCAGCATCGGCTATGTCGCGAGCTTCGTCGGCCTGATCGTCACCGGACTGATGGCTTACCAGGGTTTTCCGATCTGGCTCAGCATCGTCTGCGCCCTGCTGCTCGGCGCCGCGATCGGCGCCTTGAACGGCGTGCTGGTGACGAAGGTGAGGATCAACGCCGTCATCTCCACGCTGGGCATCGGGACCATGCTGACGGGGATAGGCTTCACCTACAGTTCCTTCCCGATCGCCACCGGAATCCCGCGTGCCTTCACCGACATTTCGCTTGGTCGCCTGGTCTTCGGCCTGCCCAATCCGGTGATCATCATGGTGGTCGTGCTGATTGCGCTCTGGGTCATCCTGAACAAGACCGACATCGGCCAGAAGATGCAGGCTGTCGGCGGCAACCTGGAGGCGGCAAGGCTCTCGGGCATAAGGGTCGACCGCATCAAGATCTTTGCCTTTGCCACCGCCGGCTTCTGCGCCGCATTGACGGGAACGCTGCTGTCCTCGCTGCTTGGCAGCGGCACGCTGGCGGCCGCCGACGGCTATCTCCTGGACGCCTTCGCCGCCGTCTTCCTGGGCTCCGCTACGCTGAAGGAAGGTGAATTTCACATAACCGGGACCCTGGTCGGCGTGCTCATCCTCGCGGTCGGCTTCAACGGGCTCAGCATTTTTGGCGCGCCCACCCATTTCCAGCCGATCTTCAAGGGTGGCATCCTCGTGCTCGCGGTCGGCATGTCCGCTCTCGCCCGGCGTTATGCCGCCTCAGTGTGACCGAGGGCCGGGCACCACCTCTTCGAGGATGTACCCGGCTTCTCAGGGTTTCGGGTCCCAGATTCCCATTTTGCGCAAGGCGCGCACCTCCTCCCTTATGAGGGTGGTCAGCGCCCGGATGACGGTAGTGGTTGGCCGCTGCGTCGACGTCGCGAGCAGCAGTTCCCTTTCTATCGACGGGTTCTGGATACGCCAGTATTTGATCCTGCCTTCCGCCACCAGATTGTGGCAACTCGAATAGGACAGGATCGTATACCCCATACCGGCCTCGACGAGGCGCAGCGTCGAAGGCATCGCCTCGACCTCGACCTCGATCCTGGGTTCGATGCCAACAGAACCGAAGATCTGATCCAGCAGCACCCGCAGCCCATGCGGTCGGGCCGGAAGGATCATGGGGATACGCGAAACAACCTCGGCATCGACCGGTCCGGGGCCGAGCTTGCTTGGGTCATTCTCGGCGCCGAGCAGAAAGAGTTCGTCGCGCAGGATCGGCTCCGACAGAAGGTTGTTCATGCGCGGCGCGTTGTACAGCACCGCGACGTCGATCTTCCCCATCACCAGCCATTCGAGGAGATGGCCGCTGAACCCCTCGACGACGCGCATGCTCACCTGCGGGAACTGCTCGTGGAAATGCTGGACGAGCGGCGAGGTCAGGACGACGCCGACCGACGGCGGCATTCCGAGAGCAATCGTCCCACGCGGGTTCGATCGCAAGGCGCCGAGTTCAGTCGAGGCCCGCGAGGCCTGCTCCAGGATTGCCGATGCGTAGTCCCGCAGAAGCTTGCCTGCTTCGGTCAGGACGATGCCGCGACCGTTGCGATAAAGAAGCGCGATCCCGACGCTCTCCTCCAGCGCCTTGATTTGTCTGCTGAGCACCGGCTGGCTGACCGATAGCGCGACGGCGGCCCGCGAGAAGCTGCCGAATTCCGCCACTGCCGTGAACAGCTGGAGCTGCCGTAAGTCGAACATGAACATTGCCTCGTCGCAAAATGCGGAACAGAGAATTTCCGTTGGCATGCAACGAATGCCGGAGTTTGGGGTACATCGGAGCCGTTGACAAGCGGGCGTCGGGCTTGCGGCAAAGCTGTTATGCGCGTCGCGGGCCTTATCGCACGGGCGGCATTTGGCCTAGTCTGAACCAGTCCAAAACTGCCTGAATTCAATAAATTCGAGAGGAAAAGTCGTGCAGCGTCAAACGCTTGGGTTCATCGGCCTCGGCCGCATGGGCGTGCCGATGGTGCGCCGCCTGATCGAGGCCGGCCATCATCTGATCGTTTACGACACGCGGCCCGACGCGGCGAAAGAGTTGCCGGCGGAATTTACCAAACTTGCCGCATCTCCCAAGGCGGTCGCGGATGAAGCCGACATCGTATTCTGCAGCCTGCCGACGCCACCCATCGTCAGGGAAGTCGTGCTGGGTGCGACCGGCATCGCGGCCGGCTCGAAGGCCAGGATCATCGTCGACGTGTCCACCACCGGACCGAGCATGGCAAAGATCATCTCGGAGTCCCTGGCCAGCAAAGGCATCGCCTGGGTGGACGCACCGATATCGGGTGGCATCGCAGGCGCACGCAACGGCACGCTCGCCGTTATGGTCTCTTGCCCCAAGCAGATTTACGAGGAGATCGAACCCGTCCTGGCCAATTTTGGCCGCAGGTTTTATTGCGGAGAGACGCCAGGAAGCGCTCAGGTTGCGAAGCTCGGCAACAACATGATCGCCGCCGGCGTCATCTTGCTGTCGGCGGAGGCGCTCGCCATGGGCGTCAAGGCCGGCCTGGATCCCACGGTGATGTGCGACATCATCAATGCCTCGAGCGGGCGAAACAGCGCGACGCAGGACAAGTTCCCGCGCGCCGTCTTGCCGGGAACCTTCGATTTCGGCTTCTCCACTGCGCTGTCGTACAAGGACGTGCGCATGTGCGTCGATGAAAGCGAGAATTTGGGCGTGCCAATGGTCGGCGGCTCCCTGGTGCGGCAGATGCTCGCCGCCACCAATGCCCGCTTCGGGCCGGATTCCGATTTCACCTCGATGGTCCGCATCATCGAGGAGTGGGCCGGCGTGGAGATACGCGCCTAGGCCTTGTTTTGTGGAGAGCAGCATATGACGACGCGCTCGATGGAACTGGCGGATGCCTTGGCGAACCTTGCTTCGCCGGTTTTCAGTCCTGCCGTCGTCACCAAGGCCAAGCTCTGCCTGCTCGATTTTCTCGGCTGTGCGTTCGAGGCTTCGGCATTGGAGCCCAGCCGGCAGGCGGTCGCCGCCGTGGCGGCAGCGCCTGGCGGCCATATGATTGGCGAAAGCGCAACGACGACACCGGCGGACGCCGCCTTCGTCAATGCCGTGAAGGGCCACGGCCTGGTCAGGGAAGACATGCATGCCGCATCGGTCTGCCACCACGGTGTGGTCGTCTGGCCGCTGCTTCTCGCCTTGGCCGAGACGGAGCCTGTTGCCGGCATGGACCTGATCCGGTCGGCGGTGGTCGCCTATGAGGTCGGCGGACGCCTTGGCAGGATGCTGATCGACCCGGCGATGTCGTCACTTTTCCGGCCGACAGGACTGGTCGCTCCCATCGGATCGGCATGCGGCGGCGCCTGGATGCTGAAGCTCGACCGGCAGCAAGTGGCCGCGGCCATTGCCTTGGCGGCGAACACCGCGTCCGGGCTGAACCAGTGGCCGCACAGCGGCGGCTCCGACATGTTCTTCCATCCCGGCTTTGCCGCGCGCAATGCCTGGATGGCGATTCGGTTGGCCGAAGCCGGAGCCTTTGGCAGTCCTGACATCCTTGAAGGCCGGTCGGGATATTTTGCCGCGCTGGCGCGGCGGCCGATGCCCGGCCCGATCGAACTCTTCCCCGATGGCGAGGCCGATATTCTCAACGTCTATCACAAGGCAGCACCTGCCTGTAATTTCGCCCAGACAGCCTGCCAGACGGCATTGAAGCTTGTCGAGATGATCGGCTCGGACGCCGCGCCGGTCGAGCGCATCCGCATCAGCGTGCCCGCCGCAGCCGCCGCATATCCCGGTTGCGACCGGACAGGACCATTCGACAGGGCCCTCCAGGCGAAGATGAGCATTCCCTTTGGTGTGGGGGCCGTGTTTGCGCACGGCCGGCTGTCGGAGGACATCTACAGCGATCTCGCTCATGCTGAAACGATACGCCTGATCGGCGCCAGCGAACTGGTTGCCAGCCCGGATCTGACCGCGTTGTTTCCTGGCCAGCAGGGCGCGGCGATCGATGTGGTGCTCGGCGACGGCCGCCAGCTTTCGATGGGCCTGCCCGATGTCGTGCCCGCCACCGAGGCGGAGGTGCGCGAGCGCTTCCGGTCGGCGGCCGCGGTTATCCTTGGCCCTGCCGGGGCCGAGGCTGTCGAAGAATTTGTCGACAGGTTGGATACGAAGAAAGACGCCGGCCGGCTCCTGTCGCTTTGCGCGGCAAAGGGAGCAGCCAGAAGGCAAGCGACGCGAGCGCCCCTACACGGGGCCGGCAAAGCCACGCGTCTATCGTCCAGGCAAGTTTCGTAACCGATCCAAAAGCAGGAGCAAATTTCATATGTCCAAGGATGTCTTCGAGCGTGGCCTCGCGATCCGCAAGGATGTGCTGGGCACGGAGTTCGTGGAAAAGTCGTTCGCCGCCGCGGACGACTTCAATCGCCCCATGCAGGAACTGGTGACGGAGTATTGCTGGGGTGCGGTCTGGGGCCGCGAAGACCTGTCGCGCAAGACGCGCTCGATGCTGAACCTTGCCATGATCAGTTGCCTCAACAGGCCCCATGAGCTCAAGATGCATGTCAAGGGCGCTTTGCAGAACGGTGTCAGCCGCGACGAGATCCGCGAGATTTTCCTGCAGGTAGCGATCTATGCCGGCGTGCCGGCGGGCGTGGATTCCTTCCGCATTGCGCGCGAGGCCTTCGCCGAACTTGATGCCGCCAAGGCCTGACCGGCGTTTTTTGGGGACCGCCTGACATGACGGATCGGCAAAGGATAGCCTTCGTCACCGGTGCCGCGAGCGGCATCGGCCGCGCGGTTTGCATGAGCCTCCACGCCAAGGGCTGCCGCATCGTCCTGGCGGATCGCCAGCAAGGCCCCCTCACCGCCCTGGCTGGCGATCTCGGCGCCAATGTCTTCCCGCTCCCCCTTGATATCACAGACGGCACCGCCGTCGCCGACTGCCTCGACCGGCTGCCGCCGGAATTCCGCGACATCGACGTACTGGTGAACAATGCCGGCCACGACATTGGCGGGCGTACCCGCTTCGACATCGGATCGGCCGACGACTGGGCGGCGATCATCGAGACCAATCTGATCGGCCTCATGCGCGTGACGCGGGCGATCTTGCCTGGGATGATCGAACGCGGCCGTGGCGACATCGTCAACATGAGCTCCATCAGCGCGCTGCGCCTGGTGCCGGACCAGGCGCCCTACTCCGCCAGCAAGGCCGGCGTGCACATGCTGAGCGACATCATCCGCGGCGAGTTGGCGGAGACACCCATCCGCGTGATCGAGATCTTGCCGGGGCTTACCCGCACCAACATCGTCACGTCCCGCCACCGTGGCGACGAGGAGGCATCCCGACAATATTTCGAGAAGTTCGGCATGGCGCTCGACCCCGAGGACATCGCCCGATGCGTCTCATTCGCGCTGGATCAGCCACCGCACGTCCAGATCGCGCAGATGTTCGTGCTGCCGACGAACAGGTGGTAGCCGGGGCGGTTCGTTTCGCCGCGATTTCCGGTTCCGTCCTTGCCCGTGGTCAGCCACCGCAGGCTCAGTGGACCGCCGCGTACATGATCCCGCTTTCGGTCGCCTCGGCGATGTCCATTTCCTCGACGATCCGTCCCTGCCGCGCAACGAGAATCCGGTCCGACAGCGACATGATCTCGGGCAGGTAGGACGAGATGACCACCACGGCCATGCCGCTGTCGGCAAGCTCGTTGATGAAGTTGTGGATCTCCACGATGGTGCCGACGTCGACGCCGCGTGTGGGTTCGTCGAGGATGACCAGCTTGGGCTTCTGGATCAGCGCCTTGGACAGAACCACCTTCTGCTGGTTGCCACCGGAGAGTTCGATGACGCGGGCATCGGCGTCGATCGCCTTGACCCCCAGCCGCTTGGTCCATTCGGTGGCAAGTTCCCGCCCCTGCCGCGGCGCGACCGGCGTCAGCGGATTGTTGCCTTTGGCGAGTTGCCCAAGCTGGATGTTGCCGGCGATCGTCATGGTTTCGAAGAACCCCTCGATCTTGCGGTCCTCTGTGACATAAACGATGCCGTCGCGCACCGCTGGTCGCGGCGTCCGGTAACGAACCGGCCTGTCTTCGAAGCGCACCGTGCCGCCATGGAAGTAATCGCGCTTCAGCACGCCGGCGACGATCTTCATCGTCTCGGTGCGTCCCGCGCCGACAAGGCCGAACATCCCCGTCACTTGTCCGGCGAACACGGAGAAGGACGTGTTGCGCACCGTATTGCCCATCGACAGGTTTTCGACGCTGAGAATCTTTCTGCCCATGGGACGCGCCAGGCGCGTCTGGCCGGAATAGAGCTCGCCGGACAGGCTGCGCCCGACCATTGCCTGGACGATCCGGTCCCGGTCGAACTTGCTCGTTTCGTCGGTCACCACCACTTTGGCGTCGCGCATCACCGTGATGCGATCCGACAGCTGCAAGGCCTCTTCCAGCGCATGGCTGATGAAGATGATCGCAATGCCCTCTTCCTTGAGCCGCCGGGCAAGGTTGAAGAAGTGGAACTTCTCCTCAGGCGTCAGCGTCGCGGTCGGCTCGTCGAAGATGATGAGCCGCGCATTGTGATGAACGGCGCGCGCGATCTCGACCATCTGCTTCTTGCCGGCCCCCAGAAAGGAGACCTGCGCGGTGGGATCGACGTAGAAATTGAGCGACAGCAGGTAACGCTGCGCCTGGATGTTCAAGCCGCGCAGCCGGTTGAACAGCTTCTCGTCGCCAAGATAGATGTTCTGCGCCACCGACATCGACGGCACCAGGTTGGTCTCCTGGAAGACCATCGCTATGCCGCGGTTCAGCGCGTCTGATGGCGAATTCAGGGTAACGGGCTGGCCGTCGAGCAGCATTTCGCCGGAGCTCGGCTGGTAGACGCCGGCGAGCACCTTCATGAGCGTCGACTTTCCCGCGCCGTTCTCGCCGAGAATAGCGTGTATCTCGCCCGGACGGATTTCGAAATCCACGTTCGAGATCGCCAGAACGCCGCGGAAGTCCTTGGAGACGCCGCGCAATTGAATGAGCGGTGTCATCTTGCGGTCTGCCCCGCTCGTTCGTCGATCGCCACGATCTTCCCCGATCCCCTTGCACCGACCAGAAGCCGGCCATCGGCTTCGCACATTGACGTCACGCCGTGCACGTCGCCATCGGCACGGCTTTGATAGTTTCGCAACATCGACATGGCCCCGTCGCAGCGCACGACGATGCCCGCCGACCAGGTCGGCGACCAAGGCTTCAGCATATTGAGCTTCTTGCGCGCGCCGCCCTGTATGGGCTCGAGGAAGCTCCGCCCGGTGACGAGGGAGGGAGCGATCCAATATTCTGGATCGATCGTCTCGATCATGCGGCTGCGGTACTCGTCCTCCTTCAGGACGAACTCGACAAGCGGGTTGCGCGGCGCGAACATCGCCAGCCAGAAGCCGCCTTCCGTTGCCGGTGCGATGCGCCCGGGATAGGCGGGGAGCGAGCCGAGGGCGATCTGTTGGAGTGAGCCGTCGAGGCCCATCGAAACGACACGGTGGCGCCAGGCCTCCGAAACGAACAGGCGGTCCTTGGATACGATTATCCCGGATGGAAATGCCAGCCCCGAGGCGATTGAAACGGCACTGCGCGCGCCGACGTCGACGCGCCAGACCGACCCCGCTTCCGTCTTCGTCATCAGATCGTGCTTCCAACGATGCGCGGGATTGCGGGCCGATCCCACCGCGATGAGCAAGGTGGAGGGGTCGGCGAAGGCCATAGCCGTGATGCACTCCACATTGAGCCCTTCCGGCCTGATCAGTTCCGTCGATGCGCGCCCCGGTCTTTCGATGCGGATCCCCTCGCCCTCGACGGCGACAGCCAGCAGGTCTCCGGCCGCCGCCATGCTGGTCACGGGCTTGCCGGCGCTGTGCGTCCCGGTGATTGAAAGCGCCTCCCCGCTATTGCCGATCTCCGGCGCCAGGGTATGGATTTCCTGACCGACCGAGCAGAGTATCTGTTGCCCGCGCAGCACAAGATTATCGACGTCGGCGAGTTCCAGAAGCAGCGGTGCTGCGTCGAGCTTCGCATTCGGCCGCAGCGGGCCGTCCATCGGCGGCACCGTGCTGCCTGTGAGATCGAAGCCACGGAAATTCGCCCAGGCGCGCTTGATGGCGCCGATCATGGGCGCGGTCCCCAATAGGCATCCTGCCCGCACCAGTCGGGATCCGCGTCCGGCAGTCTGTAGCGGCCTATGCGGTTGTTCGAAACACCGCCCAGATAGAGCCATCCCCGATGCTCGCGCATCGAGGTGATCATCGGATGGTTGCGGCCGCCGAGATCCCAGAGATTGTCGAGGATCTCCCCCTTCTCGTTGAACTTCACCACGCAGCCGGTGTTGATGTTCGGGTAGAGCCACTGATCTGGCGCAACGCGGCGAGCCATGCGCTTGCGGAAGCCGGGCATGCGCATCGCAAGGTCGAGCGCCGGCCCGCGCATGCCGAGCAGCGCCAGCCAGTAGTTGCCGTCCGAGGCCCGGTTGATGTTGTCGGGATAGCCGGGCAGACTGGAGATGACGCGTTCGGTGGTGCCCTTCTTGGGTCCGTCGAACCAGTATCTGCTTATCGAACAGGTCCAGCTCTCCGCGAACATGAAGGACTGCCCGTCGGGACACATGGTGACGCCGTTGGCGAAGACCAGCTTCGGAATCTCGGTGTGCGTCTTGCCGGTGCGCGGGTCGTAGCAGATCATGCGCCCGCTCGCCCGGCTCTCCACCGCGTCGGTCGCCCAGTCCTCCTGCTCGTAGCGGATCGTCGCCTCGCTGAAATAGACGCGGCCATCGGGCGCAACGTCGACGTCGTCGGCCAGTCGAAGCCGCGAATCGTCCACGACCGAGGTCCAGCTTCGGTTCGTCTCGTCGGTGAGCTTGGTGACGGTCTTGTCGGGCGCAACCTGAAACAGACCCATGCCGCCGATGCAGACGAGCAGGTTGCCTGTGCGGTCGAACGCCATGCCGAGCGGATGGCCGCCAATATGCGCGAACACCTCGGAGCGTTTGTGGTCGGGGCCGAAGAAGCGGACGATGTCGCCATGCCTTGTGCCGCAATAGAGATTGTCGTCGCGATCGAGGATTACGTCCTCTGGTCCCTCGATCTCGCCGAGCCCGATGATCTCGACGGAGCGCAAGCGATCGTTCAGCACATAGGGCGAGCCGGGTGCGTCGACCTTCGGCGCCGGCGGCAGGGAAAGATAGGCCGGCGAGACGTAGACCTTGGCGAGAATGCGGTGGCGGTGCTTCTGCCAGCGCATGTCGACGAAGACGGCAAAAAGCAGGATTGCGCCAAGGATGGTCGAGGTGATTGGGCCGCTGATCCCGAGATTGATCAGTCCGTTGGTAAGCATCAGCACCAGCAGGCTGCCGATGATCGCCTTCGCCACCGAACCCCGGCCGCCGCCGATCGCCGTTCCACCGAGCACGGCCGCAGTGAGCGCCTGCACTTCGAGCCCGACGCCGGTGTCGGACCCTGTGCTGCCCAGCCGAGCGGCGAACAGGAAGCCGGCCAGCGCGCACATCGTGCTGGAGGCGACATAGGTGAGGAACACCATGAAGCGCACGTCGATGCCGGCGTTGAAAGCCGATCGCCGCGCCCCGCCCACCGCGGTGAGCCGCCAGCCGGGGCGCATGCGCGACAGCACGAGGTGCCAGGCGAGAGCGATCACCAGCGTGATCACCAGCGAGGTCGGAACGCCGAGCACCGTGCCTTCGCCGATGAACAGCCAGAGGTCGGACATGGAAAAGCCCACCATCATCGAGGTGGACATCTTCACGAAGACGATCTCGTAGATCGAGCGGAAGATGATCAGGCTGACCAGCGTGGTCAGGAAGGCGCGCAGGCGCAAATAGCCGACCAGCACGCCGTTGATGGCGCCGCACCCCATGCCCATCACCAGGATGCCGGCGAGGACGGCCGGAACCGGCAGTTCGTAGACATTCACGCCGATCAGCGAGAACAGCACCGCGAGCGAGAAGACGGAAGCGACCGAGAGGTCGATGCCGCCTGAGATCATCACCACCGTCAGGGCCAGCACCACGAGCCCGAATTCCGCGAACTGCCGGGCGAGGTCGGAAAGGCTCGACAGGGACAGAAAGTCCGGAATGATCGAGCCCAGCACCACGATCGTGAGCAGGAGGGCGGAAAACGGGATCGCATTGTCGATCCAGCGCTTCGACAGAAGCTCCCCGATCAGGTGATCGGGGAGATAACGCGAACGCAGATAGGCGGAGGTGTCGCTGCTGGCCATGATGATCCTTGGTGCTCGCCAGTCGGCCTACTTCAGCTGGTCCAGCTGCCAGCAGGTACGCGGACCGATATTGTCCTTCGTCAGCAGCGTCAGCGGGGTGTAGTAGGAGGTCTTGCTCTCTCCGGCCTTGGCCGGCGCCAGCAGTGTCTGCACGATCTGCTGGTTGATCGCATTGCCCTGGAGCGGGACATCGTAGCTGATGATCAGGTCCAGCAGCCCCTTCTCGATGTTGTCGCAACCTATCTTGTTGCCGCCGCCGGAGGTGACGAGGTAGATGTCGTCGGCCTTGCCGGCCGCCTGGATCGCGGCGCCCGCGCCGACGTCCTGATTATCCCAGTTGCCGACGACACCACACAGATCCGGGTGCTGCTGCAATACCGTCTCCATGATCGCGCGCGCCTTGGCGGGGTCGTACTGGGCGGCCTGCTCCGACACGACCTTGATCGACGGATCCTTGGCGAAGGTCTGCTTGTAGGCATAAAGCTCGTAGAGATCCGAAGCTGCCGTAGGCTGGCCGCGGATGATGGCGATCTTGCCGGACTTGCCGGAGCTCGCTCCACACTGCTTCACCAGCGCATCCGCCTCGATGTAGCCGACGCGCGACCAGTCGGCGCCGACATAGGCGTCGGTCGGCACCACGGATTCGAGATTGAGCTGGATCACCTTGATGCCGGCGTCCATGGCGCGCTTCAGCAACCGCGCATAGGATTGCACGTCAGGATTGTGCGCGATGATGAGGTCGGGCTTTTCGGCGATCAGCGCGGTCAGAGCGCGCGTGCCCGCGTCCGTACTCCAGTTCGGATCACGGATTTCAAGCGTATAACCGAGGTCGGCCGCCTGCTTGCGCATGATCGCGGCCCAGCCCTCGGTCAGGTCGAAGCCCATCGCCAGGGGAATGAAAACGACGCGCTTTCCCTTCAGGCCGTCATAGAAAGGGTTGCGCGACGGGTTGTCGAGGCCGTCATCGGCATGTGCGGCGCCCGCCAACCCGAGGGCCATCAGGCCTGCCGCCAGAATGTTGCGAATCTTCATGGTTTCCTCCCGTTGAATTGCAAACAAGATGTGGTTCAGATGTCCCCTTGGCTCTGCTGCGAGGTCTGCTCGTCCCTGGGGTTGATGAAACTGTCGACCATGATCGCCAGCAGAAGGATCAGGCTCTTGATCAGGTTTTGCGTGGTGTAGGTGATGTCGAGGATGGTCATGCCATTCAGCAGCACGCCGACGAGCAGCGTTCCGACCAGCACGTTGCGCACACCGCCGCGGCCGCCGCTCAGGCTTATGCCGCCCAGCACCACGACGAGCAGGACGTCGTAGATCATGGTCGAGTTGTAGACCCGCGTGCTCATGCCGGACACGGCCGCCGCCATGACCACGCCGGCGAGGAAGGCGATCAGCGAACTCACGACGTACTGCGCCACGATAAGCGGCCGCAGCGGCAAACCGGTGATGCGGGCCGCCAGCGGGTTGTCGCCCGCCGCATAGACAAACCGGCCAAAACGGGTGCGCAGCAAAAGCAGCGCAATCAGCGCCGCAAGCACGGCGAAGGCGATGATCGGCATCGGCAGGCCGAACAACAAGCCGCGACCGAGGAAGTCGAACCAGGTAACGCCGACCGGGGTGTTCTGCACGTCGATCTGAAACAGGAAGGCGCGCCCGGAGCCATAGGCGACCAGGCCCATGGCAAGCGTCGTGAAGATCGCCGGAATATCGGCGTAGGCGACGAGAATGCCGCTCGCCAGACCGATGGCAAGCGCGAGCAGGACGCCATACGCCAGCGCGGTGTCAAATGGCGTACCGGTCTGCGCCATGGACAAAACCCAGGACAACGAGACCACCATCGTGGCCACCATTGCGAGGTCTATTCCCCGACCGATCACGACCAGCCCCATGCCCAGGCCGAGGATACCGAGAATCGAGACGCTGCGCACCAGCGCAATGAGGTTGCCGGCGGTCAGGAAATTGTTGAGCGTCAGCGCGAACACCGCAAACATCGCAACGGCCAGTGCGAACACCACGCCCTCTTGCGACAATCGCGCCTTCCCCATTTTTCGGACCTCCCAGACCGGCCGATATTGCTCCGCGGACGCGGACCCGCGCGATCGGCATCAAGCTGGAACGAACATCCCTTTTTTGGAGAACCCGAGACAGACCCGTTCATGGAATATCAGTTATGTTGGCTACCGGCTCTATCGCGAAGAACGGCAGTGCGCGGAGGCTTTGAAGCATCGGGCGGCCCGGCGGGGTGTTCGTCTTTGCGCTCGATCAATGAACGCCCCAGTTCGTGCTGATAGGCTTTGGGCATCAACCGAAAGGTGCCTGGAGGAGAAAATGCACCGACGAGGAACGACCATCGGTTGGCCAAACATCACTAACCAATAGGAAACATGGAGGATGTCCCCTTTCTGGTCCTTCTGTCGAATTGACAATGCGGTGATTGAAAGCGGAACCTGACACGACATCAGCGTTGCCCTGTCTTGAATCGGCCATGGTCCAGGAGCCGAAAGCAAGAAATGGGTTTTGGGAGGATAAGCATGGGCGAGGATTTGCCCCGTCATCATGCCGACCGCATTCAGGCCGCGATCGCTTCGGACGCCGCGGCGAAGTCGGCGCTGGTCGCCTCTTGGCGACGGTCTTCCAGTTTGCATCAGCTCGATCCGACTGATTGCAGCCCGCCACGCTATCTGACAGAGGCCGAATTGGAGGAAGCCCGGCAACGCATCGAAGCACTCGTCCGAGCCGCCCAACCGAGTCTGGACCGGCTCTATCTTGCGGTGGGCGGCGTCGGATGCTGCGTACTGCTCGCCGATCGCGACGGTGTGCCGGTAGAACGGCGTGGCGCGCCCGTGGATGACGAGACGTTTCATTCCTGGGGGTTGTGGACTGGCTCCGTCTGGAACGAAGAGAGCCAGGGCACGAACGGTATCGGTACCTGTCTGGTTGAACAGCGGGCGCTGACGATCCACCGCGACCAGCATTTTCAGACGCGCAACACGGGGCTGAGCTGCACCACTGCTCCGATCTACGATCATGAGGGGAATCTTGTCGCCGCGCTCGACGTCTCGTCGTGCCGGGCCGATCTGACCGAAGCCTTCGCCAATCTTATTTCGGTGGCGGTGGTCGATGCGGCGCGTCGGATCGAGGCGGAGAACTTCAGGATGGCATTCCCGAAGGCGCGAATTCTGCTGGCGCCGGTGACCGACAAAGGCTCCGGCGCGCTGATCGCAGTCGATGCCGATGACCTTGTGGTCGGCGCGACCCGATCGGCTCGCCTGGCGCTTGGGATAACGCAACAATGTCTCGACAAACCGATGCCCGCGGCCGATCTGCTCGGTTGGGCGGAGAGTGGCCCCGAAATCCTCGCCGAGGCCGAGCGCGGCGCCCTGCAGCGGGCGCTGGCGCGGGCAGACGGAAATGTCTCGGCCGCGGCTCAGGCGCTTGGCATCAGCCGAGCGACGCTTCACCGCAAGCTCAACCGCCTGGACGTACACAGGTCCCACTGACCATTCGAATCCTCGCATGAGTGTCGCAATTCTGCGACACATCCGGTCTGCCCACTGTCTCCGATACGGTGACAAGAGCGGCGGAAATCACAAGTCTCTCTTCCGAAGCGTTGCATCCCGCGACGTCGGCTTCGGGAGGAAGACAGATGAACAAGGTTGAATTCTCACGCTCGGTCAAGGCGCCGTTCGACAGGCGCTACGGCAATTTCATCGGCGGCAAATGGGCCGAGCCGCACGCCGGCCGCTACTTCGATAACCACTCGCCGGTGAACGGCCAGCTGCTGTGCGAAGTGGCGCGTTCCGACGCCCAGGACATCGAGGCGGCTCTCGATGCGGCGCATGCCGCCAAGGGCGCCTGGGGGCGCACCAGCGTGGCCGAACGCTCGCTCATCCTCAATCGTATCGCCGACCGCATGGAGGAAAACCTCGATCTCCTCGCATGCGCCGAAACCTGGGACAACGGCAAGCCGATCCGCGAAACGACCGCGGCCGACTTGCCATTAGCCATCGACCATTTCCGCTATTTCGCTGGCGCCTTGCGCGGCCAGGAAGGCAGTCTTTCCCAGATCGACGACGATACCGTCGCCTATCACTTCCATGAGCCGCTCGGCGTGGTCGGCCAGATCATCCCCTGGAACTTTCCGCTGCTGATGGCCTGCTGGAAACTTGCGCCCGCGCTTGCCGCCGGAAACTGCGTGATACTGAAGCCTGCCGAGCAGACCCCTGCCGCCATCTTGCTCTGGGCCGATCTTATCGGCGATCTCTTGCCGCCTGGCGTGCTCAACATCGTCAACGGCTTCGGCCTCGAGGCCGGCAAGCCGCTCGCCTCGTCGCCGCGCATCGCCAAGATCGCCTTTACCGGCGAGACCACGACGGGCCGGCTGATCATGCAATATGCCAGCCAGAACCTGATCCCGGTCACACTAGAGCTGGGTGGGAAGTCGCCCAATATCTTCTTTAGTGATGTCGTGGCCGAGGACGACGATTTCTTCGACAAGGCGATCGAAGGCTTCGTCATGTTCGCGCTGAACCAGGGGGAGGTCTGCACCTGCCCGAGCCGCGCGCTCATCCATGAATCGATCTACGACAGGTTCATGGAACGCGCCCTCAAGCGCGTCGAAGCGATCGTGCAGGGCGATCCGCTCGATCCGGCGACGATGATCGGTGCGCAGGCCTCGTCCGAGCAATTGGAAAAGATCCTGTCCTACATCGACATCGGTCGCCAGGAAGGGGCGGAAGTGCTGACCGGCGGCGCCCGCAACCTCCTGCCCGGCGACTTGGCGGGCGGCTATTACGTCAAGCCGACCGTATTCAAGGGCCACAACAAGATGCGCATCTTCCAGGAGGAGATTTTCGGGCCCGTGGTTTCGGTCACCACCTTCAAGGATGACGACGAAGCGCTCAGCATCGCCAACGATACGCTCTACGGTCTGGGCGCCGGTGTCTGGACGCGAGACGGCAACCGTGCCTATCGCTTCGGCCGCGCGATCCAGGCCGGCCGCGTCTGGACCAATTGCTACCACGCCTATCCCGCGCATGCGGCCTTCGGCGGCTATAAGCAGTCCGGCATCGGCCGCGAGACGCACAAGATGATGCTCGATCACTACCAGCAGACCAAGAACATGCTGGTCAGCTATAGCCCGAAGAAGCTCGGTTTCTTCTGATCGCCTCTTTGGCTCACAGGCGCGGCTCCGCGAGGGGCCGCGCCCAAGCCTGGAAATCGAAAACGCCATGCATGCCAAGGTCACGGCAACACCGGCAGCGCTTGAACTGATCGCGGAGATCGTTGCCGAGCACGGTCCGGTGCTGTTCCATCAATCCGGCGGCTGCTGCGACGGTTCCTCGCCGATGTGCTATCCGCGTGCCGGCTTCATCGTCGGCGACCGGGATGTGCTGCTCGGCCACATCGGCGACGCTCCCTTCTACATCGGTGCTTCGCAATTCGAAGCCTGGAAGCATACCGATCTCATCATCGACGTGGTGCCTGGCCGCGGCGGCATGTTCTCGCTGGACAACGGGCGGGAGAAGCGGTTCCTGACCCGGTCGACGATCTGCGCCGTTCAGGGGTCGCAAGCGAGCGCCAGGCTGCTTGCTCTTTGTCTCAGCGCAACGAGCATCCCGCAAAGCGGATGCAAGATGTCCGCTTCCAAAGCGCGGACAAGCAGCATGAAACACAAATTCAGCGACGATGCGACGATGGACGAAATCATGAGCCGGTCGCCGGCGGCCATCCGGGTCGTGCTCCAGCACGGCCTGCTTTGCGTCGGCTGCCCGATTGCCTCGTTCCATACGGTTTCTGACGCCGCACGCGAACACGATCTCAACGAAGAACAACTCAGCAGCGATTTGCAGGCCGCGATCGAAGGGACCGCGTCCGACTAGCTTTTCTCCGCGCGGCCTTCGGCGATCAGAAGGAGCCGGTGAGGCTCGACCACGGTCACCTTCTGGCGCCCACTCTTGACCAATCCCTGGTCTTCCCACGCCGAGAGCAGTCGGCTCACCGTATGCAGCGTCGTTCCCGTCATCTCGGCAATGTCCTGGCGTGAAATCGGGAAGTCGATCAGGATACCTTCCTCCGTCTTCTTGCCCGTCTGCTTGACCAGCTTGAGCAGCGCATGGGCGACACGCTGATCCACCTGTTCGGTGGACATCTCGATGACGCGCGTATGGGCATCCTGCAGTCTGCTGCCCACGGCCTTGTATGTGTTGGCACTGAAGCTTGGGAAATTCGCTGCGAGCGTTGGCCAAAGATGGCTTGGCCAGGCAAGAGCCACACAATCGACGGCAGCTATCGCATTTGCCGGATAGGTGGTGCGGCCAAGCGCGTGGGCGATGCCCATCAGCTCGCCTGGACTAATGTATCGCACCGTCACCTCGTGACCGTCAGGCGTCGATTTGACGACGCGCACATGTCCGTCCAGCAGCAGGAAAAAGGAATGTGCTTCCTGCTCCTGCTCGAACACCGGCTGGTCCTTGGCGATCCTGAGCGACCTGGCCTGGCCGACGATGCGGTCAAGATCCGTGGCGGCCAGGCCTTCAAAGACGGAAAGCCCTGCAATCAGCGAGCGATCGAGGCTACCCAACACTGTCCCTCCCGAATTTGATCGCGGTCACAATACAGCACTAGGGCTGTTTTTGCTCGCGAGTTTGCGCCAGCGCAAATCATCAAGTCTCCAGGCCCAGTAAAAGAGCGCGACGGTTGATGCCGTGACGAACTCAAAAAAGGATTTACAAATGAAACTGCCACTGATCGCCGCGGCCATCGCCCTGCTTTCCATCGCCGGGGCGGCAAATGCCGAAGAACATGTCGTGCAGATGCTGAACAAGGGGGAGAAAGGCTCGATGGTCTTCCAGCCTGCCTTCGTTCAGGCGGCGCCTGGGGACACGGTCAAGTTCGTTCCGACCGACAAGTCGCACAATGCCGAAAGCATCAAGGGGATGATCCCGGACGGCGCCGAGGCTTTCAAGGGAAAGACCAATGAGGAAGTAACCGTGACCCTTGGCCAGGAGGGTGTCTATGGCGTGAAGTGCGCTCCGCACTACGGCATGGGCATGGTGGCGCTGATCGTCGTCGGCAAGCCAGTCAACCTGGAAGCTGCGCAAGCCGTCAAGCAGATCGGAAAGGCCAAACCCGTATTCGCCGAACTGTTCGCCGAGGCGGCCAAGACTGCTTCCAACTGATTTTTTCTGGACGTCCTCCGGTTTGCGATCTTCCGGAGACAGAGGCTGGACGGACCGGAGGAGCGGTCCGGTCCGGCCTTTTTCATTCTGGATTTCGTGCCGCAGAACCGATCCCTCCCCCTCTTGAGGAGAGGCTGGTGGTCGATCCCCCACAGCCGCGGCTTCCCATCCGGTTCGCGTCCGCGTCGGCGCATATTGTCTCCAAAACAGAAGCCGCGGCAAAGGTATTGGATTTGCGTTAGCGCAAAGACTTGGCCGAAGCCAAGATTTATTCTGAAGACATCGAATGGCTAAAACCAAGGAGATGGAAATGCTTACGAGACGCGAAGCTTTGTTGGGAACTGTTCTTACCGCGGCCGCGGTCGCCACCGTTGGTGCAATGCCCGCCGTGGCGAGCACCAAGGACGTCGCCGGATTGCCTCGTGAAAAGGTAACCTTGGTCCCGCCGCCGTTCGTCCATGCTCATGATCAGGTCGCCAAGGGCGGTCCAAAGGTCGTCGAATTCACCATGACGATCGAGGAGAAGCCTATGGTCATCGATGCCGACGGCACACAGATCAATGCAATGACTTACGATGGCTCAGTTCCCGGTCCTCTGATGGTCGTGCATGAAGGAGACTATGTCGAGCTCACGCTGATCAATCCCGAGACCAATACGCTCGCCCACAACATCGATTTCCATGCTGCCACGGGCGCGCTCGGCGGTGGCGAATTGACGCTGGTCAATCCGGGCGAGCAGGTCACGCTGCGCTTCAAGGCGACCAGAAGCGGAACGTTCGTCTATCACTGCGCGCCCGGCGGCGCGATGATCCCCTGGCATGTCGTGTCGGGCATGAGCGGGGCGATCATGGTGCTGCCGCGCGACGGTCTCAAGGACGACACGGGCAAGCCCGTTCGTTATGACCATATCTATTACGTCGGCGAGAACGACTTCTACATTCCCCGCGACGACCAGGGGCAATTCAAGAAATATGAAACGGCCGGCGACAATTACGACGATACCCTCAAAGTGATGCGCGGGCTGATCCCGACCCATGTCGTTTTCAACGGCAGGGCGGGATCGCTGACCGGCGACAACGCCATGAAAGCGAAGGTCGGCGAAACCATTCTGATCGTTCACTCCCAGGCCAATCGCGACACGCGCCCACACCTGATCGGCGGCCACGGCGATTTTGTCTGGGAACAGGGCAAGTTCGCCAATCCCCCGGCCAAGGATCTCGAAACCTGGTTCATCCGCGGCGGGTCGGCCGGCGCGGCGCTCTACACATTCCTGCAGCCGGGCATCTACGCCTATGTGAACCACAATCTGATCGAGGCAGTCGAACTCGGCGCAACCGCGCACTTCACAGTCGAGGGAAGCTGGGACGACGACCTGATGATGCAGGTCGAAGCGCCCAAGGCAATTGCCTCATAATCGGGAGATCCGATCCCCGGTGCAACCCTGCAGCGAGGCCGAAGGGTTGCACTGACGGACGGACTTGGTGCCCATGTCCCTAGATCCTATCTTCTTGTTCGGAACAATTGCGGCCGCCGCATTGATCGGCCTGGGCATAACCCATGCGGTCGACGATAGTTCTTTGGAGTTCTCCCAGCCGATAGCCGTGAGCGAGCTGGTGATCCTGGGGCCTGGTTCATTCGATCATCCAAAGGCCGGGGAATTCCTCAAGGAGAACCATCCAGTCGCAGCGCCTATTGTGCAAGAAACCATCCATGCGCCTCTGGAGATTATGAAATACCAGGTAAGCGTTTCCGAATACGGACGGTGCGTGGCGGACGGCGCCTGCAAGCCCATCGATGCTCGCAACAGTGGCAACGTTCCGGTTACCGGCGTGAGCCACATGGATGCCGAAGCCTATGCGACCTGGCTGTCAAGCCGCACGGGTGAGGCATGGCGGCTGCCCCCGGACGTCGAGTGGGCGTACGCCGCGGGCGAACGCTTCCGGGGCGACATGGAGAGTGGTGAAAGCGACCCGAAGAACCCGGCTCGGCGATGGCTCGCCCGGTATCGCGCTGAAACCGCCCTTGGTCGCAAGCCAGATCCTGAACCAAGGCTACAAGGCGCTTTTGGTATCAACTCAAAAGGGCTGGCGGACGTTGCGGGTAACATCTGGGAATGGACCTCGACGTGCTATATCCATGCAACAATGGCCAGCGACGGCGTGGGGATCACGAGTTCGATCGACAATTGCGGCGTGCACGTCGTTGAGGGATTTCACCGCACCTACATGTCGAACTTCATCCGCGACGGCAAGAGCGGCGGTTGCGCCGTCGGCACGCCGCCCGACAATCTGGGTTTCCGGCTTGTCCGCGACCAGCCCGGTCTCGTGCAGGTTGCCCTTCGGCGCCTGGGCTTCTCCTGACAGCATAGACAAGAGCGTATGATGACATTGAAATCAACCTTGGCCGATCGAGCGCGCCCGGTCGCGGAACAGCCTCTGAGCCATGCTGGCGTGGATCGAACATCGATCGGAAAACTGGTCCGCGAATTCTACGCAAAAGTCAGGAACGATGAACGTCTGGGGCCGATATTCGCGCGCGAAATCATCGGTGATTGGGAGCCGCATCTCGAGAAAATGACGGACTTCTGGTGTTCCGTCATCCTGAAGAGCGGCGACTACCACGGACGCCCCGTGCCGGCTCACTTGAAGCTCAAGGATGTCACCGAAGCCGATTTCGATGTCTGGCTGGCCCTGTTCCGCCAAACGACCGCCGAACTCTTCGCCCCGGAAACAGCCGCGGTGTTTGTCGACAGAGCCGAGCGCATCGCGACAAGCCTGAAATTGGCGATGTTCTTTCGCCTCGCTCCCGCCGCGACGGTCGGTGATAAATAGCGCAGGTAGCGGCGAAAACTCGGCGGATCGCCTCAAGCTCGAAAGGCTGGCGTCAGGTTTTGATTTTGCGCAAGGAAAGCCTCCATAGAAATTCTAGTTTCCTTGCATGATTCTCAACCTCTTCCTCGGCACGATCGTCATAAGCCTGACGGTCTTGATTCACACCTTTGGCCTCATTGCAGTGACCCGAGCGATGGGGCATCTGGTGGCGCGATTCCGCATGCATGGCCGACGAAGCCGGGTTGTCGCAATGATCAGCGTGGTGATGGGTCTTTTTGCCGTCATGACCGCGGAAGTGTGGTTGTGGGCAGGAGTGTATCGCCTGCTTGGAGTCCTGCCCGACTTCGAGACCGCGCTCTACTTCTCCACCATCACCTTCTCGACCGTTGGCTATGGCGACGTCGTGCCGGCCCATGACTGGCGCGTTCTGGCGGCCCTGGAGGGCGTCAACGGGTTTCTGCTCATTGGCTGGTCGACCGCGTATCTGATCGCGGCCGGCACCCGAATCGGCCCCTTCAAGACCGGCGAGCATTTCTGACCCGGCCGGCGCTCAGACCGCCACCGAATGCCTGGCTTTGCCGGTTTCGAAATATTTGTCGAACCTGGCCGCTATACTGCGGACAAAGGAACGATTTTCCACTGGCACCCTAAAACTGTCGCCATCGAGTTCCAGCAACCGAGCCGGATCCCGAAGCGCAATGGAACTCGCCTGGAGCAGAAGCTTCTGGCCGGTTTCGCCGAAGCGTTCGATCAGATCGATCGCCGAGAAGGCGAAATCGCACATCAGCCGCTCGATGATCCAGCCGCGAACACGGTCATCATCGGACAACTCGATGCCGCGCACGACAGCCAGGCCTCCCTGCTCCACCATGCGTCCGTATTCGGCGGTCGCCGGCATGTTCTGTGCATAACCCTGGCGAAACTGGCTGATCGATGACGGGCCGAGGCCGATCAGTGTCTCACAGCGATCCACGGTGTAGCCTTGGAAGTTCCGGTGCAAGGTTCCGGTGCGTGCAGCAACGGCCAGCGCATCATCGGATCTGGCGAAATGATCGAAGCCCACGGCTTGATATCCGGCCTTCAGCATAAGGCTGGCGGCAATTTGCGCCTGAGCGAAGCGTTCCATCGAGTCCGGCAGCCACGCCTCATCGATCATTGTCTGATGTTTTTTGAACCAGGGGACATGGGCGTAGCCGAACAGCGCCATCCTGTCCGGCTCCAGGGTCAAGGCCTGCGACACCGTGGAGGAAATGCCCTCCCTGGTCTGGTGCGGCAAGCCATAGAGCAGGTCCAGGTTGACAGACGCAACGCCATGCGAACGAACCCCGTCGACGACAGCCTTTGTCTGCAGGAAGCTTTGCTCGCGGTTGATCGCCTTCTGCACCTTCGGATCGAAGTCCTGCACGCCGAGGCTCGCCCGCGTCATGCCGATCTCGGCGAGCGCGTCGAGGCGTGCCTCGTCCATGTCGTTCGGATCGATCTCGACGCTGATGCCGGCGTTCGGAAGAAAATCGAAGCTGCCGCGCAAGACGGTTCCGAGTGCCACCATATCCTCGGGCTTCAGCATGGTGGGCGAACCGCCGCCGAAATGTACGGCGCGGACATGGCCCCTGCCGCTGACGAGGCCGCCGACTGTTGCGATCTCCGCATGCAGCGAGCGGAGATAGGCAGTCACCGGCTCGTAGTGTCGGGTCTGCTTGGTATGACACGCACAAAACCAGCAGAGCCGATCGCAGTAGGGGATGTGCAGGTAGAGCGAAATCTCCTCACCGCCTTCAATCGCTTCCAACCAGCCTCGCTGGACGGCAGCGTCGACGCCCGCGTGGAAATGCGGCGCTGTCGGGTAACTGGTATAGCGCGGCACATTCTCGCTCAGCCTGGCAGCCAATTCCTGTTGCATGTCGCCTTCCATCTCTTTTTGCGGGATAAATCTGGCCGCAGCGGCGTGCCGATGCCTTGATTTCGGTCAAAGCCCCCACGGACAAACTGCCGCAAGGCTTTTCCTGAGGCCGATGCTATCTTCCCCGCACGTGGAATCCTTCGGACAATCATGATGACAGTGCGCCAGGACGTTCACAGTGCCGGCATTCCCGTGCTTTGCCAATCTTGCGAAGCGCGGCACCGCGGCGTCTGCGGCGCGCTCGATTCCGACCAGCTTGTCGGGCTCGCCAAGACCTCGTCGCGGCACAAGATCGAGCCGGGAGTCGAACTGATTGGCGACGCCGAGACCGTCGACAGCTATTCGAACGTGCTCTCAGGCGTGGTGAAGCTGACAAAAAGCCTTTCGGACGGCCGCCAGCAGATTGTCGGTCTTCAGTTTGCACCAGACTTCCTGGGAAGGCCGTTCAAGGCGGAAAGTGCGATCAACGCGGAGGCGGCGACGAACGTCTCCCTGTGCTCGTTCCCGAAGACAGCCATCGAACGAATGATGAAGGAATCGCCGGAGCTCGAGCATCGCCTGCTCAGGCAGACACTGAACGAACTCGACGAGGCGCGCGAATGGATGGTGACGCTGGGGCGCAAGACCGCGTCGGAGAAGGTGGCGAGCTTCCTCCTGATGATCGCCAGGAACATCGATCCCACGGCCGACCCGGCCGCCAGCTCGGCGACCTTCGACCTGCCGCTGACACGCGCCGATATCGCGGATTTCCTCGGCCTGACAATCGAGACGGTGAGCCGTCAGCTGACCAGGCTGCGAACCGAGGATGTGATCCGGATCGACAACAACCGCCATGTGACAGTGGACAGCCTTGCACGGTTGGAGCAACGCTCCGGCGCCTAGAGCCGGATGATTTGAGGGTCAAGTCGAGCTGAAATCTGAATCCGGCTCTAAATCAAAGAGATAGAGCATGATGTCGTCTGAAAACCACCTCACACCTTTCGGCATCATGCTTTAAGGTGTGTTGAGATTCAGGTCAGGCTGAGTCGAAAATGACGGTTTCCGAGAACCGGAGCGGAGCGTACTCAAAGTACGTGAGCACCGGAAGCGTAGGAAATCGCCATTTGCAGGCCAGCCTCACCTGAATATCAACACGCATTAGGCTGCGTCAACGATTCCGATCATCGGCAAGACATGCTCGCGCTCAAATGCTATGTGCCGGCGCAGGTTCTCGAACAGGCCGCGCAGCATGAAACCGACGGCTTCGGGGTTCTCGACAGTCTTGCCGTGGCCGATCGCCAATAGAATTTCAGTCACCTCGCCGGCAAAGCATTCGTCTTCTACATGCTCGGCTCGCAATCGCCGGGTTGAGGCAAGGTTCGCATTACTACCGACCGCGGCCTCCTCGTAGGCAGGGAAGATGATCGTCTCCTCGTACTGATGAATGCTGCGCAAAAGCGGCACGACCGCGTTGGCGGTGCGCAGGCACGTCAGACGGTCGACGCCTGGCAACGCGTCGGCGATTCTTTCCAGAGCGTCGCAGAGCCTCAGTTTCTCGTCATGCGCGCGCTTCATCACGGCCGCCGGGACTGCCTCCATGGTAGGTCGGTCAGTTGGCATCGAATTCTCTCGGCGTGTCTCGAATAGCGACGATCCCCGCTCTTTCTCTCCGTTCAACTGATCCCTCCGTTCAACCAACAGGCAACCTCCTGACTGTTTGCGAGCCCAACGCTGCCCAATCTGAAAGTAGCGGGCTTTGACTTGGATCAAGGCGGCAACGAAGCAACTGCGGAATTGGTGTCGCGGCGGATTGGTGTTCGCAGATTGGAATTCAACGTCGGGGACATGTCATGAGATTTGGCACGGAAATCGCCGTTCTAGGCTTGCTCACATTCGCGGCGCTGGCGGCAGCCGGCTTTGGTGTGGACGAACCTTTCCGGCAGCATATGTGGGTGCTGTTCTTTGTGTTGCTCGGCTTTGTTGCCGTCCTTATTCGCAACACGGACTTCAAAACGGCCGCCCCGGTCGACCCTTCCGCCTATATGGATGGACCAATCCGCTACGGCGCCATCGCCACCATGTTCTGGGGTGTCGTCGGCATGCTTGTCGGCGTGGTCATCGCGCTGCAGCTTGCCTACCCGGACCTCAACATCGAGCCATGGTTCAATCTCGGCCGGCTGCGGCCACTGCATACTTCCGGCGTCGTTTTCGCCTTCGGCGGCAATGCGCTCATCTGCACGTCCATGTATGTCGTGCAGCGCACCAGCCGCGCCCGGCTGTTCGGCGGCAATCTCGCCTGGTTCGTATTCTGGGGCTATCAGCTCTTCATCGTCATGGCTGCGACCGGCTACCTGCTCGGCATAACCGAGAGCCGCGAATACGCCGAGCCCGAATGGTATGTGGATATATGGCTGACCATCGTCTGGGTCGCCTACCTCGTGCTGTTCCTCGGCACCATCCTGAAGCGCAAGGAACCGCATATCTACGTCGCCAATTGGTTCTACCTGTCCTTCATCGTGACCATCGCGATGCTGCATGTCGTCAATAACCTGTCGATGCCCGTTTCTCTCCTGGGCTCGAAGAGCTACTCGGCGTTCTCCGGCGTACAGGACGCCTTGACGCAATGGTGGTACGGCCACAATGCCGTCGGTTTCTTCCTCACAGCCGGCTTCCTCGGCATGATGTATTACTTCGTGCCCAAGCAGGTGAACCGGCCGGTCTATTCCTACCGCCTCTCGATCATCCATTTCTGGGCGCTGATCTTCCTCTACATCTGGGCAGGTCCGCACCACCTCCATTACACCGCCCTGCCCGACTGGGCGCAGACGCTCGGCATGGTGTTTTCGATCATGCTTTGGATGCCCTCGTGGGGAGGCATGATCAACGGCCTGATGACGCTGTCCGGCGCCTGGGACAAGCTGCGCACCGATCCGATCGTTCGCATGATGGTGATGGCAATCGCCTTCTACGGCATGTCGACCTTCGAAGGCCCGATGATGTCGATCAAGGCGGTCAATTCGCTATCGCACTACACGGACTGGACCATCGGGCATGTCCATTCCGGCGCGCTCGGCTGGGTAGGCATGATCTCGTTCGGCGCGATCTATTACATGGTGCCGAAGCTCTGGAACCGTGAGCGCCTCTATTCGCTGCGGCTCGTCACCTGGCACTTCTGGCTGGCGACGCTGGGGATCGTCGTCTACGCCGCGGTGATGTGGGTCTCCGGCATTATGCAGGGCCTGATGTGGCGCGAGTACGACGAGCAGGGCTTCCTGGTCTACTCCTTCGCCGAGACCGTGGCCGCCATGCATCCCTACTACGTCATGCGAGCGGCGGGTGGCGCGATGTATCTTGCCGGCGCCCTGATCATGGCCTGGAACATCACCATGACCATCCTCGGCTACCAGCGCGAGGAGGAGCCGATGCCGGGCGCCATCCCCGCCCTTCAGCCTGCACAATAAGGAGCCAGACAATGGGCTTGATGGACAAACACGCGATCATCGAGAAGAACGCCACGCTTCTTCTCGTTGGCTCCCTCCTGGTGGTGACGGTCGGCGGTATCGTCGAAATCGCACCGCTCTTCTATCTCGACAACACGATCGAGAAGGTCGAAGGCATGCGGCCCTATTCGCCGCTCGAACTCGCCGGACGCAACATCTATGTGCGTGAGGGCTGCTACCTCTGCCACAGCCAGATGATCAGGCCGTTCCGCGACGAGGTCGAACGCTACGGTCACTACAGCCTGGCGGCCGAGTCGATGTACGATCACCCGTTCCAGTGGGGATCGAAGCGCACGGGGCCGGACCTCGCCAGGGTCGGTGATCGCTACTCGAATGAGTGGCACGTGCAGCATCTTGCAGAGCCGCGCTCGGTGGTGCCGGAATCGATCATGCCGAGCTATGCCTTCCTCAAGGACGCGCCGGTCGAGGTGAAGGATTTCTCGACGCACCTGATCGCAAACAGGCGCGTCGGCGTCCCCTACTCCGACGACATGATCGCTGACGCCGGAGCTGATCTGATGGCGCAGGCCGATCCCGCCGCCGACACATCGGGGGTGGAGGCCCGCTATCCGAAAGCCAAGCTCGGCGACTTCGACGGCAACCCGCAACAGGTCACCGAGATGGACGCCCTGGTCGCCTATCTGCAGATGCTCGGCACGCTGGTCGATTTCAAGACCTACGACGAAGCCGCGGGCTACCGCTGAGGAGAATGACGATGGACTACAATCTGATGAGGGAGTTTGCCGACAGTTGGGCGTTGCTCGCCATGGCGCTTTTCTTCGTCGGCGTAATCGCCTTCGCATTCCGCCCCGGCAGCCGCAAGCAGGCCGACGAGGCCGCCCGGATCCCTCTCAAGGACGACTGATCATGAGCAACGAGCATATAGACGAAGTGTCGGGCGTCTCCACCACCGGCCACGAGTGGGACGGTATCAAGGAACTCAACAACCCGCTTCCGCGCTGGTGGGTCTGGACGTTCTACATCACCATTGTCTGGGCGATCGGCTACACCATCGCCTATCCGGCATGGCCGATGCTGACTTCGACGACCAAGGGCGTGCTCGGCTATTCGAGCCGCAACGATGTCAAGAACGAGCTTGCCGCGGCCGAACTCGCCAAGGCCGAATATGCCGCGGCGGTAGAGTCGAAAACCGTCTCGGAGATTGCAGGCGACGACGCGTTGCGCGAATTCGCTGTTGCCGCCGGCAGCGCTTCGTACAAGGTCAATTGCGTGCAGTGCCACGCCTCCGGTGCCCAGGGATCCAAGGGCTTTCCCAACCTCAACGACGACGACTGGTTGTGGGGCGGCAGTGCCGAGCAGATCCAGCAAACGATCACCCACGGCATCCGCTTCGCATCCGACCCGGATACGCGCCTGTCGGAAATGCCGGCTTTTGGCGAGATCATTACCGGCGACCAGATCGCACAGGCCAGCACCTATGTCGCCAGTCTGTCAGGCCCGGTTCAAGATGCAAAACTGGTCGAGCCCGGCGCCCAGGTTTTCGCGGAAAACTGCGTGGCCTGCCATGGCGATAATGCAAAAGGCAACAAGGAGCTCGGCGCGCCCGATCTGACCGATGCGATCTGGCTCTACGGATCCGGCGAAACAGCCATCGCCGCGCAGATCCGCGCACCCAAACACGGCGTGATGCCGGCCTGGTTCGAACGTCTAGGCGAGACCAGGGTCAAGGAACTGGCAGTCTACATTCATTCGCTTGGAGGTGGAGAATAGAAGCGGGGGTCTATTCTCGGCCCTCCGCCGTCCAAGCGACGAGGCCCGGCCTGCCCGGGCCTCGACTGCATTCCGGCGTCCGGCGATTGACTTGCATCAACGCGGCGCAGTCCGCCCTGTAGCAAGGCTTGTCCAACGCGGCATTTCGCGCACCGGCCGAAGAACAAAGTCCGACCGCGCGCCCCGAAAACCATAAGCCGCGCGACTGGAGATGCTCGTGCTGGACAATACGCAGATAGAACGGCTTGAAGCCGAGGCGGTCAACTCCGCCAGGATCCGCCAGCCGCTATATGCCGCGCGCAAGAAGGTCTTCCCCAAGCGTGCCTCGGGCAGTTTTCGCCGCTTCAAGTGGCTGGTGATGGCGATCACGCTGGGCATCTACTATCTGACGCCGTGGCTGCGCTGGGATCGAGGTCCGTTTGCCCCCGATCAGGCCGTGTTGATCGATCTTGCCAACCGCCGCTTCTACTTCTTCTTCATCGAGATCTGGCCGCAGGAATTCTACTACGTGGCCGGCCTTCTCGTCATGGCCGGCGTCGGCCTTTTCCTGGTCACATCCACGGTTGGCAGAGCCTGGTGCGGCTATACCTGCCCGCAGACCGTATGGGTCGATCTGTTTCTGGTTGTGGAGCGCGCGATCGAGGGAGATCGCAACGCCCGCATGAAGCTCGACGCCGGACCCTGGACCGCGCGCAAGCTCGTGCTGCGCATATCGAAACACGCCATCTGGCTGGTCATCGCGGCTGCCACCGGTGGCGCCTGGATCTTCTATTTCGCCGATGCGCCGACGCTGATTGGCGAGGTCTTCACCGGCACCGCAGCGCCCGTCGCCTACATCACCATCGCGGTGCTGACAGCAACCACCTACACATTCGGCGGGCTGATGCGCGAGCAGGTCTGCACCTATATGTGCCCGTGGCCGCGTATCCAGGCGGCCATGCTCGACGAGAATTCGCTCACCGTGACCTACAATGACTGGCGCGGCGAACCTCGGTCGCGTCATGCCAAGAAGGTCCAGGCCGCGGGGCAGCCGGTCGGAGACTGCGTCGATTGCAATGCCTGTGTCGCGGTCTGCCCGATGGGGATCGACATTCGCGATGGCCAGCAGCTCGAATGTATCACTTGCGCGCTGTGCATCGATGCCTGCGACGGCGTCATGGACAAGCTCGGCAAGGAGCGCGGGCTGATCTCCTACGCGACGCTGTCCGATTACAACGTCAACATGGCGGTGGCGACCGCAGGCGGCTCCTGCTCGGTGAACCCGTCGCTCGTCCGGACCGACGGCGGTGCTTTCTCCGACAAACTGGCCCATTTCCATATCCGCAAGATATTTCGGCTGCGCACCTTCATCTATATGGGCGCATGGTCGGCGATCGGACTCGCGCTGGTCTATTCGCTGCTGACCCGTGACCGGCTCGAGGTCAACGTCCTGCACGATCGCAACCCGCAATTCGTCACGTTGTCGGACGGTTCGATCCGCAACGGCTACACCGTCAAACTGCTCAACATGATCCCCGAGCCCAGGACGATCATCGTCACGATGCAGGGATTGCAGGGAGCTGAAATGAACGTCGTTGGCGTCGACCTTCCGGCTGATCGGTCCTTCGCCATTGCGGTCGAACCCGACCGGCTGAAGACGCTGAAGGTTTTCGTGCGCCAGCCGGCGGACCAGGTCGGAAGCGCAACGCAAACATTCAAATTCCGCGTCGAGGACAAGGCGAGTTTCGAAACGGACGAATACACGGCCACCTTCAACGCACCGGAGATCGCCAGATGAGCGCCAGTACGCAAAAACCCCGCGAATTCACCGGCCGGCACATGTTGGTCATCATCCTCACCTTTTTCGGTGTGGTCATCGCGGTCAATCTGACGATGGCGACACTCGCCAGCACGAGCTGGACCGGCCTTGTCGTCGAGAACACCTATGTGGCCAGCCAGCAATTCAACCGAAAGGCCGAGGAAGGGCGCGCCCAGGCGGCGCTCGGCTGGACCGGCAAACTCACGATCGCATGGGGCGAGGTCCGCTACGGCCTCAGCGATGCGGCAGGCAAGCCCGTTTCGTTGCATGGCGTCAAGGTGCTGTTTCGTCATCCCGCCTACGAGGCCGCGGACAAGGCTGTCCCTCTCGCCCCTGCCTCGGGCCAGGAATTCGCCGCGCAGCACACGCCAAGGGACGGCGTCTGGATCGTCGAAGTCGACGCCGATGCCGGTCTCGCCGAACCCTATCGTGATGTCCGTAGAATCATGATTTCACATGGAGCGCTGCAATGAGCTGTTGTGCACCGGGCGCTGAAATGGCGCTGGCTTTGAACGGGAGCAAAGCTGCCCTCCCCTCAAGCCAGGAAATAAGGTTGGCGAGCCGCGCGCTTGGCGGCGACCTGCGCCAGACCGATCTCTCGGTGCCGGCTGTGCATTGCGCTGCCTGCATCCAGACGATCGAGACGGCGCTCGGAAAGCTCGGTCGTGTCGAAGGCGCTCGCGTCAACCTGTCGACGAAACGGGTCTCGGTCCGGTGGCGCGGTGACGAGGTTCCGCCATTCGTTGCCACGCTGGGGCGGTTGGGCTACGACGCGCACCTTTTTGACCCCGAGGCTGATGGCAAGGACAAGACGCTCTCGGAACTGATCCGCGCCGTCGCCGTCGCCGGCTTTGCCGCGGGCAACATCATGCTGCTTTCGGTCTCGGTCTGGTCCGGCGCTGAAGGCGCGACCCGCGACCTGTTTCATTGGGTCTCGGCGCTGATCGCCATCCCCGCGCTCGCCTTCGCCGGCGGCATCTACTTCCGCTCGGCCTGGAATGCGCTACGCCACGGCCGCATGAACATGGATGTGCCCATCGCGGTGGGCGTCTCGCTCGCCTATGCCATGAGCCTCTATGAGACGATCAACCACGGCGAGCACGCCTATTTCGACGCGTCGGTGTCGCTGCTGTTCTTCCTGCTGATCGGCCGCACTCTGGATCACGTGATGCGGGAGCGCGCACGGACCGCGGTGAACGGCCTGGCGCGGCTGGCGGCGCGCGGCGCCATGGTGCTGCGCGATGACGGCACACGCGACTACCTGCCGGTCGGCGAGATCGAACCAGGCATGCAACTGCTGATCGCGACCGGCGACAGGATCCCCGTCGATGGCAGAATCGTGCGGGGGGCGTCGGATCTCGACTGTTCGCTCGTCTCCGGCGAGAGCACGCCCAGAAGCGTAGCGCCGGGCGATATGGTGCAGGCTGGCGTGCTCAACCTTACCGGCCCGCTTTCGCTGGAAGTGACGGCGGCCGCAAAGGATTCGTTCCTGGCCGAAATGGTTCGGCTGATGGAAGCCGCCGAAGGCGGTCGCGCGCGCTACCGCCGGATCGCCGATCGCGTTTCGGCGCTTTATGCCCCGGTGGTTCATCTCACCGCCTTCGTGACGTTCCTTGGCTGGATGGCGGCAACCGGCGACTGGCATCGTGCGGTGACGATTGCCATCGCCGTTCTCATCATCACATGCCCCTGCGCGCTCGGCCTTGCCGTGCCGATTGTGCAGGTGGTCGCGGCGCGCCGCCTCTTCGAAGCAGGTGTGATGGTCAAGGACGGCTCGGCCCTGGAGCGCCTGGCAGCGATAGACACGGCCGTGTTCGACAAGACCGGCACCCTGACGCTCGGCCAGCCCCGGCTGGTCAACGCCTCCTCCGCCGATCCGGCGATGCTGGCGATCGCAGCCGACTTGGCCGCGCACTCCCGTCACCCGTTCTCAAAGGCCATAGCCGCCTTCGCGGGATCTGCCAGACAACCGAAGCTGGAGACCGTCAGCGAGCACCCGGGTCTCGGCATCGAGGCCACGACCGGCGGCAGCACTTGGCGTCTTGGCCGGCGCGGTTGGGCCGGGTGGAAAGCCCGGACCGGTGACGAAAGCAAGTTTGGCGGTCATGGCGGGACGGTGCTCTCGAGGAATGGGATGATCGTCGCATCCTTCACCTTCGAGGACGCGACGCGCTCCGATGCCAAGGCGGCGGTTCGTCAACTGAAGGACGCCGGTCTGTCGGTCGAGATGCTGTCCGGTGATGTCGCCAATGCCTGCGGCGAAGTTGCCGGGATGCTGGATATCGGGAGCTTCGTTCCGGCGCTGCTCCCCTCCGGCAAGGTCGAGCACATCGAAGCGCTGACCAGGGCGGGGCACAGGGTTCTGATGGTTGGCGACGGGCTCAACGACACGCCCGCGCTGGGCGCGGCGCACGTGTCGTTCGCCCCCGCCACCGCAGCCGATATCGGGCGCAACGCCGCCGATTTCGTCTTCCTGCGTGAAAGCCTCCTTGCGGTGCCCCTGGCCCTCGACATCTCGCGAAAGGCCGGACAGCTGATACGCCAGAACCTTGCCATCGCGGTCATCTACAATGCCGTTGCCGTGCCGATCGCCATTCTCGGCCATGTCACGCCGCTGATCGCGGCGATCGCGATGTCCGCCTCCTCGCTGCTGGTCATTGGAAACGCGCTGCGGCTGCAAGCGCTTGGGCCGCACACTCAAGCAAGAAGCACTGCGCCCGACAGGCGCTCCGGTATCGACGCACTGGCACAATCCTCATGACGACGCTCGCTTACCTCATACCTGTGGCTCTGTTCCTCGGAGCGCTTGGGCTGGTTGGGTTCCTGTGGGCCCTGAGGAGCGGTCAATATGAGGATCTCGACGGAGCGGCGGAGCGGATTCTGATCGATCGGGACGACAAGGCGGACCAGCTTTGACACCCTTCGCAGGTTAACGCCGCCTGTCGGCACGCCATTGGCGGGTTTGTCGGGTTTGGTTGATCCAGATCAAGGTTTTTGCCTCGTCGGCGCGATCTTCTTTGAACAGTCTTTCAAGGAGAACGAACGTGCCCATGGACAGTCTGGTCGTCACTATCGCAGTCTTGACGGGTTTTGGGTTTTTCATGGTTGTGCTCGGCTACGCTTCCTTCGATGAATCGCGACGTCATCGAACGCCTCGGCGATCGGCCTGGGTCGAGACCGACACCAAGAATGACCATGCCTGAAGGTCAGCCGAGTCGAAAGCCTGACGGACCGTATACCAGGTGACGGCCGGTGATCAGCGGAACTTCGAGGAAGGGTCCGCTATCGTTGAGTCCCTGCTTCGGGTGCCCGGCGACATAGGGATGTGCCTTCAGCACGGTCTGCCAAATGGTCGGAAAATCCACGCCCTTGCCGCGTGCGGCGTTGCACTCCCTCACAAGTTTGGAAATCACGTCGGCCAAGTGGGGATGCCCCTTTCGATAAATTCTTGTTTTCCGATGACTCCTACGATCCCTCCCCGATGCATTTGATTCAGATCAAATGTCTCATAAATTCTCCCGCGCCGGTGATTTCACCCCCGCTCAAGACTGGCCAACATGATGCAATCAACAGACGCCTCGGATAGCATTTTCATTCGCATCGGCGGCAGTCCGGCGATCCGTGCCCTGACGGCGGCGCCGCTCTATCATGCCACGAACATGCTCGTGAAACTCTACACGGACGAGCACCCGGTGGCGCGGCTAGCCAGACATGTGGGGCTTCGCCTCGGCCAGAGCCTTCCCTTTGTCCGCCAAGGCATTTCAGCTGTCCTGAGGCGATGAAGCCGCAGCCACGATGGCGCAGCAGCCTCGAGGCAGCTACCTCGGCATGCCGCTGGATCCGGAAATGATTCAGATCAAGGCACGTCGCGCGCAAGAGCTCAATAAACGACCGGGAGATATCCGAGGAGGTAGTCATGCAAGCCGCAGCCATAATGACCGCACCGGTCATTGGAATAGAACCGTCTGCGCCGATCGCCGACGCGGCGGGGTTGATGCTGTCGAGAAGGATCAGCGGTCTGCCCGTCATTCGCGGTGACGGCACGTTGGCGGGCATTGTCAGCGAGAGCGACTTCCTGCGCCGGGGAGAACTGGGCACTGAGCGCAAGCGCTCTCGCTGGCTGGAGTTTCTTGTCAGCCCCGGAAGAGCCGCTGATGAATATGTTCGGGCCAACGGACGCCGTGTCGAGGAGGTGATGACGGCGGATGTCGTCACGATGTCGCCCGGCGCACCGCTGACCGAGATTGTGGAACTCATGAGGCGCCATCATGTCAAACGCATTCCCGTCGTCGACGATGGCAAAGTTGTCGGCATCGTCACCCGCTCCGACCTTCTGCGCGCATTGCTGAGCGTCTTGCCCGGATCGGCCCCCGCAACCGCTGACGACGAACAGATTCGGCAGAATATCCTTGCCGAGCTTGCGACGCGGAAATGGGCCGGCAAGGACATGATCAACGTCGTCGTCGACAAAGGGATGGTCGAACTGAACGGCGCCGTCTTCGATGAACGCGAGCGTCAGGCGGCAATCGTCGCCGCCGAAAACGTTGCTGGCGTAAGGGCCGTGAAAGACAGCCTCTTCTGCGCCGCGCCGCTGTCGGTCATCCTGGTTTCCTAACAACGCAACGACCAGTTCGACCTTGTCGATGCGACCTCTGGGGCCGGATGATTTCAGGTCAAGTCGACCTGAAATTTGAATCCGGCTCTAAATCAAAGAGATAGAGCATGATGTCGTTTGAAAACCGCTTCACACTTTTCGGCATCATGTCTTAGCTCGACGCCTATCGTCCACCAGCGGCGTGCTGCAGCCGCGCGATCAGGTCGCGGTTCCGGCAATAATCCGGTGGGTTGTCGGCTTGCTGGTGTTCGTCGAGCCAGGTCGTGCAATCGTCCTGATGGCCGCAGGAGCGGCAGCGGTCCGATGCACGATTGGTGACGGCCACATGATCCGCCACGACCTTCAATTGTCTGTCGACGCCGAGCCTCTGCATCATGCGGCCCATCAAAACGGTCCTGGCATCAACTGAAATCAGATAGTCGAGAAAGCTCATGTCGGTCACTCCCGTTCGCGACCATCATTGCCACGTTGGCGACCGCCGCATTGATCTCGGTCAACATGTGCCTCGCCCGGGAGCATCAATCTGGCGAGCGACCGCAGGTTTCGGACTTGAAATTCCCGATTTGATTCGCGGTCAATACGACATGAAGCGACTGATGCCGGTGTCTTCAATCAGCGTGCGCGTGACGCCGCCGAACGCCCACTCCCGCAGGCGACTATGGCCGTAGGCACCGGAAACGACCAGGTCGGCACGGATCGAGCGCGCGAATGCCAAAAGCTTGTCGCCGTCAGCCTCGCCGGGGATCAGTTCGGTTCGCGCCATGATGCCATGATGTTCGAGATAGACCGCGACGTCGGCGAGGCTGTCGCGGATGCTTTCGCCGCGGTCGGTATCCATGGCGGCAACGACGACCTCGTTTGCCCCGGCCAGGAAAGGCAATGCATCCGCTATCGCCCGTCGCCCCCATTCGCTTGAGATCGAAGACGGAACCAGGCCTTCCGCTGAAGAGGATCGAAATGCGTGAGGAGTTGCATTCACCACCACCCAATGCCTTGATGTGAGCCAAAGGATCCGCCAATTGCATCCCGAGACTTCGGCCTCGATCCGTTTTGCGCGTGCGGTAAGAAGTGATAATTGGCCTTTGTTGCAGCCGTGTCTAACCCGGGGACCTCAGGTGAGCCAAAACGAAGCGCCTATCTTGTCGGCCGGCTGGACGATGCTGAAATCGATGTTGTCCCAAATGTTCGAGCAGGCGCCAGGCTTCATGGCCTTGCTGAGCGAACCCGGCCACGTCTTCGAATTGACCAATGCAGCCTATCAACGGCTGATCGGACAAAGACAGTTGATTGGAAAATCGGCGCAGGAGGCGCTGCCGGAACTGGAGGGCCAAGGTTTCTTTGAACAGTTGGACCGCGTGTACGACACCGGCGAACCCTATGTCGGCCGTGGCATCAAAATCATGCTTCGCAATGTTCATGGCGCAGCCGCCGAGGAGCGCATCCTGGACTTCGTCTATCAGCCGATCAGAGCCGAGGATGGGAGTATCGCCGCCATCTTTGTCCAGGGCACGGATGTCAGCGACTTGTCCTTCGCCAACGCCGCGCTCCTGTCGCGCGAAGACCATCTGCGTTCGATCCTGGCGACAGTGCCCGACGCGATGGTCGTCATCGACGAACAGGGCCGCATCCAATCCTTCAGCACGGCCGCGGAGATGCTGTTCGGTTACAAGTCCGGTGAAGTCATAGGTCAAAATGTCAGCCTGCTGATGCCGGCGCCCTATCGCGAGGAGCATGACGCCTACCTGCACCGCTATCTGACGACCGGAGAGCGCCGGATCATCGGACTTGGTCGTACCGTCACGGGAATGCGCAAGGATGGTTCCACCTTTCCCATGGAGCTCTCCGTCGGCGAGATGCATCCGGGAACCGGACGCTTCTTTACCGGCTTCTGCCGCGACCTGACCGAACGCCACCGGGCGGAAGCGAGAATCCAGGAGCAGCAGCAGGAGCTTCTGCACATGGCGCGGTTTACCGCGCTCGGTGAAATGGCCTCGACATTGGCGCATGAGATCAACCAACCGCTCACCGCCATCACAAATTACCTGAAAGGCAGCCGCCGCCTTCTCGAGAAGAGCACGGAAGAGAACGCGCCGATGCTGCGAGATGCTGTGGAGAAGGCAGCCGAGCAGGCTTTGCGAGCCGGGGATGTCATTCGTCACCTCAGGGATTTCGTTGCCCGGGGCGAAAGCGAGCGCCAGGTCGAACGCCTGCCGGCGCTGATCGAGGAAGCTTCGGCTCTGGCCCTGGTTGGTGCACGAGAGATTAATGTCCGTGTCAGCTATACGCTCGATCCCGCCGCCGAACTGGTCTTGACCGATCGCATCCAAATTCAGCAGGTGCTGCTCAACCTTATGCGTAACGCGGTTGAGGCCATGCAAGAAGCACCACGCCGTGAGTTGCACGTGACGACCGTCGCCCGCGACGATGGAATGGCCGAAGTGAGCGTGATCGATACCGGCACTGGCCTTGCGCCCGAGGTCTCGGCCCAGCTTTTCCAGCCGTTCGTCACCACCAAGAAACAAGGAATGGGTGTCGGTCTGTCAATTTGCCGTACCATCGTCGAATCGCATGGCGGTCACATCTGGGCCGAGGCAACGCCTGCCGGAGGAACTGCCTTCCGGTTCACGTTGCGCATTGTGGAGAGGGAAGAGGTCGCCAATGGCCGGGAATGATCTTGTGCACGTGGTTGACGACGACGTGGACGTTCGCAAGTCGCTGGGTTTTCTGCTGGCGACGGCCGACTTTGCCGTACGCCTGCATGAATCGGCGACAGCGTTTCTGTCAACGGCGATGAGCAATATCGAAGGTTGCATCGTCACCGATGTGCGCATGCCCGGCATAGATGGCATCGAGTTGCTGCGTCAGCTCAGGGCCCGCGGCCATTCGGTTCCGGTCATTGTCATGACCGGTCATGCCGATGTGGCGCTGGCCGTTCAGGCGATGAAGGAAGGTGCCGCCGATTTCATCGAAAAGCCGTTTGACGACGACATCCTGATCGACGCGATCCGCTCCGCGCTGGCCGGTCGCAATCAGACGGCCGCAACGCATCCGCAGTCGGCGGAGATACGTGCCCGTTTGGCGACGCTGTCGGAGCGGGAGACGCAGGTGCTGGACGGGCTCGTGTCGGGCCTGCCGAACAAGACGATCGCCTACGATTTGGGGATCAGCCCGCGCACGGTCGAGATCCACCGCGCCAATGTCATGAGCAAGATGGGCGCAAGCAGCCTGTCGCATCTCGTGCGCATGGCGCTGATCGTGGAAGCCAAGGCCTAGAGCATGGTGCCGAAAAGTGCGAGGCGGTTTTCGGACGACATCATGCTCTATCTCTTTGATTTAGAGCCGGATTCAGATTTCAGGTCGACTTGACCGGAAATCATCCGGCTCTAGGGACTTTCCGTCTTCGATTGAATCGTTTTGCGCTCGTTTGCCTGGATGCTCGCCTGCGACGAGTCGCGCCAATGCGTCGGGCGGACGTCGACTCGGGCGCCGGTTACGGCATTCCTCCAGCCTTGCAGGTCCTTTACACAAGCAAACACGAGCGCATGCTCCCCGTCTTCGTCGAAGACGGCCAGCTCGAGATCGCGACCAGACGGAGCGCTTAGGATTGGCTTCCACATCCGGTCATGATCTTCGCAAACGGCAAGCCGCGCCTTGATTTACATCATTTTCAATAGCTGCCGGACCGCAGTGCGGACGCCATCCGCTAGACGTCCGGAAAAGCCAGGTCATTTGGCTGTGTAGCCACCGTCCACGAGATGATAGCTGCCGGTGATGAAGCTGGCCTCGGCGGAGAGCAGGAAGCAAGTCAGTGCCGAAACTTCCTCTGGTGTTCCCAGGCGGCCAATTGGATGCAAGGCAGCAAGCTGTCCAATCGTGTCGGCATCCAGGTTCTTCGTCAGCAGGGGCGTATCGATGAAGGCTGGCCCAACCGCGTTAATCCGAATGTTCTGCGCGGCATATTCCATGGCAGCCGTCTTCGTCAGCCCAATGAGGGCGTGCTTGGTCGAGACATAGGCACAGGCATTTTGCCAACCGACCGAGCCGAGAATGGACGACATGTTGACGATCGCCCCACCGCCCGATTTCAGCATGGCCGCGATCTCATATTTCAGACCGTAGAAGACGCCGTTGAGGTTGACGTCGATGATTTTCTGCCAGTCATCGAGGGGGTAGTTGGCTGTCGCCTCGCTGGGCCCGCCGATGCCGGCATTGTTCACGGCGAGGTGGAGCCCGCCAAAGGTCTCGACTGCGAACGCCACCATCTGCTCGACCGAGCGCGGATCGACGACATCGACCTGACAGGCACGCGCATTGCCAAGTGTCGAAGCGATTTTGGTGACCGTTGTTTCTGCAGTCGCCATATCGACGTCGGCGGCGACGACATGCGCTCCGCGAGCCGCCAACTCGATCGCGATCGCGGCGCCGATTCCTGACCTGGCTCCCGTTACGATCGCGGTCTTGTCTTTGAAATCATTCATCATTTCACCCCGCCGATTGCCGCCATTCTAATCATGGTTGCTGCAGGCTGCCGATATACGTGATGATTGCCTCGATCTGATCGGGGCTCGCAATCCACTCGGGCATGTCGGGATGCCCGGTCGAAATGCCCTCAGCGAAAGCCTCCTCGAGATCAGCAACCGGATAGCGCTTTGACAAGGTGCGAAAGGCAGGGGCGTCAGGATGGCTGCTCTTGTCGGTTTTTCCGATGGCGTGGCAGCGGGCGCAATTGACTTCCACCAACGCCCTTCCATGTTCCGTCAGGCTATCGGCGGGGGCTGGCGGCACAAGACCAAGCAACATCGCTGCAAGCACGGAAACCTGCAGACGACGACACCTGTGACTGCCACTGTCCATACAGGTGTTCATGGTTGCAGGCCTCCGCATTTCGATCTGATCTACGTGACGGTCTTGGCCGCTACGTCCTCGATCGCGGTTCTGGCATCCTTGCGCACGCGCCTGGCCGTTTCCGAAGCGAGCTTGGAGGTCAGTGCCGCCACCTTGCCGGCTTCGATGGCGTATTCCGATGCCGCATTCTGCAGGAAGGTAGAGAAAACGTCGAAGGCGTCATTGAACTCGGAGCCGGCAATGAGATCCTCGGCCAGCTTCACATCCTGCTCACAACGATGTTTCAGAAACGCCAGCGTTTCGATGTGATAGCGCATCATCGCCTTGAAAGCGTGCGCCTGAGTGAATGCCGCAGCGAAGACAAGCTTCTGTACATTCTGCGGCGTCGGCGCGGATACCAGGCCGAATTGGAAAGGCTCGAGATTGATTTGCATGTAAATCTCCTTGTGAGCGGCGCGAACTGCAGGCTAATGCTACCGCCAATAGCCGTCGCGTTGTTGATCAAGATCAACGGACTCACAATCCTTGCCAGGGATAGGTATCATCCCGACTTGGATGCAGCGTTTGACACGCATCAAGGCCCTTGCTCCTTTTTCGTGGCCGGCTCGTCTCGACCCCAAGAGGGTCTGCAATGATGGCTTTCAAGACGATCGTGGCAATTCGAAACGCCCCGCCATGAACGTGACAAAGAGACAACGACACAAACAGCTACAAAGAGTTAGGAGAACGCACCGATGCTGATCCGCGCACTGTCTGCCCTGGAATGCACCAAATTGCTGACCGCCAACCGGGTGGGCCGCCTGGCATGCGCGAAGGACGGCCAGCCCTACGTCGTGCCCCTGCATTACGCCCATTCGGATGCTCATCTTTACGCGTTTTCCATGCCGGGCAAGAAGATTGAATGGATGCGAGCCAATCCGCTGGTATCCGTCCAGGTCGACGAACACAGCCAGGGGCGAGGATGGAGAAGCGTTGTTGTCGATGGCCGATACGAGGGGCTGCCTGACCGGATCGGCCACAAGCTTCAGCGGGATCATGCTTGGTCGGTATTGAGCAAGCACGCCGATTGGTGGGAGCCAGGTGCCCTCAAGCCGGCCATTCCTCCCGCTCCCGACAGCGCACCGCCAGTTTTTTTCCGGATTCTTATCGAGCAGGTGTCGGGCCGGGAGGCGAGTGAGTAAGTCCTTCCCGCCAATTCCTTGCCAGAAAACAGAACGGGCCGGTGCGGACTGCGCCGGCCCGGCTTTCTTTGGCTTGAGATGCTACCGCGCCATCAGAACCGGCAGCGATGAATTCTCGAGCATTGACTTGGTAACACCGCCGAAAATGCGCTCGCGCAACCGGGAATGACCGTAGGCGCCCATCACCAGCAGGTCCGCGGCAACATCAATAGCGTGTTGGCGAAGCACTTCGGCGACTGAGTGGTTTGAGCTCGGCAGCCGCTCGACCGTGATTTTCACGCCATGACGGGCGAGATAGGTCGCGGCGTCCGCTCCGGGTTCCGCACCATGGTGGAATTCGTCCTCGATGGGATCGACCATGATGAGGCGCACCTCTTCGGCGCCTTTCAGCATGTCGAGCGATTCGCGAACGGCGCGCGACGACTCGATGCGGGCGTCCCATGCAACGAGGATGCGCTTCGGCTTCAGCGTCGGCTGTGCGCCGTCAGGAACCAGCAGCAACGGCTTTCCGGATGAAAACAGCGCTCCTTGGATGACCTTGCCCTTCAGCGTATCGCTCGCAAGCAGATCCGGCCCGAGAATGGTCAGATCGGCGTAGCGGGCGCGTCTTCCGACGACTTCGTCCGCCCATGCCACGTCGGGATAATCGTCGCTCAGATCAGACGATACGGCGCTCCTGGAAAGAAAGTCGGCGACCTCCGAAATTCGTTTCTTGAGCCTTTTCAGCTCGGCCTGACGTTCCTCCAGCCAGGCTGGTGAGACGATAGCCGCATACTCACCGCCCGAGGGCGGTGAGGCCAGTTCGAGAACCAGCACCGACAGATGGGCGTCGACCTGTTCGCAGAGCGAGGCGGCGAGCTTCAGATCGCTCTCGCCTTGGTTCGGCCCGGTAACTGTAAGCAGTGTCTTGAAAGTCACGGCGGCAACTCCTGATTTCGAGTGAAGGTTCTATCGTGGCTTCGATCATTAGCGAGGGCGGCGCGGGCATTCATTGCGCTGAATCAACCAGCGTTGCCGCGCGGGCACTTGATCCGCATCAAGGCGCCGGCGATGCGACGGGAATAGGCTTCAGGCAATCAATCGGTGGAGAACACAAGTGAGACTTCTGATCGCGGCAGTTCTCGCAACCTCGGCTTTCAATGCGCCAATGGCGCAGGAAATGAGCTATGGCGAAGCGGAATATCTGAATTCTTGCGCAGTCTGCCACGGCCCTGACGGCAAGGGTGACGGCCCCTTGGGCGACGAGCTGGTGAAGCGCCCGGCCGACCTGACGCGCCTCTCCAGAAAGAATGGCGGCGAATTTCCGTATTGGCGCGTCTATGCACTGATCGACGGCCGCATGATGGTGCCGGAGCATGGCGAACGCGATATGCCTGTCTGGGGCCGGCAATTCCTGCCCGATGACGCCAAGAAATACGGCCCAAACGCCGGAGAAATCGTCACCAGGGAACGGATCCACAACCTTGCTGGTTACGTCCAGACACTGCAGCGATAGCAGCGCCGTTCGGGACGCTTCCACACGGCGCAGAGGAGCCATGCGATGATCGTTGAAACCCAGGAAACCGCGACCGCGCTGCTGCTCGATCCCGCCACATATGGCGAGACCGGGCCGGTCGAGGCGATCGAGACCCATATTTCGCGGATCTTCCTGGCCGCCCAACGCGCCTTCAAGATGAAGCGGGCGGTCAAGCTGCCTTATGTCGACTTCTCGACGCCGGCATTGAGGCTGGCCGCCTGCGAGAAAGAGGTGGAACTCAACTCCAAGACCGCGCCCGGTCTTTATCTGGGTGTGCGGCGCATTACGGGAGAGGCCGCGGGCAAGCTGGCACTCGATGGATCGGGAGACCTGGTCGATGCGGCGATCGAAATGGTTCGCTTCGACCAATCGAAGCTCCTTGATCGGATGGCAATCGCTGGCGAACTGACGCCGGCGCTGATGACAGAGGTTGCGCGCATGATTGTGCGCTACCATCGCGGCGTCCCTGAGATCCACAATGGCGGTGGAGCCTCCAACCTGGCCGGTGTCCTCGACATCAACGAGGCCGGCTTTGCCACCAGCCATGTTTTCGGGATAGCGGAGATCAAGACCTTCGCCGAAGCCTTCCGCACCGCCCTCGCCCGGCACTCCGGATTGCTCGACCGTCGCGAGGCCGCCGGCAAGATTCGCCGATGCCATGGTGACTTGCACCTGCGCAACATCTGCCTGTTCGATGGCGAGCCTCGCCTGTTCGATTGCATCGAATTCAATGACCAGATCGCGACTGTCGACGTGCTCTACGATCTTGCCTTCCTGTTGATGGACCTCTGGCATCGCGGTTTCCCGGACCTCGCCAATCTCGTGATGAACCGCTATCTCGACGAAGCCGACGACGAGGACGGCTTTGTCCTGCTGCCGTTCTTCATGGCGGTTCGGGCTGCGGTGCGGGCGCATGTCACCGCGACACAGGTCGAAGAAAGCAGCGCCAATTCCGACAAGTTGATTGCCGAGGCCAGATCCTATTTCGAGCTTGCCCGAACATTTCTCCAGGAGACCTCGCCGCGGCTCATTGCCATCGGGGGCCTGAGTGGTTCCGGCAAGACGACGGTCGCGGAGGCGCTCGCCGCCCATGTCGGCGCGCCGCCTGGTGCGCGCATCGTCGAAAGCGACCGTGTCCGCAAAGCGATGCATGGGGTGCCGGCAGAAACGAGACTGCCGAACAAGGCCTATCGACCGGAAGTGTCGGAACGCGTCTATCGTCAAATGGCGTGGCAGGCCGGTCTGATCCTTTCCGAGGGCGGGTCAGTGATTGCCGATGCCGTGTTCGACAAGCCGGACGATCGAAACCGGATCGAAAAGGCGGCAAGTGACAGGGGCATCGCATTCCTTGGATTCTGGCTGGAGGCGGATCCGCTTGTTCTTTGGCAACGGGTCAGCGAGCGCAAGGGTGGCCCATCCGACGCCACGATCGATATCCTGTCCCGGCAGTTGCAGCGAAATGCCACCCAGTCTGGCTGGCGCAAGATCGACGCCGGTCGCAAGCCCGCCGAAATCGTTGCAGAGTTGAGGAGCTTTTCCGAAAGCGACACTTCCGAAACCTTGCGCTCAGCCTCCTGACAGGTGCGGCAGGATGATCGACCTCAACGGAGGTCGAGCCTCGCCTCGACAAGGCCGGGTTCGCTCGGATGATGCGCTAGCGAGAAGCCGAACTCGCGGCACATGGTCAGCATTTTCGTGTTCTCGCCGAGCACGATGCCTTCGATCCGGCCGATCCCATCGGCCTTTGCATAGTCTACGATCTGCCTGAGCAATTCCCAGCCGAGACCCTGGCCCTGCAGTTCCGTGCGTACGAGCAACGCGTATTCAGCAACGGCCCGGTCCGGATCGCAGGAAAGCCGGCCGACCCCAGCCAGCGCGCCGGTGCTGGTCTCCAGCGCCACGAAAGCCATGTTGCGGTCGTAGTCGAGCTGGGTGAGTCGCTTCAGCATCTGGTCGGAAAAGCTTTTGCGCGGCGACAGAAAGCGCAGGCGCAGATCGTCCGGAGAAATCCTGGCGAGGAATTCCGGGTAGAGCGCGATGTCGGCCGGCTTGATCGGCCGTATTTGATAGTGTGCGCCGCCCGCAGCAAAGTTCCTGGTCCAGCCCGAGGGGTAAGGCCTGATGGCAAGCGCCGGGTTCGGCCCCGGCTCGTCCACGCGTTCCGGCTCGATCTCGATGCGGGCATCGAGCGCGATCACGCCGGCGGCGTCGGCAAGCAGCGGGTTGATGTCCATGGAGACGAGGCAGGGAAAGTCGACGACCATCTGCGAAAGCCCTTTGAGCGCAGCAGTGATTGCGCCGCGATCGGCCGGTTTGTGGTCGCGGAACCCGGCAAGCAGGCGGCCGATCCGCGTTTGGTCGATCAAGTCGCCGGCAAGAACGTCGTCGAGCGGCGGCAACGCGATCGCCGTATCGTCCATCACTTCGACCGCCACGCCGCCGGCGCCGAACAGCACCACGGGACCGAAGATCGGATCCCTGCTCATGCCGAGGATGATTTCCTGTGCCTGTTTTCGCACCACCATCGGCTGAACGGCATAGCCTTCGATGTCGGCTTCCGGTGCATGTTTGCGCACCCGCGCCTCGATTGAGCTTGCAGCCTCCCCAGCGGCCCCGGCGGTGGCAATGTTGAGTACCACCCCGCCAATGTCCGACTTGTGCGAGATCGCCTTGGATAGCAGTTTGACGACGACGTGCTCGGACGTCTTGAGGAGTACGCCTGCTGCCTTCTCCGCTTCGGCGGGAGATTTTGCGACGATCGTCTCGGGCACCGGAATGCCATAGGCGGAAATCGCCGCCTTGGCTTCGGGCTCGGTCAGCATTCGCCGGCCTCCCTTCGCAACCTGTTTGAAGATGGCAAGTACGGCTTCGCGGTCGCTGATGGTATCCTCGCTACTGCTCGAGGGCGTGCGCATCAGCGCACGCTGGGCTCGCGACCATTCGCTGAGGTAGGAGACTGCGCTTGCGGCATCGGCGGGCGTCTCGAAACTGGCAATGCCGGCCTCCTGGAGAATCCGTCGTCCGGCGCGCGCCGTGTGTTCTCCGAGCCAGCAGGTCAGGACCGGTTTCCTGCCTATCTTCCCCTCGCTGGCGAGTTCGACCACCGCGCTTGCCGCGGCAAGCGGTGAGCCGAGCCCCGTCGGGCAATTCATCACCAGCAGGACGTCGGTTCCCGGATCGGCAGCGACGGCCTCAACGGCAGCTCTGTAACGCGCCGGCGGAGCATCGCCGATGATGTCGACCGGATTGGCGCGCGACCAGGTGGGCGGCAGCACGGAATTCAGGCGCGTTATTGTCTCCGGTGAAAACTCGGCCAGTTCACCCTTGCAGTCGATGAGTTGATCGACGGCCAGCACGCCCGCCCCGCCGCCATTGGTGACGATACCGACGCGGGCTCGTTCGAGTGGAGCGAAGCGAGCCGTCGTTTCAGCGGCATCGAAGAGCTCAGCGAGATCCTTGACGCGCAGGATGCCGGCGCGCCGCAATGCCGCATCGACCACGCGATCGGCGCCCGACAGCGCGCCGGTATGGGTCGCGGCGGCTTTCGCCGATTGTTCATGCCGGCCCGACTTGATCGCGATCACCGGCTTGATGCGCGCCGCGGCACGGGCAGCCGAGATGAACTTGCGCGGATTGGGAATGGTTTCGAGATACATCACGATGGCGCTTGTGCGGGCATCTCCCGCCAGCATATCGAAACAGTCTCCGACATCGACGTCGGCCATGTCGCCGAGAGAGACGATCTGCGAGAAGCCGATATTGTTCTCCGCCGCCCAGTCGACCAGCGTTGTCGCTATGGCGCCGGATTGCGACAGCAAGGCAATATTGCCTGGCTTGGCTGCCATATGCGCGAACCCGGCATTGAGCTTCACTGGCGGGATCATCAGCCCGAGCGTGTTCGGTCCGATGATGCGGAAAAGGGTAGGCCTGGCAGCGTCGAGCATAGCCTGACGCAGGCCGTTTTCGCGCGTCAGCCCGGCGGTGATGACGACCGCCGCCCGCGTGCCTTTTTCAGCAAGATCGCGTACGATGCCGGGAACCGTCTCTGGTGGCGTTACGATCACGCCCAGGTCGGGAATACCCGGCAGATCCGCCGCCTTCGCACAGCAGCGCCGACCCGCGACTTCAGGGTATTTCGGATTGACCGGCCAGATCTCGCCCTCGAAGCCGCCATTGACGATGTTGTCGAAGACGATACGGCCGACGGAGCCGTCGCGCACCGATGCCCCGAACACGGCAACCGACTTCGGGGCGAAAGCATGTTCGAGATTCCGGATCGTCACCCTGTGTCTCCGATTCATGGCGATAATCGCCAGTCCATCTTGCCCGTTCGTTGCGTTGGATCAAAGCGTTCTCCGGTTATCGCGATTAGCTGTTGCGCCAGGTCTGAGGCGGCCGCTTCGCGAAATGGTGACGAGCTGCTGCGATAAAGGATTGGAGAGTTGGATGAGTTACTATTTCAGTAAGACCGTCGCCATGCCGTTTGCAGCGGCAGTCAGCCACGTGACCAACAAGCTCGCAAGCAAGGGTTTTGGCGTTCTGACCTCGATTGATGTTCAGCAGGTGATGAAGACCAAGCTTGGCGCAGAGTTCAAGCCCTACGTCATCCTGGGTGCTTGCAATCCGCATTTCGCTTGGCGCGCGTTACAGGCAGACGACAAGGTCGGAACCATGCTGCCCTGCAACGTCATCCTCACCGAGGTCGAGCCTGGAAACGTGGAAGTGGCGGCAGTGGATCCAGTTGCCTCCATGGGCGCCATCGACAATCGCGAGCTTGCGCAGGTCGCGAACGATGTGCGGCGCCTGCTTGATGAGGTGGTCCGCGAACTCTAGGGCATGATGCCGAAAAGTGTGAAGCGGTTTTCGGACGACATCATGCTCTATCTCTTTGATTTAGAGCCGGATTCAGATTTCAGGTAGACTTGACCTGAAATCATCCGGCTCTAGCGCCACACGGACCATCAAGGTTGAGGGACATCGCATGAACGAGTCCACCCTGCGACGCGCATTGCTTGTCATTGCTGTCTTGGGCCTCGCCATCGGCGGTGGAGTTTGGCGAACAGGGTTCGGGTCGCTCGAGGCCGGCACGATCTGGACGGCAGCAACCTTGCCCGTGGTGGTGGCTCTCGCCATTTCGATATTGCGCGATTTCTGGATCGGCCGCTTCGGCGTCGACGCCATCGCACTGGTATCGATGTCCGCGGCACTGCTGCTTGGCCAATCGCTGGCCGCAATAGTGGTGGCGATCATGTATGCCGGCGGCACGGTGCTTGAGGATTTCGCCCGTGGGCGCGCGGAACGCAGCCTCAGGGCTTTGACCGACCGGTCCCCGCGCGTTGCGCACCGGAAGTCGACACAAGGAACAGAAACCATCCCTGTCGAGGACGTCAAAATCGGCGACCACCTGCTCGTGCGCGCCGGTGAGTTGCTGCCTGTCGACGGGATCCTGCTCGACGCTTCGGCCTCGCTCGACGAGTCCGCGGTGACTGGCGAACCTTTACCGGAACGGCGCAGCGCCGGCGACCTGCTGCGCAGCGGCACCGTCAATGCGGGCGAGGCTTTCAGCATGCGGGCTTCAGCCCTGTCCGAACAAAGCACCTACGCGGCGATCGTCCGCATGGTTGCGGCGGCGCAGACGGCGAAAGCCCCCTTTATCCGGATGGCCGACCGTTTCGCCCTGTTCCTGCTCCCTGTCACTTTGCTGGTTTCCGGCATCGCCTGGTACGTCTCCGGCGATCCGATCAGAGCGCTCGCCGTCCTGGTGGTTGCAACACCTTGCCCGCTCATCCTCGCCGCCCCCGTTGCTTTCATTGGCGGCGTGTCACGCGCCGCGCATGGCGGCATCCTGATGAAAGGCTCTGCGGCATTGGAGGCCCTTGCGCAGGCTCGGACCGCAATCTTCGACAAGACCGGCACCTTGACCGTCGGCGGCGCCGGGCTGATCGAAATCGACGTGGCGCCCGGCCGCGACCCGGACGAGCTTCTGCGACTATTGGCATCGTTGGAACAGGCCTCGCACCATGTGCTCGCCGACTCGATCGCCCGAGCGGCGCGCGCCAGGCACCTTCTGCTCTCGCATCCGTGCGACGTTCGCGAGTATCGTGGGGCCGGCCTGAAGGGGCAAGTCGAGAACGTGTCGATCGCGGCGGGCTCGCGGCATCTCGTGCTCGCCCACAAACCGCTGCCGGCCTGGGCGAGAAGCGGCGAAGACCGCTACCGGGACGAGCCGGTGCTGAGGGTCTTTGTCGCGCTCGGCAAGCGCCTTGCCGGCGTTTTTACATTCGGGGATGCCCTGCAAGCGGACGCACGCGATACGTTGGACGAACTTCGGCAGGCAGGCATCAAGCGCGTCGTCATGCTTACAGGCGACGACAGCGTGGCTGCGAACCGCATTTCCCGCTTGCTCGACCTTGATGCGATCGTCGCCAATGCCACCCCCGCCGAAAAGGTCGCGGCGGTCGGGGCCGAGAAAGCGCAGGCCCCCACACTGATGGTCGGCGACGGTATCAACGATGCCCCTGCCCTCGCTGCCGCGACGGTCGGTGTTGCCATGGGTGCACGCGGTGCAACGGCCTCTTCGGAGGCGGCCGACGTCATCATACTGGCCGACAGGTTGCAGCCGGTCGCCGACGCGGTGCGGATTGCCCAACGCACCCGCGCGATTGCCCTGCAGAGCATCATCGCCGGGCTCGCGCTCTCGGCCTTGGCGATGGTTGCCGCAGCCATGGGGCAGATCACGCCGGTGGCGGGCGCGTTGCTGCAGGAGGGGATCGACGTAGCGGTCATCCTGAACGCGCTGCGTGCTCTTGGCGACGGACGTCTCGGGCGCGCATAGTAGAGACGACAGAAAATCGGTGAATGGCCATGGCACAGCAGAATCTGGTGGTTTGCAGCGAATGCGGCGGCGTCAACCGTCTGCCGCAGGCCCGCAATGCCTTGGAGGCAAAATGCGGGCGATGCGGTATCAAACTGTTTTCGGGACACCCGCAAGACGTCAACGCTGAGATTTTCGATCGTCAGATCGCGCGAAGCAGCCTTCCCGTTGTGGTCGACATCTGGGCGCCCTGGTGCGGCCCCTGCAAGATGATGGCGCCGGCGTACGAGGCCGCGGCCAACGAACTGGAACCATATGTCCGCCTGATCAAGCTCAACTCCGATAAGGAACAGGCCGTTTCGGCAAGCTTTGGCATTCGCGGCATCCCAACGATGATCCTCTTCCATGGCGGGCGTGAAATTGCGCGCACCTCCGGCGCAATGACGGCGGGGCAGATCGTCAGATGGGTGCGCGACCGTCTGCCAACTGTCGCCGCCTGAGGTCGCGCGAACCATGGATACGCTCATCGCTCGGCTTGGATTGGCCCTGGCAATCGGTCTCCTCGTCGGATTGGAGCGCGGCTGGCGCGAGCGTGACGCCCCGGATCGCAGCCGGACAGCTGGCATTCGCACGTTCGGCATATCCGGCCTGCTCGGCGGTATTCTGGCGGCATTGGCCGACGCGCTCGGCGCGGTATCAGTGCTGGTCGGGGGGCTCGTCGCCTTTTCTGCGATCTTCGCCTGGTACAAGGCGCGCGAGGCGGAGCATGACGAGGATTTCAGTGTCACGAGCGTGATCGCGGGCCTTGCCGTTTTCGCGCTTGGCGCGCTTGCCGTCGCCGGCGATTATCGGGCGGCGGCGGCTGGTGGGGCGGCCTTGGCGACAATTCTGGCCAGCAGAGAGGTGCTGCACGGGCTTTTGAAGCGACTGACCTGGGTCGAGCTGCGTTCGGCGCTGATCCTGGCGGTGATGACGGCGATCGTCTTGCCCTTGTTGCCAAACCGCACGATGGACCCGTGGGGCGGTTTCAATCCCTGGGAGGTCTGGTTCCTGACCGTGCTGATGGCCTCGATTTCCTTCGCCGGCTATGTGGCTGTTCGCATTCTGGGAAATACGCGTGGTCTGCTCGTCAGTTCGCTCGCCGGTGCGCTCGTCTCTTCCACCGCCGTGACCTTGGCGCTTGCCCGCAACGCCGCCTCGGCGGGCAATCCGCAGGCGCTCGCCGGGGCAGCATCCCTGGCTGCAATGGTTTCGGTGTTCCGCGTCTGCGCGGTGGTTTTGATCATAGAGACAAGCGTGTTCGTTTCGATCGCCATACCGGCGATTGCGGCGGCGCTCGCCTTCGCTGTCTGCGGCGCATTGCTGATGACTCGCGACGGGGCGAACGGTGAAGGCAGCGCTATCGCACGCAATCCATTCGAACTGGGCCCGCTGCTGCTCTTCGCCTTGCTCTTCGCGGTCGTCGCGACCGCGAGTGCCGGGCTGGCCGGCCAATTCGGTGGTCGTGGTCTGCTGGCGAGTTCGGCGCTGGCCGGCGCATTCGATGTCGATGTCTCGGTGCTTGGCGCGCTGCGCCTGGTCAAGCATTCCGTGTCCATCGAGACCGTGGGGCAGGCCGTGCTCGCGGCGCTGGCAGCAAACGCGATCGGTCGCCTGTCGCTCGCAGTATTTGCCGGGCCGGTCAGGTTCTGGCTGCCGCTGGCCGGCGCAACCTTGCTCGCCGTCACCATGGGCATCTGCGCCCTCTTATTGCTCGGTCCTGGATAGAAGCTCGAGCCTTCTTTGATGCGGATCAAGGGCAAGGTCCGGCCGCCGCCCTATGGAACACCTTCAAAGGAGATCGCAATGACCAGTTTGAAGGACCTCACCCCAAATTTCCGCAATGTCCGGCTGCTGCTCGCTCGCGAGAAGGGCCATCCCGAAGGTGATCGCGAAGAGGGCTATGACGTGCTGGCTCCATTGACCGGCGAAGGCCGGATCGATGCGGAGGAATGGAAGTCGCACAGGGCTTCCTGCCGCGTCCGCCGTTTTCGCACCGGTGAGGAGGATCTGATCGGAAGACTCAGGCGCAAACCCGGCGGACAATGGTATTTCGACTATGCCGAAGGCGACCGCGATGACGAAATCGGCTTCCATCTTGGCGACGAGCGCTTCGTGACAGGAGAATATGTCTCGATCGCGCGCAATGGAGCCATGCACACCTACCAGGTGGCGCGGGTCGAACGGCCTTAGCGGCTGACAGGCAGCATCCAGGGGAAAGCCATGTCGCGGCGCATCCTTATTGTGATCGGCCATCCCGACCCGCCCACCATGCCGGCCCTGCTCAAGGCATTTCTGGAGCAGGTCATGCGGCCGGGAACTGCCTTTGCCTATCCGGACAACGCTGGGCGTTTGCCCAGGACATTGCTTCGCGACCGGCACTTTCCGTGCCCAGCTTTCCCGCCTGTTCGAACAACGGCGATACGCACGACTAGGTGGTTTCCCTTAGGGACATAACCGAATTTCGCTGCCCTCGGAATTGCGCGACTTCTACAGCCACGGATCAACGGGAACGCAGCCATGTACGCTCACACCACCTCCAAGATTGCACTGCCGTCTCACCTCCAGCCGTCGAGCCTGTCGGCAGCTCTCGACAGCGTGCCGTTGCAGCCTGTCAGCTTCTTTTCCGCCGGGACCGAAATCTACGCCCAGGGCGAGAAGGCCGGCGCCTTCTATCAGATTGAGTTCGGCGCCGTTCGCATCTACCGTCTGCTCGCCGACGGCCGCAGGCAGATAAGTGCCTTCCACCTGGCCGGAGAGACATTCGGCTTCGAAGCCGACACCACCCACCATTTTTTCGCCGAGGCAATCAACGCGACTGGTGTTCGTGTTTTCCGATTGACCGCCGGTGCGGACATGTCCCGTCAACTCCTGCCCTTGGCGCTCAAGGGATTGACCAGAGCCCAGGAGCATCTCCTTGTTCTCGGCCGCCAGAATGCCATCGAACGTGTTGCTGCGTTCCTGGTCGATATGGTCGAGCGGCAGGGTGGGTTGCGGCAGGTCGAACTGCCGATGTCGCGTATGGACATCGGAGACTATCTCGGCCTCACCATCGAGACCGTGTCGCGGGTCTTCACCCGCTTGAAGGACAACGGCGTCATTCGCCTGCTTAACCTGCGCAGCATCGAAATCCTCAAGCAGGACGTATTGCAGGACATGGGCGAATAAGCACGCCTCCGAAGGCAGCGACGCTTCAGAACGGCCACAAGTCAGGGACCAGTCGACGATGAACAACACACTTACCACGCATACCGGGTTTCGTTTCGAAGTGCGTCGCGCACGCCCTGAAGATGAGCCGGCCGTGGCCGAGTTCTTCACCCACGTGACGCCGGAGGACCTGCGCTTTCGCTTTCTTGGCGGGGTGAAGGAGGTTTCCCATGAGCGGCTGGTGGCGATGACGCGTTCCGATGACGCCCATATCCATAATTTTCTTGCGTTCTCGGCCGACGGAATGCTGATCGCGGTGGCGACCCTGGCATGCGATCCGGCCGACCGCGTAGGCGAGGTCGCGATCTGCATTCGCGCGGATCGCAAGCATCTGGGCGTCGGCTGGGAACTTCTCGCCCATATCGCAAATTATGCCGAAGGGATGGGACTTGAGACCATCGAGTCGATCGAGAACCGCGAAAACCGTTCGGCCATCGAGCTCGAACGCGACATGGGGTTCACCGTCACGGCCTACCCCGACGATGCGACACTTGTTTTGGTTCGCCGGCGGCTCGGAAAACAGCTCTGACCACGGCAGTCAAGTGGCACAGGCAAATCCCGGATTCCGGTGACAGAATCGCGGAGGCAGTCTCAACATCCTCAGCCTGAGGCCAACCGCCAGCGCCAGTGGAAAGAGCAGCGATTCGATAAGGGGCGATGAAACAGGAGATCGGCGAAAAACACGATGATAACGATCACCAGCATGAACTCAGTCGTCAGATAGCCGAGAACGCAGCTTGCCAGCACGATCGCGCCGATGATCGCAGCCTCCTTACCTTCGCCGACGAAAGCCGACACGATGGCCGCGAAAATGAGAATGAGGACGAGTGGGCTGCGGAATTGCCGGGCAAAGACGACCAGGGCCGATGCGCCAGACTTCGACATCAGGGTGTTCTTGCCGAACCTTGTGAGCCGTGACGCCGATCGACAGACCGGTATCGGGATTGATCGACTTCGCTGGGCATGACAGGCCGTCAATACGACATGAGGCGATGAATGCCGCTCTCCTGGATGAGCGCGCGGGTGAAGCCGCCGAACGCCCACTCCCTCAGGCGACTGTGGCCATACGCACCGGAGACGATCAGATCGGCGTGGATCGAGCGCGCGAACGCGACCAGCCGGTCTCCGTCCGCCTCGCCGGCAAGCATTTCGGTTCGCGCCTTGATGCCGTGGTGCTCGAGATAGACCGCGACGTCGGCGAGGCTGTTGTGAATGCTTCCGTCGTGGTCGGTGTCCATCGTGGCGACGACGACCTCCGTGGCTTTCGCCAAGAACGGCAATGCATCTGCCACCGCCCGGCGAGCCTCCCTGGTGTCCTTCCAGGCAACCAGGACGGTCTTTGCCAAGATATGTTCGACGTTGCTTGCGGCGACGAAGACCGGGCGGCCCGTACCGAGCGCCAGGCTGCCGATGTCGACGGCACGAAAGACATTCTCTCCCTCTTCACCGCCGGTGACGATGAGGTCAGCCGCGCGGGCGGAAACGCTTAGAAACCGCGTCGGACTGCAGACCTCCTGGCCCCACTCGCTGCTGATCGAGTCGGGGACCAGCCTTTCGAATTCGTCGCGCAGTTCCGCAAGCCGCTTTTCGATTTCAGTGCGCTGGATCTGCATGATCTCACCTTCGTAGACCATGCCGTCGCCGGTCGCGACCAGTGGCGGAACGTCGGCTGCCGCCAGGCCAATGAGGTGAGCGCCGAAGCGCCCGGCAAGCTCCACTGCAAGCTTCACGATTGGCGCCGGATCTGCGTCCACGGCAAGATTGACGATGATCGATTTGTAGGACATGCAAACCTCGCACTGGCAACGGTGATATCGGCCATGAATTGCATGCTCCGGTGCATCGCACCTTGACGCGGGTCAAACGCGTCACCTTCGCAGACGGCACATTGCAGCCTCTCCTTCAACTTGCTTTGCGCGCGGAGGAATGAGCGCCGGTCATTCGGATTGCCGGTTCCCAGATCCAAGGACTGCATGTGAGCAAGAAAGACCCATCCCCATCCGCTGGAGGAACTGCCTTCCGGTTCCATGGCAGCCGCCTTCGTCAGCCCGACGAGGGCGTGCTTGGTCGAGATATAGGCACAGGCATTTTGCCAACCGACCGCCAAAAGTCTCGACGGCGTGCAATGGCTGATTGGCAGACTCTGGCGAATGCAGCTCGGATAGCGTCTTCAGGGCGCGCCTCAAATGGCCGCAATGCCAACAACATAGTTCTTCCCATAGGCTTTGGCGCATTTCGGGCATGTCGTGTAGAAGAAATACACGTCGCGTGTCTGTGATTTTCGATCATGCGCTATCTGTTGCATGTCCTCGTGCCACTGCTTTGCCTGGCTATACGGGCCCTCGAACACTTTGGTCAGGTAGTCGCCACTCAGCGTGGTCATCTCTTCGTCACGGACAGGTTTTGAGACCGCGAACAGATGCTCGCTGCTCCACGGCGAGACGTCCCTGCTGAGTACGATGAACCGATCGGGGTCGGAAGCCCCGGCGTCTTCGATGTGCTTGTTCACGCGCGCGAACACGCTGCCCATGTTCATCGGAATATGCATGACGCTGTGGGTCTTCGCTTTGACGAACCGCTTGCCCTTGAAGTGCAGTTCCTGTCCGTCCCAACCCTCGGGATTGAACCTGGGGCAGCAGCCGGTCGTATTCACGCTGTCGTCGTACCGGGGCGTTTCATTCGTCAGCACGGTCGTTCCCCTTGGCTTGGACAGACACCACCCAACAGGCAACCGCGGCCGCCGTCATTGATCCTCGTCAACATGGCCCGGATGGTAATTGATGCGCATCAACAAGGGATTCGACCTGGCGCGTGCTCTCCTATGTTTCCCGTCCGACAAGAACTGACATCAGCTTGCGCGCTCAGATGGCGCGCGATCGTCCCGGTGCAGTTCGGCGGCCACGGCCCTCTCCTCATCCGTGGGAACCACCAGGACCTCGACCCTGGAACCGGCAAGGCTGATGATTTCGTCGCCGCGCTGGTTGCGGTCCTTGTCTATGGCTACGCCGAGCCAGCCGGCAAAGGCCCCGACCTTTTCCCGGATCGACGGCGCGTTTTCGCCGATGCCGGCCGTGAAGACCAACCGATCCAACCCTCCGAGGGCAGCGGCCAGCGACCCGATCTCGCGCCCGATGCGATAGACGAAGAGATCGATGGCCTCGGCGGCGGCAGGATCGTGCGAGCCGGTCAGCGTGCGCATGTCACCGGATATTCCGGACACGCCGAGCAAGCCGGATTTCTCGTACAGAAGCGTGACCAGCTCGTCGGCCGGCAGCTTCCGGTCCTGCAGCAGATGGAGGATGACCCCCGGGTCGAGCGCGCCGCAACGCGTGCTCATGACAAGTCCGTCCAGCGTCGAAAACCCCATCGTCGTGGCGACACTGCGTCCGCCATCCATGGCGCACAGGCTGGCACCGCTGCCGAGATGAGCGACGATCGCCCGGCCGCCGGCACCCGCACCGTAGCGGTCCCGCAGCTTCGAAGCGATATGGCTGTAGGACAGGCCGTGAAAGCCATAGGAAACAACGCCCGCTTCGGTCAGCTCGCGTGGAAGGCCATAGATCTTGGCAAGTTCCGGTCGGGCCGAATGAAACGCGGTGTCGAAGCATCCGACCTGAACAGCCTGCGGCAGGAGCTCGGCAGCCAGCGAGACTATATCGAGATTGACCTTCTGGTGGATCGGAGCCAGCGGTTCGAGCAGGCGCAGTGCTTCAAGCGTGTGCTCATCAAGCCGCGTCGCTTCGGTGAAGTCGCGGCCGCCATGGACGATCCTATGCCCGACCCTGTCGATGGCACGGAGGAGATCGCGATCACCGAGCAGCGAAGCGACCGTCGCGAAGGCCTCGTCGATATCGATCGGTCCGTCGCCCAGGTTCCATTCGAGTTCAGGAGATCCGGCCGCAGCCGCGACGTGCAGGTGCGGCTGCTGTCCGAGCGACGAGACATTGCCGCGCAACAGCGCGGGAAGCTCTGCGCTTGCCTCGAAGACAGCGAATTTCAGGCTCGATGACCCGCCGTTCAGGACAAGGATCGCATCCGTCATGCAGCCATCCGATCCCGTGCCATTGCGATGCGCCGAAGGCCGCTTATCGGCTCATTCAGCAGGTTTTGGCGTTGCATCCCGCGCCTGCTCCCATTTCCAGCCAAGGATCTCCGGCATATCTTGCCCATGAGCCCGAATATAGGCTCGATGCTCAAGCAACTTGCCCTCCATTGCCTGCGTCAGGCCGATATTGGCGCCTTTGACCTTTGGCAGGCGGTCGAGGACGCTTTGGACGAGATGGTATCGATCGAGGCCATTCAGCACCGTCATGTCGAAAGGCGTCGTCGTCGTGCCTTCCTCGTTGTAGCCGCGCACATGGATGTTGTCGTGATTGGTGCGCCGGTAGGTCAGGCGATGGATGGTCCAGGGATAGCCGTGATAGGCGAAGATGACCGGCTTGTCGGTGGTGAACAACGCATCGAAATCGCGATCCGACAGCCCGTGCGGGTGATGCTCCTTGGGCTGCAGGGTCATCAGGTCGACGACGTTGACCACCCTGATCCTGAGTTCAGGAACGTGGTGCCTGAGGATCTGCACGGCAGCCAGCGTTTCGAGGGTCGGAACGTCGCCAGCGCAAGCCATGACGACGTCCGGCTCGTCGCCATTCTCGGTCGACGCCCAGTCCCAGATACCGATGCCTGTCCTGCAATGGACGACAGCTTTGTCCAAAGACAGCCATTGCCATGACGGCGGCTTGCCGGCGACGATGACGTTGATGCGGTTCCATGTCCGAAGCACGTGATCGGTCACGCAAAGCAAGGTGTTGGCATCCGGCGGCAGATAGACGCGCACGATGTCGGCCTTCTTGTTGAGGGCGACATCGATGAAGCCGGGGTCCTGATGGCTGAAGCCATTGTGCTCCTGATGCCAGACATGGCTCGACAGCAGATAGTTCAGCGAGGCGACCGGCCGCCGCCATGGAATGTCGCGGCAGGCATCGAGCCATTTCGCATGCTGGTTGAACATGGAATCGACGATGTGAATGAATGCCTCGTAGCAGGAAAACAGGCCGTGCCGCCCGGTCAAAAGATAACCTTCGAGCCAGCCCTGGCAGGTGTGCTCGGACAGGATTTCCATAACCCTGCCGTCGCGGCCGAGATGAACGTCCTCGGGCAGGATGGTTTCCATCCAGGCGCGCTCGGTGACCTCGAACACGTCCTGAAGCCGGTTCGAGGCTGTCTCGTCCGGACCGACGATGCGGAAGTTCTTCGCCGCCTCATTCAGCTCCATCACGGCACGCAGGAACTTACCCATCGTCCGCGTCGACTCTGCCTTCACCGCGCCCGGTCGTTCGACCGCAACCGCATGGTCCTGCAGCGCTGGCAGATCAAGGGAGCGGCGCAGCAAGCCGCCATTGGCATGCGGGTTGGCGCCCATGCGCCGTGTGCCTTCAGGTGCGGTAGCACGGATCGAGGCGACAGGAGCGCCGGCGGCGTCGAACAGTTCGTCCGGCCGGTAGCTCTTCAGCCAGTCCTCGAGCAATTTGAGATGCGCGGGGTTTTCCGCAAGGCCCGACAACGGAACCTGATGCGAGCGCCAGAAGCCTTCGGTCTTCAGCCCGTCGACCTCTTTCGGGCCGGTCCAGCCCTTGGGACTGCGCAGCACGATCATCGGCCATTTTGGTCGCCCCGTCGGCACCGTGGAACCAGAGCGCGCGGCATGCTGGATCGCTCGGATGCGATCGAGCGCATCGTCGAGCACGACCGCCATCCGCTCATGCATCAGCGCCGGATCGTGCCCCTCGACGAACAGCGGCTCATAGCCGTAGCCAATGAACAGCGCTCGCAGTTCGTCTTCGGGGATACGGGCAAGGACAGTCGGATTGGCGATCTTGTAGCCGTTCAGATGCAGGATCGGCAGCACCGCGCCATCTCGCGCCGGGTTGAGGAACTTGTTGGAATGCCATGCAGTGGCCAGCGGCCCGGTTTCGGCCTCCCCGTCGCCGACGACGCAGGCGACGACAAGGTCCGGATTGTCGAAGGCCGCGCCGTAGGCATGAGAAAGCGCATAGCCCAGTTCACCACCTTCGTGGATCGAGCCGGGCACATCGGGCGCGGCATGGCTCGGGATGCCGCCTGGAAAGGAGAACTGCCGGAACAGCTTGCGCATCCCCTGCTCGTCCATCGTGACGTCCGGATTGAACTCGCTGTAGGCGCCCTCCAGATAGGTGTTCGCCACCATTGCCGGGCCACCATGGCCGGGACCACAGATGTAGATCGCATTTGCGTCCCTGAGCCTGATCACGCGATTGAGGTGGGCATAGATGAAACTCAACCCCGGCGATGTTCCCCAGTGGCCGAGCAGGCGCGGCTTGACATGTTCCAGCCGCAACGGTTCGCGTAGCAGCGGATTGTCGAGCAGGTAGATCTGGCCGATCGTCAGATAGTTCGCGGCGCGCCAATAGGCATCGATATCGTGCAGCTCGCGGTCAGACAGAAGACCGCCGGAAGCTTGGGGTTTCGTATGCTCGGTCATGTTTGGCTCCTTGCTGGCGACGGTCGCCGGATCGCGACTTGCGCCTGTGTTGGTCGACCTGCAGCGAATGGACACCAACGCGTTGGCGCGCTTTCAGTTCATCGCGTCGCTGGCATCAAGCGTCTTTGTCCTCGACCGCCCGGATCTTATTGGGAAGGTCGAGCAGATAGCTCGACAGCGCATTGAAAATCTGGAATATCGACATTGACGGCAATGCATGAAGTGTTGAGCCGAGTTGCTTGGCGACGGCAACGCGTTTACGGCCGCTGCCTGGGAGTTCACCTCTGGATAGGTCGCCAGACAAAGGACTGCCATGAGCTTCATCTGGTTTCGCCTTTAGTGCTGCAGCCCAAATGGCCATCGTTCGCGACATTTGTATTCACAAGGGACGAGGCCGGCTTTGATCCACCGCAAACACGCCTCCACTGGATGAGCGCGCGCGCCTCTGGAACTTCGTCCGGCGAATGAGGGCCAGAATTTCGGAGCCAATGCGCAGCTAGTTTTTGCTTGTGAACGCGCAGGCGGGTTGTAGCTTGCCCCATGAGCCGATCCGGCAAGGGTAGTTCACAAGATGGCCGACAGCAAAATTCCCATGAACCAACCATGCCTCTGAAAACTGTCGCTCATGTCGAGGCCATGTCCGCGTTTGCCTTGGCGAATTTCGGCGGCTACGACCGGACAACACTTGCCCAGAACGAGAGCGCTTTTCCGCCCAGCCCCAGGGCGATCGCTGCCGGCCAGGGCACGCTTGCCCGCAACCGTCTCTATCCTGACCCGGACTGGACGGCGCTGCGTGAGGCGATCGCGCGGGGCTATGGGGTCGAACCCAATCTGATCTTGTGCGGCGCCGGTTCGATGGACCTCATCAGTTGCACCATCGCGGCCTTTGCGGGAAGAGGCGACGAGGTGCTGGGCACTTCCTATGCCTATAATTTCGCGGCTTCCGCCACGGCGCGCGCCGATGCTATCTATGCCAGGGCCGCGGAACAGCATTTCGCCGTTTCGGTCGACAGCATTCTCGCCGCAGTCAATTCGGCAACGCGGATCGTCTTCGTCTGCAATCCCGGCAATCCCACCGGCACCCGCATCCGCAACGCCGAACTGCTGCGCTTGCGCGCCGCCTTGCCGCAGGATGTGCTTCTGCTGATCGACCAGGCCTATGGCGAATTCGACGACCAGGATCCACGGCCCGTCTTTGCGCTTGTCGCACGTGGCGATACTGTCGTGCTGCGCACGCTTTCAAAAGCCTATGGCCTGGCCGGCGCGCGCGTTGGCTGGGGGTTGTTTCCGCCTTCGGTCGCGGCCGAAGTGCGCAAGATGCAGAACTCGAACCAGGTCGCGATGACAAGCCTCGCAATGGCCGTCGCGGCCGTGGAGGACCAGGCCTATATGCGCGAAACTGTGGACAGCACGGCGCGGATTCGCGACCGGTTCGCGCAGGACCTGAGGGCTAACGGATATGATGTACCGGAAAGCCGGACGAACTTCGTGCTGATCCGCTTCTCCGACGAAGCCGCCGCGGAGGCCGCAGAGAAGGCCTTGCGCGACGCCGATATCATTGTGCGCGGCCTCGCCGGCTACGGCCTTACGGAATGTTTGCGCGCGACGGTCGGTCCGCAAGAGATAATGGATCGGGCACTGCGCATACTGATCGACATGCATGGCGGATAGTTTTGGCGACCGCATGTTTTGCGACTGAATCCTGGAGAGATCTGAGAAATGCCGCACCTGCCTGTCCGTGACTTTATCGGCTATGGCGACAAGCCGCCTTCCGCGCAGTGGCCCGGTGGGGCCAAGCTGGCCCTCAACATCGTCGTCAACTATGAGGAAGGCGCCGAATACAGCATCGGCGAGGGCGACGGCGTCTCCGAGGCGATCCTCTCGGATCTTGCCGTGTCCCCGGCGGTACCGGGTCTGCGCAACCGCAACATGGAATCGCTCTACGAATACGGCTCACGCGTCGGTATCTGGCGGCTTGCCTCGCTGTTTCAGGACAAGGACGTCAGCCCGACATTCTACGTGGTGGGGCGTGCGCTCGAGCTCAATCCGGCGGCCGGCAAGGCGATCGCGGCGCTTGGCAGTGATATCGTTTGCCATGGCTGGCGGTGGATCGATTATGCGCCGCTAAGCGAGGCCGAGGAGCGGAAACATATCGCGATGACCGTCGACACCGTGCAACGGATCACCGGCATCCGTCCACTCGGCTGGTACACCGGTCGGCCCAGCCTCAACACGCGCCGGCTGGTGGTGGAGCACGGCGGCTTCCTGTTCGACTGCGACGACTACAATGACGACCTGCCCTATTTTGTCGACGTCGCTGCCAAGCGGCACCTGGTCGTCCCGCATAGCTTCGACAATAATGACAGCCGGTTCTCGCGCGGCTCAGGCCTGGAGACGGGCAGCCAGTTTTTCGAATATGTCAGCGATGCGGTGGACTGGCTGCTGGCAGAAGGCGAGAAGACACCGCGCATGATGACAGTGTCGCTGCACTGCCGGCTGGCGGCCCGGCCAGGCCGCATGATCGGACTTGCCCGCTTCCTCGACAAGATCAAGGCCAATCCAGACATCTGGATCTGCCGTCGCTCGGACCTTGCCCAACATTGGCTGGATCGGTTCGGCGGCTGACGCCGTCTACCGGCCGGACGGGCGAAGCCTTCACCCGCCCGCCAATGGACGCCCTATCTGTTTGGAACCTCGTAGACCTTGCCATGCCAGGGCGCGGCATCGATTCACACTTTCGGTGTCTGCGGCCAGCTGAGATTTGCCGGTTCCCCTAGCTCAAGAGCGCAGCCGCTTGCCCTCGGGGTCGAATGGCGGATGCGGCAGCAGGATCGCCTCATGCTGCCGTCCCAGTATGGCGACCGACACTTTGTCGCCTGCCTTGGCCGAGCCCGCCTTGACATAGCCGAGCGCCAGGGACTGCTCGACGAAATAGCCATAAGCGCCCGAAGATACCTGGCCGATCGGCGTGCCATCGGTGAGGAAGATCGGCTCGCCGCCGGTCGCGTCGGCATCCCTGGCGTCGATTGACAGCATGATGAGTTCATCGCGTGCCGGCTTTCCGGCGATGGCGGCATAAGCATCGCGGTTGAGGAACGCGCCCTTGTCCAGTTTGACAAGGCTATCGAACTTGACCTCCTGCGGCCAATATTCGAGCGAGTATTCGCGGCTCCAGCTGCCGTAACCCTTTTCGACGCGCAGCGACATCAGCGCGCGCGATCCCACCGGTCCGGCGCCGACTTCATTGCCGGCCTTGAGCAGCGCGCTGTACAGCTCGACCTGGTTGGCGGCCTTGCAATGCAGTTCCCAGCCAAGGTCACCGGTGAAGGACACTCTGAGCGCCACCACATCGATGCCGGCGACGGTGATCCGGCGCGACTGCATAAAGGGGAATGCCTCGTTCGATAGATCCTCATTGGTCAGGCGCTGCAGCAGGTCGCGCGAACTCGGTCCCGCCACGTTGAAGCCGCAGAGGTCCTCCGTGCGCGAGCGGAAGATCGTGCCCTCGGGCAAGGGGACAGCCTTGAAGAACCTTTGGTGAAAGCGCTCTGCCATGCCCGAGCCGATGACCATGAATTCATCGTCCGCGAGCCTGGTCACGGTGAAGTCTCCGGCAATGCCGCCGCGCTTGCCGATCAGCGGCGTGAGGCAGGAGCGGCCGATCTTTGTCGGCATGCGGTTGGCGAACAGCGCGTTGAGCCAGGCATCGGCACCTGTGCCCTTGACTTCGTATTTGGCGAAATTGGAGATGTCGATGATGCCGGCGCGTTCGCGCAGCATGCGCGCCTCGCGGCCCACCGGTCCCCACCAGTTCTGGCGCGTGAAGCCTATCGTCTCCTCGCGCGGCTCGCCCTCGGCGGCGAACCACAGCGGGTGCTCCCAGCCGAAATTGAGGCCGAAGACGGCGTTCATCGCCTTTTGCATCTCATAGGCAGGCCGGGTGCGGACCGGGCGTCCCGCGGCGCGTTCCTCATTGGGGAAATGGATCTTGAAGCGGTGGCTGTACTGGTCCTGCACGCGGGCCTTGGTAAAAGCCTTGCCGGCCCAGTGGCCGAAGCGCGCCATGTCCCAGGCGAACATGTCGAGCGAGGGCTCGCCCTCAATCATCCACTCTGCCGCCAGCTTGCCCATGCCGCCCGACTGCGAGAAGCCGGGAATGATACCGTTGCAGCAGAAATAATTGCTGAGTTCGGGCACCGGTCCGAACAGCACCGCGCTGTCCGGCGACCAGATCATGGGTCCGTTGATCACCTTTTTGACACCGGCGGTGCCGACGGCCGGGACGCGCGCGATCGCGCGCAGCATGTTCTCTTCGATGCGGTCGAGATCGTCGGGAAACAGTTCATGGCCGAAATCCAGCGGCGTACCGTCCTCGGCCCAGAATTTCATCTTGCGCTCGTAGGCGCCGATGAGCAGCCCGAGCCCTTCCTGGCGCAGATAATACTCACCATCGCGATCGGCGACCGAAGGCAAACGGCGGCCCATGGCGGCGATTTCCGGAATGGTCTCGGTAACGAAATACTGGTGCTCCGTCGGGATCAAAGGCAGTTTCAGGCCAGCCATCGCGGCGACCTCCCTGCCCCACAGGCCGGCGGCGTTGACCACCCATTGCGTGTGGATGTCGCCCTTTGGCGTGCGCACGATCCAGCTGCCGTCGGGCTGCGCTTCGGTGGCGGTGACAGGCGTGAAACGATGGATCTCCGCGCCGCGCTGGCGCGCGCCCGCGGCGTAGGCGGCCGTGACGCCGGACGGATCGACATTGCCGCCTTCCGGCTCGTACATAATGCAGCGTATGCCGTCGAAGTCGACCAGGGGATGCAGCCGCTCCGCCTCGTCACGCGCGACTTCGTAGAAATTCATCTTGTAGCGCCGCGCCTTCGCTTCCTGCAGCCTCAGCTGATGCTCGCGTGCCTCGGTCTGGGCGAGATAGAGCGAGCCCGGCTGAAAGATGCCGCAGCCTTGGCCGGTCTCGGCTTCCAGTTCCTTGTAGAGCGCCATGGTGTAATGCTGGAGGCGGCTGATGTTGGTGGAATCATGCAGGCCGTGAATGTTGGCCGCCGCATGCCAGGTGGAGCCGGACGTCAGCTCGTTCCGCTCGAGAAGAACCACGTCGGTCCAGCCGAATTTGGCGAGGTGATAGAGGATCGAGCAACCGATCAGGCCGCCGCCGATGACAACGGCTTGTGCATGAGTACGCATATCCAGATTTCTTCCCTTGTTCGGCGACTTTTTTTCGCTTTTTCAAAGCCTTGGAGTTTTTGTTCCAACTGACTGGACGATCGCTGTCGCCTGGCGAGTTCAGGGGGCGCGACATGCGCCCCCATATTTGCCGTGATCAACCCAGCCTATGCTTTGTCCAGCCAGACCTTGTCCAACTGCAGCTCGAATGTCTGATGCATGCCGAGGTTCTTCACATAGGTCGCATGGTGCCGGTAGAGCGAACGCCAGAACGCCTGGACGAGGATGCCGGAGTTCTGCAGGATGGACTCGACGTCCTTCATCAGTTCCTTGCGCTTGTCGACATCCGCCATGGCGAGCGCTGCGTTGAGCTTCTTGTCGAATTCCGGATTGGCGTAGCCCGACTCGTTCCAGGCCTCGCCGCTGCGATAGGCGATCGCCAGCACCTGGACGCCGAGCGGCCGCATGCCCCAATCGGTCGTCGACCACGGATATTTCGTCCAGTCGTTCCAGAACGACGAGCCCGGAATGATGGTGCGCTTGACCTTGAAGCCGGCCTCGCGCATCTGCGCGGCGACGACGTCGGCGGGATCCTTCACATAGTCCGCATCGTAGGAGATCAGCTCGAACTCGTGATCCGTCTGGCCGGCCTCGGCCATCAGCGCCTTGGCCTTGGCGAGATCGCGTGGAACTTTCGGCAAAGCGTAATATTCCGGATGGATCGGGCAGACATGGTGGTTTTCGGCGACCTGTCCGAGGCCGCTGTAGCCGAGCTTCAGCACCGTCTCATTGTCGACCGCGAGCTGGATGGCGTTACGTACCCGCTTGTCGTCATACGGCTTGTTGGTCACATTGGTGCGCAGCACGATGGTGCCGGCCGTGACGACCGGCTCCTTGACCAGCCCCATGCTGTCATAGAGGTCGACCGTGCCGCCGACCGTCTGGTAGTTGCAATCGATCTCACCGGCCTCGAAGGCGCTGGCGATGGCGGGGTTGGATGCGTCCGATCCGTAGTCGGTCCAGTCGACGCCATCGAGATAGGGGTCGCCGCCGAACCAGGTGAAGTCCTTGCGCCGCCGCACCGAGGCCGATTCGCCGACCTTGTACGAGATCAACTCATAGGGACCGGTGCCGGGCGTCTTGAGCATATCGCCGCCGTTCTTGTCGAAGTCGCGATGAACGATGATCGCCGGATAATCGGCAAAGCCCGGAATGATCGTGACGTCGGACTGTTGGCATTTCAGCCTCACCGTGTGGTCGTCGACCTTGGTGATGGCGCCGGCTGCCGCTTTCTTGGTTGCGGGATCGATGAGGGAGTTCATGCGGCCGGCCATCGAATTGCCTTCGGCCGCCTTGTCGCACCAGCGCTCGATGTTGTGGACGATGTCGTCGGCGTTGAAGTCGTCGCCGTTCGACCACTTCACGCCCTTGCGCAGATGTAGCGTGTATTGCGTGGCGTCATCGCTCACCTCCCAACTCTCGACCAGATGGCCCTCGAAGGTGAAGTCGGTGGTGTAGCGGATCATATAGTCGTTGCACTGGCGCATGACATTGGCGATCTCGGACCAGTCCCAGGAGCGCGGATCCTTCATTTCCTTGATGATCATCTGCATCTTGAGGATGCCGCCCTTCTTGCCGGGCACAATCGCCGCGGCCTTGGCCGGGGCGATGCCGGCCATCGAATAGGCGAATGCCGTGGAAGCGCCCATCGCGCTTGCCATGGCCAGGAATTCGCGGCGATCCATCCTGCCGCTTTTGACTTCGACCGCGTAGTCTTCGATAACCGCCGGCACGCGATCACCGTTGCTCTTGAAAATCGACATTGTTGATTCTCCAGTTTGGGCTTTTTGCCCGTTACATTCCCCTTGCGACTGCGCATGTTAGGAGCGATGCAAAAATCCTGGAAGGGCTTGCGTCCGAAGAAACCGCCGAACCCCGGCCTTTGAGGCCTAAAAAAACGATGCCATTGTCCTGTCAAATTTTGAGTTTGGAAAAGTCCCCAGCGGCGAAAAGAGCTTTAGGCGCTGTCTTCCTGTGCCCGTAAAAGAATCCATTCCCGCACCGTGCGCGCGATGTTTCCCTTCGAAAGCTGGTTCTCGGTAAGATAGTAATTCCAGGGACTCGCGGGTCGGATCGCGAAGGGTTCGACGAGCAGCCCTCGTCCCAGATACGCATGGGCAAGCGAGCGCTGGGTCGCGACGAGCCCTGCCCCCATGGCCGCGAGTTCGAGCGCGATGTTGGACGCGTTGGTTGTCAGACCCTTGTCGTAATCCGTCATATCGACGCCAAGCGCCGAGGTGACGACCTGCCAGTATTCCTGGCGCCCATGCACGAAGATCCAGTCCACCTTGAGAATATCCTCAGGTGCCTTCAAGGCATTTTCTCCATCCAGCAATGCCGGGGCGCACAGCAAAACCAGTTCATCGTTCCAGAGCGGGACGCCGGCGGGCGGGCGGTCGTCGAAACGCCGTGTGGAAATCGTTATGTCGGCGATCTGCTCGGTGAGATCCTCCCAGATCGTGCCGTGCAGCACGATCTCGATCTCGGGGTGCTTCTTGCGAAACGCAGCCATGCAGCCTGCCAGCCAGTTCTCCGCCAGGCTCATCGGGCAGGAGACGACCACGGTGCGGTTGCGCGAAGAGGTCACGATCGCCTCCGTCGCCTGGTCGATCTGATCGAGCGCCTGGCGCAAGGTGGGCAGGAAGGCCTCGCCCATTTCGGTAAGCTTGAGGCTGCGCGGATAGCGGATGAACAACCGCCGGCCGATGTAATGCTCAAGCGCACGGACATGTGTGCTGACCGCAGCCTGCGTGTAGCCAAGTTCCTTGGCAGCCAGGGTGAAGCTGAGATGACGGGCCGAACTCTCAAAGGACCTGATATAGTTCAAAGGGGGCGGCGGCTTCATCGCAAACTCCTGCAACACACGTGGGACACGCTATCGCACGGGCAGGCAGCCGTTCAATTGCGAGAAAGCGTCAAGACATAGATATTTTTGGCCAAAGCCGCCAAACTAATCACGTGAAAGCTCGATGGACCCAATTTATTGATGTTGTGACTGCAGAGGGGAGTAATGCAAGTGGCTGTGCCGTCGCATCGGCGTGAAGGGCCTGACACGAGTACCAGCGTTGCCGTTCGCCTGGCCGATTTCGTGTTGCGGCGCCCGCCGGCCGTATTCCCCGCACCTGTCCTGGAACAGGCACGCTATCTCCTGCTGGATACGCTCGGAATTGCCATTGCGGCCGGTCCGATGGAAGCTGGTCGGATTGCCCGCGACACCGCCACCCTTCTCTACGGCTCGACCGACCCGCTGCATTCGGCGCGCATGCTTTTCGACGGCCGCCGCGCCAGCATCGCCGGAGCCGCTTATGCGGCCGCAACGCAGATCGACAATCTCGATGGCCACGACGGTTACAGCCCGACCAAGGGCCATATCGGAGTCGCTGTCGTACCGGCGCTGGCAGCGCTTGCCGAGGCGCTGCCAGACCTCAGCGGCCCGGAAGCGCTGGCATCCCTGGCCGTCGGCTACGAAATTGCCGGCCGTGCCGGCATCGCGCTGCATGCGACGGTGTCGGATTACCACACGTCAGGCGCATGGAATGCTCTGGGCGTGGCCGCGGTTGCGGCAAGGCTGCGACGGCTCAACGATGAGCAATTCCGAGAGGCGCTCGGCATTGCCGAGTATCATGGCCCGCGCAGCCAGATGATGCGCGAGATCGCTACGCCGACGATGCTGCACGACGGCTCGGGCATCGGCGCACTGATTGGCCTGTCTGCCGCCGTGCTGGCTGAGCGCGGCTTCACCGGCGCGCCGGCGATCACCGTCGAAGCGCCCGAAGTCGCTGATCATTGGCAGGATCTCGGCGCCTTCTGGCAGGTACTGCACCAGTATGTGAAGCCGTACCCGATCTGCCGCTGGGCGCATGCAGCGATCGACGCGACGCGCGGGATCTGCCTGGCGCATCATCTGATGCCAGCCGACATCAGGCACGTTCAGGTCAACAGTTTTCACTACGCCGCCACCCTGTTCGACGGCATGCCGGACACGACATCGAAAGCGCAATACAGCCTGCGCTTCGCCGTCGCGACCTTCATCATGCATGGCCGCATCGGGCTGGAGCACATTTCCGGCAGTGGGCTGGATGACGGTTCGGTCGCCGAAATGCTGAAGCGCATCACCGTCTCGGAATCGGAACGCCACAGCGCCCGCTTCCCGGCCGGCCGCTGGGCCGATGTTGTGATCTCGACGACCGACGGCCGTTTGCTCGTTTCAGGTGATGTCCACGCGCGCGGCGGACCGGAGGCGCCGCTGACGGATCTGGAAATCGAGGCCAAGTACATGGAATTCGCGACGCCGGTGCTTGGACAGGGCCGCGCCGCGGCGATCCGCGACAAAGTGCTCTCGCTCAACGACCGCGACAGCCTCTTTTCCGATCTCTCGGCGTTGCTCTACGATCCTCCGGTGATCACCAAGATGCTCCAGCGGCCGGCCTGGTAGTCCCAAGATGCCGCTCGGGCTCCTGAAATACGGCTTCAGCCGGGACTATCCGGTCAGCGGCGACATTCCCGCAACGCCGGACCTCAAGCCCTCCTACGACGTGGTCATCGTCGGTGGCGGCGGCCACGGACTGTCATGCGCGCATCACCTTGCGAAATACCATGGCATAAGCAGTGTCGCGGTCATCGAGAAGGGTTACCTTGCCGGCGGTAACACCGCGCGTAACACCACGACGATCCGCTCGAACTACATCACCCCCGAAGGCATCGCCTTCTACAAGGAAGGCGTCGAGCTGTTCGAGATCCTGTCGCAGGAACTCGACTTCAACGTCATGTTCTCGCAACGCGGTCAGCTGACGCTGGCGCACACGGAGGCGACCCTGCGCAGCTTTCATGCACGCGCCGAGATGGGCAAGCATCTGGGTACGCGCACCGAAGTTGTCGACCAGAAGGCGGTCGAGGAACTCGTCCCAACCCTGAACATGGATTATGGCGGTTCGCTCGAAATCCTCGGCGGGCTTTGGCATGCCGACGGCGGTACCGCCAGGCATGATGCCGTTGCCTGGGGCTATGCCGCGCAGGCGTCGCGACGCGGCGTCGAGATCCACCAGCGGACCGAAGTGGAAGGCTTCGAGGTCGTCGGCGACCGGGTCCAGGCCGTCAAGACGAACAGGGGCCGTATCGCCTGCGGTCAGGTGCTGATTGCGACCGGCGGGATGAACTACGACGTGGCACTGATGGCCGGCGTCGAGCTTCCCATCCGCTGCTATCCGCTGCAGGCCATGGTGACGCAGCCGCTCAAGCCGTGGCTGCACACGCTGGTCTCCTCCGTCTCATTGCACACCTATCTGGTGCAGTCCTCGCGCGGCGAAGTCGTCATCGGTGGCGGGTCCGATCCCTACCAGCTCTACTCCACGCGCTCGACGCTTGACATGAAGGAACACCTCGCCGAGGGCGCCGTGCACCTCTTCCCGTTCTTGCAAGGCGTGCGGCTGCTCAGGCAATGGGCCGGGATCACCGACATGACGCCGGACTACAGCCCGATCATGGGTGCCAGCCCACTCGCCAATCTGTGGCTTGATTGCGGATGGGGGACATGGGGGTTCAAGGCGACGCCCGTCGCCGGCAAACGCATGGCGGAGACGATCGCCAAGGGGCGCGTGCCCGACATCCTCAAGCCCTTCGCGCTCGAGCGGTTCGAAACCTTCCAGCTGCTCAATGAAATGGGCGCGACGGCGGCGAGCCACTGACCATGAAGGTGCTGATTTGCCCGATGAACGGCCCGCGCAACATAGACGAGTTCCAGTCGTTCGGACCCGTCCGCTCCGAGCCGGCCCCGGACCGAACCGCCGATGCCGACTGGTCGCGGCATCTGTTCCGCGCCGAAAACCGCAGGGGCATCGTGCTCGAGTGGTGGCGCCACGTGCCAAGCAATTACTTTTTTCTGGCCGAGCGCGATCTCGTCACCAATGAAGTCATCCGGACATTCGATCCGTCCGAACGCCGGGACCAATCATGAACCGGCTGCCTGCGCCCTGGGGAAGCCGGATCGATCGAAGCCGTCCCCTACGCTTCAGCTTCGAAGGCAAGGACTTCGAGGGGTATGCCGGCGACAGCATCGCCAGCGCGCTCGCAGCCTCCGGACAATGGGTGCTGTCACGCTCCTTCAAATATCATCGGCCGCGCGGCATCCTCTCAATGACCGGCGCCGACGCCAACACGCTGGTGCAATTGCCGTTCGAGCCGAACGTCGCCGCAGATCGCACGCCGATCAGCGAAGGGTTGCAAGTCAGCGCGCAGAACGTCAACGGCACGCTCGAACGCGACCGCGACGCGATCATCGACAGGCTGGGACGGTTTCTGCCGGTCGGCTTCTACTACCGCACCTTCATGGGGCCGCGCCGCGACAGCTGGCTGAAATTTTGGGAGCCGATGATCCGCCGCAAGGCCGGGCTGGGCGTGGTCGACACCAAGGCCCCACACCGGCATTTCGACAAGACGCACCTGCACTGCGATATCCTGGTGGTCGGCGCCGGTCCGGCTGGGCTGAATGCGGCAATCGCTGCCGCCGAGGCGGGCGCGGATGTCGTGCTCTGCGACGAGAACCCGGAGATCGGCGGATCATTGACCTATGGCCGGCACGATCCGGCCATGCTTGCCGACCTGTCTTCCAGGCTGCGGGCATTGCCCAATCTGCGCCTGCTGACCGGGACCGTCTGCAACGGCTGGTACGAGGACAACTGGCTGCCCTTGATCCAGGGCGACCGGCTCTATCGCACACGGGCGCGCGCGGTAGTCCTGGCCACGGGCTCGATCGAGCAACCCGCCATCTTCCGCAACAACGACCTGCCGGGCATCATGCTCGGCGGCTCGGCGCAGCGGCTGATCCGCCATTACGGCGTGCGCCCTGGACAAAAGGCCGTGGTGCTGGCCACCGGCGATGAGGGCTATTGCGTCGCGCTCGATCTGGTTGAGGCCGGCGTCTCGGTAAAACTGGTTGCCGATCCGAGATCCGGCGGCGAGACAGGCACCTTCGAAGCCGAGTTGCACGGCAAGGGCGTGGCCATCCGGAAGGCCGTGACGATCGAAGCCGCCCACGGGATCGCGGGAAATCGTCACCTTGCTCGGGTTCGTGTCGGCGGGCGCTGGATCGAGTGCGACCTGCTGGCTGTCTCGGCCGGCCAGGTGCCCGCCTGGCAGCTGCCTTGTCAGGCTGGAGCAAAAGTCGGCTATGACGCCGCTAGCGGCTCGATGATGCTCAGCCTGCCGAAAGCGCCGGTCCACCTTGCCGGCTCTGTCGCTGGAGACAGCGATCTACAGGGCGCGATTTCCGGCGGCCGGCGCGCGGCCTTGGCCGCACTTTTGGGGCTCGGCCACGCTGTTGTGGAGGACAGAATAATCACCAGGCCGATGGCTGCCAGCCCGATCCATGTGCTACCGATCGTTGCCGATCCGAAGGGCCGCGACTTCGTTGATTTCGACGAAGATCTGCAGGTCAAGGATCTGCAAAACGCGGTCAAGGAGGGTTATCGCGAAATCGAGCTGGTCAAGCGTTTCACCACGGTCGGCATGGGCCCGAGCCAGGGTCGCCATTCCGCGCTGGCAACAGCGAGGATCGTTGCCGAGGCGACCAACCGCGCGGTCGCCGAAGTCGGCGTCACCACTGCCCGCCCGCCGGTCGGACCGGAGACGCTTGGCGTGCTTGCCGGCCACCGCGAACCGCTCGAACGGCGCACCGCACTGCATGCCAGGCATTTGGCGCTCAACGCCGTGATGAAGCCGGTAGGCGCATGGTGGCGGCCGTATTTCTATGGCGATGCCCGCGCGGCCGAAAAGATGATCCGCGACGAGATCACGGCGGTGCGGCAAGGGGTCGGCCTGCTCGACGTGTCGACGCTCGGCAAGCTGGAACTGCGCGGGCCCGATGCCGGCGAGTTCCTCGACCGCCTCTACACCATGGCGCATGCAAACCAGCCTGTCGGGCGTGTGCGCTATGGCCTGATGCTCAACGAGATGGGCTCGGTGGTCGACGATGGCGTCGTCTACCGCATGGCCGACGACCGGTTCTATGTGACCGCCACCACGGGTGCGGTGGCGCGCGTCTATGCCGACATGCTGTTCTGGAACGCGCAATGGCGCTTGCGGGTCGACGTGCTCAACCTCACCGGCGCGTTCTGCGGCCTCAATGTCACCGGGCCGAAAGCGAGGGCCGTGCTTGAAGCGCTGAAGAGCGACATCGATTTCGGGCGCGAAGCATTTCCCTATGTCAGCGGCCGCGAAGGCGTCATCGCCGGCGCGCCGGTGCGCGTCATGCGGATCGGTTTTACCGGCGAACTGAGCTACGAACTGCATTGTCCGTCCAGTCTCGCGCCCGCCCTTTGGGACGCGGTGATGACTGCGGGCAAACCGTACGGCTTGAAGCCTTACGGTCTCGAAGCCTCGCGCATCCTTCGCCTGGAGAAGGGGCACATTCTGATCGGCCAGGACACCGATGCGATCACCACGCCGGACGAGCTCGGCTTTGGCTGGGCCGTCTCGAAGAAGAAGCCGTTCTTCGTCGGCAAACGGTCGGTCGAGATGCGCGCAAGGCTGGGCCAGTCGCGCAAGCTCGTCGGCCTGCGATTTCCGGCCGATGCCAGGGATCTACCCGGCGAAAGCTGCCTCATACTGCGCGGCAATGCTCCCGTCGGACAGATCACCTCGATCGGCTTCTCGCCGACGCTCGGCTGTGTCATCGCGCTCGCCTACGTTCATATCGCCGACTCCACGGAAGGGAGCCTGGTGACGGTGAAGTGCCGGAACGGCAATCTGGTAGACACACCGGTGGTTGCTCACGCTTTCTTCGACCCCGCCAATGCACGGCAGGAGATGTAGATGGCGGCAAGTGCGGTGTTTCCCTTCATGGCCGGCGGCGCGGCGGACGGCACGAAGCTGCCCACTGGTGCGTTGGCGCTGGGCGACCTGACGGCCAGTCCGCGTTTTGGCCTGAAGGGCGGCGGCGGTGCTGCCTGGCTCACGGCGCACGGCATCTCCTTGCCTGCGGTCAATCACATCGGCGCGTATCACGGCATGCGGATCCTGCGTCTCGGCAACGAGGACATCCTGCTGCTTGCCGAAGGTGCCGGCGAAGCGCTTGCCGAACTCAAAGCCGCATGGGCGAACGATGCCGGGCCGAAAGGCTATTCGTCATGGCGCGAGGAAGGCTGGGCATGGCTGCGTCTCTCTGGTCCGCATGCGCCGCAAGCAATGAGCCGCTTATGCGCCCTTGATCTCAGAGCCGATAAATTCGGGGTCGACGACATTGCGCAAACACGCGTCGGCCACATCGAGGCCGTCGCATTCCGCTCGCAAGCAGGTTTCGATGTACTGTTCGACGTCACCGCATCGGCCTACTTCGCCAGGACGGTAGCGGCGGCCGCCAGACACTGCACGGATTTTCTGATCGATACGGAAGGACACACATGACCCGCCCACAAGGAACCATCGCACCGATCCTGACGCCGTTCGAAAACGATGGCCGCATCGCGCGCGATCTCTGGATATCGCATTCCAAATGGGTGCTGGGCCAGGGCGTGCATTTCCTGTCGCCGTTCGGCACCACCGGCGAGGCGCTGTCGCTGTCCTTGGGCGAGCGCATGCAGGCGCTGGAATGGCTGATCGAGGCCGGCATCTCGCCAGGCCAACTGATGCCCGGCACCGGCGTCACCGCCTTGCCGGAAACCGTCGAACTGTCGGCGCACGCCGTCGGGCTCGGGTGCGCCGGGGTGATGGTGCTGCCATCGTTCTTCTACACAGCTGCCGGTGACAGCGGCCAGGCCCGCTACTACGGCGAACTGATCGAGCGGGTGGCAAGCCCTGCGATGCGGATGATCCTCTACCACATCCCGCAGAATTCCGGTGTGCCGGTGAGCCCCGCTTTGACCGCGCGGCTGAGCGAGGCATTTCCCGACACCGTCGTCGCCTACAAGGACAGTGCCGGCGACTGGAACAACACGGCCGCGGTGATTGCCGCGGCTCCGAAGGTTGCGGTCTTCCCAAGCTCCGAAGCACAGCTGACCAAGGGGCTTGCCAGCGGAGCGGCAGGCTGCATCTCGGCCACCGTCAACCTCAACGCCGCCGCCATCCGGGCCCTCTACGACGCAACGATCGCAGGAAAGGACGTTGCCGAAGCGGATGCCGCGATCAAGGCGTTCCGCAAGATCATCCAGGATGCAGGCCTCATCCAGGCGATGAAAGCCGTGCTGGCGGTACGCTCCGGCGACAGGCGCTGGCTGAACCTGCGCGCGCCACATGAGAATGCAACGCTGGAAGGCGGCGAGAAGCTGCTCGCCGCGCTCGGCCCATCGGCCGATCACATTGGCCGGAGCTGAGAGCGACACCATGTCGGCTGACCCGTCCGTCATCCTGCACACCGACCGGCCGGCGGCGGCGTTGGCCGTGCTCAAGGAGACGCATCCGGACCTCACGGTGCAAGCCTGCGACAGCTACGCCGCTCTCCCCGAGTTGATCGGGCGCGTGGCGGCGGAAGTGGTTTACTCCGTGCGCTTCGACGGCACACCGCGCTATCCGCGCCAGGCCCTTGTCGACAGCCCAACGGTGAAGTGGGTCTCGGTCGGCGGCTCCGGCACCGATCATCTCGGACGTTGGGACCCGGAACGGCTGACCGTCACCAATTCCGCGGGCGTCGCCGCGGGCATGCTGGCGGAGTACGCGCTCGGCGCCATGCTGTCCTTCTCGCTCGACCTGCGCGGCTTTGCGCGCCGCCAGCAGGTGCGGCAATGGGGCGGCGGCCGCGTCGAGCCGATCGAAGGCAAGACTGTACTCATCATCGGCCTCGGCAAAACCGGCGAGGCCGTCGCCAAACGGGCGCGGGCGATGGGTATGGGCACGCTGGGTATCCGCGCGCACCCCAAGCCGACGCCATGCCTGGACGAGGTTCATGGGGTTGACGCGCTGCTGCCACTCATCGGTCGCGCCGATTTCATCATCTGCTGCGTGCCTTTGCTGCCGACCACGCGCGGCCTGCTTGGCGAGGCAGCCTTCGCAGCGATGAAGGCGTCCGCCGTCCTCATCGACGTTTCGCGCGGCGGCGTCGTCGAGGAAGCAGCACTTCTGGCTGCGCTCGATGCCAGACGGATCAAAGGGGCGGTACTCGACGTCTTCACGACCGAGCCGCTGCCGGCCGACCATCCCCTGTGGAGCTGCGACAATGTCGCCATCACGCCGCATTGCGCGGCGGTCTATGACGGCTGGGACATCACGTCGGTGCGCATGTTCGCCGACAATCTGAAGCGCTACCGCAGCGGCATGCCGCTGCAGAACGTCGTGAACCCAGAGCGCGGCTACTGAGCCGGGAGGGAAGAGTTTGATGACGCAGGACAGGCGCGGCGGCGGCCGCAGATCGAAGCTGGGACGCAGCGGCGGCGGCATCACGCAACTGCCTTGGCAGCATGTGGAGAACCCCTACCCGCCGATGCAGCTGCTCGACGAAGAGCGGATGGAGCGGCTGCATGATACGTCGATGCGCATCCTCTCGGAACTCGGCATCCGCGTCATGAGCGAGCGGGTGATGGATCTGTTCGCCGCAGCGGGTGCCATCGTCGATCGCGACGAAAAGACCATCAGGATCGACGAAAGCCTGGTGCGCGAGGCGCTGCGGGCGGTGCCGTCGTCCTTCACGCTGACCAGCCGCAATCCGGAAAAGCAGGTGCATCTGGGCGACAATTCGCTGGTCTTCGGCCTGGTCGCCGGGCCGCCCAACGTGCATGACCGCGTCAACGGCCGCCGCCAGGGCAACCTGCACGACTACCAGAATTTCATCCGGCTGGCGCACCACTTCAATGCCATCCACATCATCGGCAACCAGGTGGTGGCGCCGATGGAGCTGCCGGCCAATTCCCGTCATCTCGACACCTACTACGCAAACCTGACGCTGAGCGATCTCTCCTTCCACTGCACGGCGATCGGCCGCGCCCGGGCGATGGACGGGATCAACATGATGGCGATCGCACGCGGCATCAGCGTCGAGGCGATGCGGGCCTCGCCCGGCGTGACGACGATCATCTCGATCAACTCGCCGCGGCTGTTCGACGACGCCATGGCCGAGGGCCTGATCGCGATGGCCGAGCACGGCCAGCCTGTAACCGTCACCCCCTTCACGCTGATGGGCGCGATGACGCCGGTAACGCTTGCGGCGGCGCTTTGCCAGCAGAATGCCGAAGCGTTGTTCGGCGTGGTGCTGACCCAGCTCGTCAATCCCGGCACGCCTGTGATGTACGGCGCCTTCACCTCGAACGTCGACATGAAGTCGGGCGCGCCGGCCTTCGGCACGCCGGAGAACGCCAAGGCCAACATCATCGCCGGCCAATTGGCGCGGCGCTACAATCTCCCCTACCGCACCTCGAACGCGAATGCCTCGAACGTGGTCGATCTGCAGGCCGCCTACGAGACGGAAATGGCGACATGGGGCGCGGTGCTGGGTGGCGCCAATCTGATCTACCATGCGGCAGGCTGGCTGGAGGGTGGGCTGACGGCGTCCTATGAAAAGCTCGTGCTCGACGTTGAGATCCTGCAGAACATGATGGAGTTCCTGCGCCCGCTGCCGTTCCAGGAGGACGATCTGGGTTTCGAGGCGATCAGGTCCGTGCCGGCCGGCGGCCATTTCTTCGGCGCCGAGCACACCATGTCGCGCTACACGACCGCCTTCTACCAGCCGATGCTCTCCAATTGGCAAAACCACGGCGCCTGGGAGGAAGCCGGCGGCAAGGATGCGCTCGAACGTGCGACAGAACTCTGGCAACAGGCGCTGCATGATTACCAGGAGCCGGCCTTGGACCCGGCGATCCGTGAAGAACTCGACGCCTATGTCGCGCGCCGGCGCGAGGAGATCGCCGCCAATCCGGAAGGCTAGAGCATGATCCCGAAAAGTGGGAACCGGTTTTCTCGGACAAACGGTTTCCGTTTGTCCCGAGATCATGCTCCAACAACCCGAGATCATGCTCCAACAAAAAGAGTTGAAAATCTGCCCGATGCACTATGACCTCGTCATCCGCCACGCGACGCTGATCGCCGGCGACGGCTCGAAACGCTTCGAGGCCAACATCGCCGTCACCGGCGACAGGATCGCCGCCATCGGTCGGCTGGACGACGCCACTGGCAGCGAGGAAATCGATGCCAGGGGCAAGGTCGTGGCGCCGGGCTTCATCGACGTCCACACCCATGACGATGGCGCGCTCTTGGCGCCACGCGGCATGGACCCGAAGATCAGCCAGGGCATAACGACGGTGATCGCCGGCAATTGCGGCGTCAGCCTGGCGCCACTGCTGCTCGACAGAACACCGCCGCCGCCCTTCACGCTGGTCGGCGGTCGGGAGAGTTTCCGTTTCGACCGTTTTGCCGACTATGTGGCAGAGCTCAAGCGGCGCGGCATCGCCACGAACGCGGCTCTATTGGTCGGCCACACCACACTGCGCCAACGCTGCATGCCGGTGACCGACCGTCCGGCCAACGAGGCGGAGACGGCGGCGATGCAGGAAGCCGTGGAGCAGGCGATGGCCGAGGGCGCCTTCGGCCTCAGCACCGGGCTCGACTATCCGCCGGCGGTCAACTCTTCGACCGAAGAGGTCAAGGCGCTCGCCGCGACGGCCGCCGGCCTCGGCGGCCCCTATGTCACCCATACCCGCAACTATTTCGAGACGATGGACGAGGCGATCGAGGAAGCCATCGACATTGCCGATCATGCCGGCGGCAAGCTGTTCATCTCGCACCATCAGTGCACCGGCCGCGCGAATTTCGGCAAGAGCCGTCCGTCACTGGAAAGGATCGACCAGGCGCGCCAGACGATGGACATCGGCATGGATGTCTATCCCTATGCAGCGAGTTCGACGGTGCTGCGGCTGGAGCGCTGTGACACGGGCCTGAAGATCCTCGTCACCTGGTCCGATCCGCATCCTGAAATGGCGAGGCGCGAGATCGCCGACATCGCGCGCGAATGGAATTGCAGCGAGCGCGAGGCGGGCCAGCGACTGCTGCCGGCCGGCGCTGTCTATTTCCAGCTCGACGAGACCGACGTGCGCAACATCATCGCCCATCCGCGCACCATGATCGGTTCGGATGGCCTGCCGCACGACATCCACCCGCATCCGCGCCTGTGGGGCACGTTTCCGCGTGTGCTCGGGCACTACGCCAGGGATGTCGGCCTGTTCAGCCTGGAGGAGGCCGTATTCCGCATGACCGGCCTGCCCGCGCGGGAATTCGGCATCCAGCACCGTGGGCTTCTGGCGGAAGGCAATTTCGCCGACCTCGTCGTCTTCGATCCCGAGACGATCATCGACACCGCCACCTTCGAGGAGCCGCGCCGGCCCGCCGCCGGCATCGAGCATGTCTTCGTCAACGGCGTATCCGTCTGGCGCGGCGGCAGGACGACCGGGGCGCTGCCGGGCGCGGTCCTCAAGCCCTCGGCTTCGAAGACGATTGTCAGAGGCGCGTGCGGCTGCGGCATCGATCACAGAGCCTCGTAAATCCGGTCTACCGTTTCAAGCGTGTAGGCGAATTCCACCGGCCGCGTGCAGCGCCAGCCGTCGAAGGGCTGGCCGTCGAGTGCCTTCAGCGCCTCGGGCAGGCGCAGGATGCCGCCGCCATAGAGCCGGTTCGCCATGTCGAGCATGCCGGTGCGGTGCATGGCCTCGGTCATGCTGCCGCAGGCATCCTTGACCAGCCAGACCCTGAAACCTTGATAGACCGCGTCGAACACGCTCTCGGTCACGCAGCTGTCTGTCAGCACGCCGGTCACGATCAGGTTCTCGACCTTGAGTTCGGCAAGCCGTTTTGAAAGATCGGTGCGGCGAAAGGCGCTCGGCCAGTGCTTGTGGATGACGGTATCGCCGGGCAACGCCGCCACTTCGGCGCAAATGTCGGCGCCATCGCTGCCGGCCACGGCGGAGCGGAATTCCTCGGTGAGGACCTCGTCTTGTCTGGCATAGCCGTCGCGTTCCTCCGGCTTCACCCAAGCCTGGGCATGGATGACGGGCACGCCTGCGGCACGGGCTACTGCGATTAAGCGGGCGGCATTGGCGAGCACGGCGTCATAGCCGACGACCGGCCAGGCCGCACCGGGGCGGTATTCGTTCTGCAGGTCGATGACGAGCAAGGCGGTCGTGGTAAGGTTCATGGCTGTCCCAGGGGATTGTCGAAGTCGGTGACGAAACGAAGAAGCAGACGGATCGCTTGATCGAGATCGGCTATCTCCATCGCCTCATGCGGGTTGTGGCTGCCATTCTCGTTGCGCACGAAGATCATGGCGGTCGCAATGTCGGCGCCGGCAAAGGTGGCCGCGTCATGCCCCGCTCCGCTCGGCACATGCGGCATTGGCATTTGCAGCTCGTTGGCAGCGCGGTCCAGCCTCGCAATCAGCGCCGGCGTCATGGTCGCCGGCTCCCAGGTGAAGCGCGGCCCGGCCTCGAAGCGCACACCACGCTTGGCGCCAATTTCGGTGAAGAGCGCGTGCAGCCTTGCCTCGATCCGTTCCAGAACGGCGGCCTCGGCGCTGCGCACGTCGAGCGTGAAGCGAAGCTCGCCCAGGACGCGGCTGCCGCCGTGCTGGCTCGGATCGGATTCCACCCGACCGAAGGTGATGGTGGCTTCGTGGCCTTCGCGCTCGAGCGCGTCCCATTCCGCTTCGAGGCATGCGACCAGATCGGCAAAGCCGAGCACGCTGTCATGCCGGGCAAAGCGCGGCTCGGCGCCGGAATGTGCGTAAGCGCCAAAGCACTTCGCATCGAGATAGCGCAACCCGCCGGCAATGCCGGTGACGACACCGACTGGCGCACCGGATGCGACAAGGCGCGGTCCCTGCTCGATATGCACTTCGACGAAAGCCGCGATCCGGCCGGCATCGATGCCCGGCACACCGCGCCGCACGGCATCAGGGTCGAAGCCCTCCTCCAACATGTGATCGGCAAGCGTGCGTCCGCTGTCCGACCGCGTCGCTTCCAGCGCTGCCGGCTCCAGCAGGCCGAGTGCGGCCTGGCTGCCGGGATAGGACAACGGAAACCAGACCGCTTCCTCGGCCCGTGTCGCCAGCACGATCAGATTGCGCGGCAATTGGATGCCTTGCCCGACCAGTTCGGCCATCACGGCCAGCCCCGCCACGACACCCGCGGCGCCGTCGAAATTGCCGCCATGCGGCACGCTGTCGAGATGCGAGCCGATGACGATCGCCGGCAGGTCGGAGTTGCGGCCTTTCAGCGTCAGATAGAGATTGCCGGCGGCATCGGTGCGCGCCGTGGCGCCGAGCTTCTCCGCTTCGTCGCGCACGAGATCGTGGGCGAAGCGCTCACCGGGCCCGTAGGCGACGCGCGTGATCCCCGGCGCGTCGGTGGTGGCTTGCGCAAGCCTCCCTAGCAGGTCCCCGGCCAGCCTGCCGCCGGCCGTGAGTGCGGCATTGCTCATGAAGGAACCTGCCTGACGTGAGACTCGAGGCCGCGCAGCCGGTGCGGCGTGAGATCGTCCGTGGACACGCCCTGCCTTGCGACATCGTCTGGAAAGCCCTTGCCCGCGATCAGGCTGGCACAGACGCGCGACAGAGCCGGCGAGGTCTTGATGCCATAGCCGCCCTGCCCGGCCAGCCAGATGAAATCCGGGACCTCGTCATCGGGTCCGACCACCGGCGACCCATCGGCGACGAAGGTCCGCAAGCCCGCCCATGAGCGCGAAACACGATGCACCTCGATCGTGGTGGCTCTTTCGAGGCGCTCGGCGCCGATCGCGACATCGATGTCTTCCGCATAGGCATCCATCGGCACAGAGGGCGTCGCATCCGCCGGCGAGACGAACAGCTGCCCTGCATCCGGCTTGAAGTAGAACTCGGCACCGACATCATTGACCAGCGGCCAGTCGGTGATGTCGACATTGGCGGGTGCCGGGATGTTGAAGGCGGTGCGGCGCTTCGGCTGCAGGCCGATCGGGCGCACCCCGGCCATGATGGCGATCTCGTCGCCCCATGCGCCGGCGGCGTTGACGAGCGTTGGCGCAAGGAACGTTCCCGCTGGGGTTTCGACCCGCCATTGGCTCCCTTGCCGTCCAATCGCCCTGACGCCGGCATTGGTGACGATGCGCGCGCCGCGCGCGCGGGCGCCGCGCAGATAGCCTTGATGCAGGCCGTTGACGTCGATATCCATCGAATGCGGTTCGATGTAAGCGCCGGCGAGATAGTCCGCGCGCAGCACCGGCACGCGCGCAATCGCCTCGGCTTGGGTCATGGCGACGATCGAGGGGACCAAAGCCTGCGCGGTCTCCAGATCCTTCCGCAGCAGATCGAGCTGATCGGCGCGCGCCACGGTGATCATGCCACGTTTGCTAAGGAGCGGATAATCCGAGAAGCCAGCCGGCGGTTCGGTCAGGAAAGATCGGCTCGCCAGCACGATACGACGGATGATGCCGTTGCCGTAATTTTCGGTGAAGCTCGCCGCCGAGCGACCGGTGGTGTGGTAGCCGCAATGGCTTTCCCGCTCGAGCACGACCACCTTGGCAGAGCGGGAAATCTCGAAGGCGGCGCCGGCGCCGGCAATGCCGCCGCCAATGATGATGATGTCGGTTTCCTCGGCGGCACTCATATCGGCCCGTCCTTCAACATGATTGCACAGCCTTGCTTTCGCGCGGTACGGCAGGCGGCTCACCCAGGCGTCCGCGCCGGGCACGGTCCTGGGCGCCGCGCCCTTCGGCCAGATTCTCCGCCAGCGAATTCTGCACGGCGCAATCTTCAAGTGCGAGGTCGGTGACGAAAGGCACCGGCTTGCCGGCGATCGCCATGCCTTTCAACCGCGCCCAGACGGCGCGCCGCTTGCGCACCTGGTGCGACTGCAACTCACTGATCTCGGCAATGCCGGTCTCGCGCTTGATCTCCAGCGCGCCGGCTTCGACCGCCGCCTCGAACAGCTCAAGGCCGCGCCGGGTGCGTACGATGATGCCGTTGAGCGGCTCGTCTTCGGCCGCAGGCCCGCCATTCAGCCAGGCATCCGAAACGGCGATGTCCGCCACCTGGCCGATCGCGTCGGGGCAGATCTTGCAGCGCGGCTGGATCATCCATTTGTCCTCGTCCTCCCACAACTGCCTATAGGTGAGTTCGAAGGCGAGACCGTCCCTGGTTTCCATCCGATTGAGGCCGGGATTGCCATGGCCCCGATAGCGGAACAGCGCGAGCTCGTCCTCGGCGAGGCCGAAACGCTGCAGCACCTGTTCCGATTTCGACAAATCCGATGCGCCGCCGCAAACGAAGGCCAAGGCATAGCGCATATATCGGTCGACGCGGGGATCGAGCCGCGCCAGGTTGCGCACGGCGGTGATGTCGCAAGGCTTGGCGATCAGCGCGAAGGGTTCGCCGCGATCGAGAATGTCGCAGAAATCCACCAAGGTCGCCGCCGGGCCATAGCGCGAGCCCGCGCCCTCAAGCATCGATGCGGCATCAAAGCTCAGCCGCCTTTCGCTGCGCATCGGCTGGGAATGCGATGCCGCGACATGCAGCACGAATTTGACGCGTCCGGAGCTCAGCAGGAACTGGCCGAGCGCCGTCAGCACCCCGCCGCCGGAACCGACAAACCGCACCGTGGCGTCTCCCGCGCGGCCGAGTACAAGCCGTTCGGCGGGCCCCCAGACAGTGTCGGTCAGCGCTGCTCCGCTCATCTGCGCCGGCGGCGGACCGGCGATCCGGGTCCCCGGGCAGGTTGCGTTGATCCGCACCAAGGTCTCCTTGTCCAACACCTGTCTTGCCACTGGCCGCTCGCGCCCTGCCGGTGTCATCACCATTTCGATTTCGGCGGCACCGGCGATCGAGCGGCAGAGGCCGCAACCGATGCAAAGCCCGTTCTCGACAATCTCGCCGAGCGACAGCGGGCCGACCGCGCGCGGCATCGTGTCCTGACTGGGTTCGAGAAAGCCCATCTCGCTTCGATCTCAGACCGGTTCTGAAATGCGCCGGTACTGATCGGGGCGGCGATAGAGCGCGAAGTTGAAATTCACCTTCCGGCAGGTCTCGATCAGGTCCAGATCGGCGCGATGGACGACGATCTCGTCGTCGAGCGACATCGCTTGCGCGGCGATCTCGCCGGTCGGCGCGATGATGCAGGATCCACCGATCAGCGCCTGGCCATCTTCGAGGCCAGCCTTGGCAGCCGCCGCCACCCACAGCGTGTTCTGGTAGGCGCCAGCCTGCATCGGCAGATGGTTGTGGAACATGCGCAGATGCGCCAGCGCCGGCGCCTCGTCGAGCAGCAGCGGCGTGTTGTAGCCAAGCAGAGCCACCTCGGCGCCGTTGAGGCAAAGCATGCGATAGGTTTCCGGCCAGCGGCGGTCGTTGCAGATCGCCATGCCGACGCGCACGCCGCGATAATCGAAGACTGGAAAGCCGAGATTGCCCGGCTCGAAATAGCGGCGTTCCAGATGCGTGGTCGTGCCTGCCTCCGGCTCGCTCGACCCCGGCACATGCATCTTGCGGTAGCGGCCGATGAAGCGCCCGTCCGGGCCGACAAGGTCCATGGTGTTGAAATGACGCGTCCGGCCGTCTTCCAGCGCGATCTCGCAGTAGCCGAGCGCGAAACCGACCTTTAGGCGCGCGGCGGCATCGTAGAGGCGCCGCGTTTCCGGCCCAGGCATTGCACTTTCGAAGAAGGCATCGATCTCCGCCTGATCATCGATGCGCCAGCGCGGGAAGAAAGTGGTCAGCGCCATCTCGGGAAACACGGCAATCTCGGCCCCGGCAGAAGCTGCCTGCTCCAGCAAGTGGACGAGGCGATCGACAGTTTCGGCACGCGAGGCGCTGCGCTGGATCGGTCCGGTCTGGGCGACCGCGATAGTCAGGCATCGAGCCATGGCGTCGTCTCCTCGACAGGTTTTCCGGAAAGAGCCGGATTGGCGGCGGTGCGCTCTACGAATTGTCCGAACCCCGGCGTCAGTCGACCGCCGCCGTGACCATGATCTCGACGCGATACTGATCGCCGGCAAGTCGCGCCTCCACCGTCGCGCGCACCGGCATGGCGCCGCGGTCGATCCAGGCGTCCCAGGCCGTATTCATCATGTCGAAGTCGGCGATGTCGCGCAGCCAGATCTGGGCGCTCAAAAGCTTCGACTTGTCGCTGCCGGCCTTGGCCAGAAGCGCATCGATCTTGGCGAAAATCTGCTTCGTCTGCGCGGTGGTATCGCCGGAAAGGTCGTCCGCCGTCAGGCCGGAGACATAGACGGTGCCGTTGTAGCGCAGCACCCGGCAGAAGCGTTGGCCGTTCTCAAGACGTTCGATCGTCATCTCCTGGTCTCCTCTCGATCTTCGGCAGGCGACCTATCGTAGGGAGAGTGCAAAAGGGCTGTAAAGCCTGTCGCATGACGCGATGCCGTTTTCCGCCGCTGGGATGGCCAAAAAAAATGACGCCATAGCCGTGTCAATCTTCGCTTGCAGCACGCATGCTGAGGTGTAGCTTCTGTCTGGGAGAGCAGCCGCCGGCCAGCGTGACTGCCAAGGGGAGCCGTCGCAATGCATGAGAATCCGGCGTCGGTCATTGATCCTGCCTGCGATCGCCGGCGCCCGTCCTAGCCGGCCGACAGCGGCATTCATGGGGTCGATCGCTCAATCCGCGATGCGCTTGTGGCGGAACGCCGAGCGCTCCCGCGCCACGCTGCCGATGATGGCAAGCGTCTGTCTCGCCTGTATCGGCAGCGCCATGTTGACGACCGCGGTGTCGTTCCACCTCGGCAAACCCGGCGTCGACCCCGACGTCGTGCAGATCGTGCTGACCGCCTATCCGGTCGGCTTCCTGATCGGATGCCTGATGACACGTCCATTGGTCGCCCGCTATGGCCATGAGCGGACATTCCTGCTGATCCTGACAACGGCGCTGCTGTCGGCCCTGGGCTTCGTCTTCACCGACTTCATGCCGGGCTGGTTCTGCTTGCGGCTGCTCGGCGGCATGTCGATGGCCTCGATGTTCGTCGTCTGCGAGAGCTGGATCAATCTATATGCCGAACAGCACAATCGCGGCGCGCTGTTCGCGGTCTACATGCTGACGACGGCGATTGCCGTGCTGCTCGGGCAGGTCCTGGTGGCGATGGTCGGTCCGCAATCTCCGCATCTGTTTCTGGTCGCGACGGCGACGGTGCTTGTGGCCTTTGCGCCCAACTTCGCCGGGCTGCGCTGGCCGACGCTGCCTTCGGTGCCGGCCGATCCGGTGCCCGCGCCTGGAGCGAAGGCAGACAGGCGGCTCGGACCGCTGGCGCTTTTCAGGCTGGCGCCGGTGACAGTCGTGGCGATTTTCCAGGGCGGCATCACCAACATGAACGTCTTCGTGCTGACGCCTCTTTACGGGACGCAGATTGGCCTGTCGGCGGCGGCCACGGTCTGGCTGGTGACCACAATAAGCATTGCCGGCATGGTGGCGCAGACCCCGGTCGGCTGGCTTTCGGACAGGTTCGACCGCCGCCTGATACTGCTGGTGCAAGGACTGGTGTCGGTGACGGCCTGCGCCGCGATCGCATGGTTCGGCGCTTTGTCGGTGCCGCTGCTGTTCGTGCTGTTCTTCCTCTATGGCGCCACGGCGCTGACGATCTATCCGGTGGCGATGGCCTTCGGCGCATCGCAGCTTCATAGCCGGCACATGGTTGCCGCCTCCGGGACGCTGCTTCTGCTCTACTCGATCGGCAATGTGGCGACGCCGGGTGTCGCAGCAGGGTTGATGGCGCATCTTGGGCCTCCCGCCATGTTCCTGCTGCTCGGTGGCGGCGCTGCCCTGGTCGCGCTTGCCGCCTGCTACAATCTTCTGCGCAGGCCGGTCATGCAAAGTGTCGAGGAACGGGTTTGAGGTCGCCGCGATGAACCGGCTGCAAGGCAGCGTTGTCCTTATCGCGGGCGCCGCAAGCGGCATTGGCGCCGCCATTGCCCAACGCTGCGTTGCGGAAGGCGCCAGCGTAGTCTGCGCAGACCATGATCTTGCGGCGGCGCAAGCACTTGCCGATGGGCTTGGGGCCACCGCGGCCGCCTGCCGCTGCGATGTGACCGATGCAGCGTCGGCCAGCGACGCCATCGACATCGCCAAGCAGCGCTTCGGCCGGCTGGACGGACTGGTGCACAACGCCGCCGCACCATCGACGAACGCCACCGTCGTCGATCTCGACGAACAATCCTGGCGACACGAACTCGACGTCAGCCTGACCGGCGCTTTCCTGATGAGCAAGTTCGCGGTGCCGTTGATCGCCGCGGGCGGCGGCGGCTCGGTAGTGTTCATCGGCTCACAGTTCGGACGGGTCGCGACCGCTAAGGCCGTCGCTTATTGCGCCGCCAAGGCGGGACTGATCCATCTCGCCAAGGCGATGGCTGTCGACCATGCGCCGGACAAGGTGCGCGTCAACAGCTTGTCGCCGGGCGCGGTGGCGACAGCGCGCCTGCTGCGCAGATTTCCAGATTTCGAGGCCGCCAATACCGGTCTTGGATCCGCCCATCTGCTCGGCCGCATCGCAGAGCCGGATGAGATCGCCGCGGCGGCTGCTTTCCTTTTGTCATCGGACGCATCCTTCGTCACCGGATCCGACATGCTCGTGGACGGCGGCTATGCGACGCGCTGACCCTCTTCGCTCAACTTCAAAGGAGTTCGCATGACGCTGCTCGTCACGGGAGGCACCGGCTTTGTCATGAGCGTGGTCGCGCGCGCATGGCTGGACCGCGATCCGCAAGCCCGTGCCGTGATCCTCGACCGGTCCGGTCTCGACGCGGCGGCCGAAAGGCATTTCGCCCCGGTGCGCGACCGGCTCACGGTGATCGCTGCCGATGTCCTCGACCCGAAGGCTTGGTCCGCAACGCTCGACAGGCAAGGCATCACGGCAATCGTGCATGGCGCGACGGTCACGCCGATCTCGCGCGGCAGCGCCTCGGAGGCAAAACGCCAGCCGGAGGCTGAAGACCCTGCCCGCATCGTCGACGTCAATCTCATGGGCACCGTGCGGATGCTGGACTGGGCGCGCGCGAGACCGGGACTCAAGCGCTTCGTCTATGTCAGTTCCGGCTCCGTCTACCGTCACAATGGACCAGACTGGAGCAGCGAGCCGCTGCCGGAAGATGGCTATGTCGCGCCGTTGACGCTCTACGGCATCTCGAAATTCGCCTCCGAAATGGTGACCAACCGCTATGCCGACCTGTTCGACCTGTCGGCGGTCTCGGTGCGGCTTGCTTCCGTCTACGGCCCGATGGACCGCGCCACCGAGAGCCGCAACTTTCGCCATGTTCCCAACCGCGTCGCGCATATGGCTTTGGCCGGCGAGGTGATCAGGCCGAACAGCCTGGACTCCGTCGGCGACTATATCGCCTCGACCGACGTTGCCGCCGCGATCCTCGCGCTGATCGATGCACCGCACCTCAATTACCGCCACTACAACATCGGCTCCGGATCCAGCCAGACCATCGGCGAGATCGTCGGCTGGGCAAGGGAACGCGTGCCGGGCCTGAAGGCCGAGGTGACATCAGGAGAAGACGCCAATATCGTCCAGGATGTGGGACTGAAAGGCGGCATGTGGGGCGCGTATGACATCGCCCGCATCCTGCGCGACACCACATGGCGGCCGCGTCCCGGCAAGGAAGCCTTCCACGCTTACATGGACTGGATAGCCGCCAACGAAACGAGCTGAGAGGAATTTGCCATGACGCCGAGCGCTGCCTTGCAACCGCCCCAGCCGCGCGACTTCGTCGGCTATGGTCCGCGCCCGCCCTTCATGACCTGGCCCGGCGGCGTCAAGCTCGCCATCAACCTCGTGCTCAACTACGAGGAAGGCTCGGAGTACTCATGGCTGGAAGACGGCCGCAACGACAATTGGGGCGAATACAATCTGACCTCGAGCCCGCCGGTGCGCGACCTCGGCACCGAGACGCATTTCGAATATGGCAGCCGCGCCGGTGTCTGGCGCTTGGCACGACTCTTCGATCGCTACGACATCCCGATCACCATCTCCGCTTGCGCGGTGGCACTGGAGCGCAACCCGCCTTTCGTCGAATGGATGAAAACGCGACGGCACGATCTGCTCGGCCACGGCCTGCGCTGGATCGACTACACCACCATGGAGCGCAGCGAGGAAAAGCGCCATCTGCATGAAGCGGTCGCGCTTTACGAGAAGCTGCTTGGAGGGCGCCCCCTGGGTTGGAACTGCCGCTCGCTGCCCAGCGTCAACACGCGCGATTTGCTCGTTGAGGAAGGTGGCTTCCTCTACCACTCCGATCCCTGCAATGACGACCTGCCCTACTTCCTCGACCATCGGGGCACGGAGATCCTGGTCGTGCCCTATTCCAAGACTCTCAACGACAGCCGCTATCTGGTGGCGCCGGGCTACAGCAATCCGCGCGATTTTGCCGAGGATTGCCGCTCGGCGATCGATTACATGCTCGACGAGGCGGACGAGACCGGCGGCCGCATGCTGACGATCGGCATCCATGCGCGATGGATGGGCCAGCCCAACCGGGCGTCCGGGCTGCGCGAGGTGATCGAGCACGTGAAGGAAAAGCCGACCGCTGCCTTTATGCGCCGCCAAGACATTGCCCGGTTCTGGCTGGAGAACCATGTCGGCTTCGAGCGGCGCGGCTGACGGAAGCAAGACTGCATGTTCGATACGCTGATCCGGGGAGCCACCATCGTCAACGCCGAAGGGTTCGAGCGGCGCGATGTAGGCATTACCGGCGGCCGTATCGCAGCGCTTGTCGCGCCTGGCGAGACAGTTTCGGCCGGGACCGTTATCGATGCGGCCGGTGCCTATCTGCTGCCCGGCCTGGTCGACGCGCACGCGCATCTGCGCGAGCCCGGACTGACGCACAAGGAGGACTTTTCCTCCGGCACGCATGCCGCGGCCCTTGGTGGCGTGACGACGGTGCTCGACATGCCGACCGACGAGCCTTGGACGGCCACGGCTGAACAGCTTGCCGACAAGATGGCGATGACTGAGGCCCGCATCCATGTCGATGTCGGCCTGCAGACCGTCGTCAGCCGCGACCTGTCGCTTATTCCTCGCCTGCTGGACCTGGCGCCGGTCTCGTTTGAGCTTTTCACTGCCGATGTGCCAGATGACTTCCTCTTCGCGACGCTCGACGCCGTGGCCGAGGCGTTGAAGGCTTTCGCCGGCACCGACACTTTGATCGGCATCTCGCCCGGCGATCAATCGATCCTGACCGGCAGCACAATGCGCGACCGCTCCGGCACCATAGCCGCCTTTCAGGCCAGCCGGACGCCGCTGGCCGAAGCTAACGGCATCGCCCGGGCGCTAATTGCCGCCGCCTCGGCCGAGACCAGAATTCATGTACGCCAGATCAATTCCGAACTCGGCGTCGAGACGTGGAGCCGGCTGCGCGGCATGGCCGACACCAGCGTCGAAACCACCCCGCAGAACCTCTTCTTCACTGCCGGTGATTATGAGATGCAAGGCGCCAATCTCAAGGCCTCGCCACCGTTGCGCTCGCCGCATGATGTGGATGCGCTGCGCGCCGCGCTACGCGCGGGACTGATCGACATCGTCGCCACCGACCACGCGCCGCACGCGCCAACCGAGAAGGCAGCACCCTACGCGGCTTTCGCCGACATTCCAGGCGGAATGCCAGGGCTGCAGACGCTGCTGCAGGCGATGCTGAAACTGGTCGACGATGGGCTTATCGACCTGTCCGACCTGGTGCGCCTGTGCGCCGGCAATCCGGCCGAGCGCTTCGGCCTCGGCCGGCGCAAGGGCCGGATCGCCGCCGGTTACGATGCCGATATCCTCATCCTCGATCCGCGCCAGTCCAGCACCATCGCCAATGCCGATCAAGTGTCGCGAGCGGGCTATACGCCATTCGATGGCTGGACCGTTCAGGCGCGGCTGACAAGCGTCTTCCTGCGCGGTCGCGAAATCGCGCGCGAGGGAAAACTGATCGGCCCGAAAATTGGAACCATCGTCACCCGGGAAAGCTGAGAACCATGCCCCTGCTCGCCAACAAGACCGCCATCGTCACCGGCGGCAGTTCCGGCATCGGCCGTGCGATCGCGCTGAAATTCGCGGCCGAGGGTGCGAGCGTCGTCATCGCCGACACGGTCGAGCAGCCGATCGAGGGAGGTGAAAGCACCGTGCAGTTGATCCGTTCGGCCGGCAAAGCTGCCGTCTACATCCAGACCGACATATCTGACTGGAGCACCGTCGATGCGCTGGTCGGTGCGACCGTCACGCAGTTTGGACGGCTCGACGTGATGGTCAATAATGCCGCGATCTACACCAGCACCAATCTGATCGACACCACGCCGGAACAATGGCAGCGCGTCATCAGCGTCAACCTAACCGGCTTCTTCTACTGCTCGAGACGGGCTGTGATGCAGATGCTTGCCCAAGCACCCGTCAACGATGTGCGCGGCCGCATCATCAACATCTCCTCGCAGCATGGCATGGTCGCCTGCCCCGGCGACCTTCCCTACTCAGTGAGCAAGGGCGGCGTCGTGCAGATGACACGGCAAATCGCGGTCGACCACGCCGACGATTTGATCGTCTGCAATGCGATTGCGCCAGGCAAGATTGTCACCGGCAAGCCGGGTGTCGCCAACGATCCCGACGCGCTCGACTACTCGCGACGGCGCACGCCATGGCCGCGACTTGGACGTCCAAACGATGTGGCCGGAGCCGCCTTGTTTCTCGCCAGCGACATGGCAAGCTACGTCACAGGCATCAACCTGATGGTGGACGGCGGCTGGATGGCGGGCTGACGAAGGAAGACTTCAGCCCGACGCGCCAGAGAGCGCAATCATGCTGACACGTTTGCAAAACCACCGCGCCAGCATGGCCCCGAGTGTTCAAGGACGTAACCGCCATCCATCGTGATGCTGGTGCCGGTGACAAAAGCCGTTCCATCGCGGGCGAGGTAGGGTATGAGCCCGGCGACCTCTGCGGGCGTGCCGGTGCGCTTGAGGATAGTGCCACCTGCCGCAGCTCCATGGCGCGAGGACGCATGTCGGAGAAATCATCGCCGCGAGAAAAGCCTTCGACGAGGTGCATCGCGACTGACGCTGCCGTCAGGCGGCACTCCGCCCCGAAATCTCTTCACAGAAGGCCAGGAACGCCTCGACTTTGGCCGGCGGCAAACGGCGGGAGGGCGGACTGCATAGAGAGGGAAAGTTTCGTCGGGCCAATCCGGGAAAAGTTCGACGAGCGACCCGATCGCCAGATGGCTTTCAACTCCAAAGGCCAGGACCTGGGCTATACCCAGCCCGCCCAGGCAAGCCTCAACCATCATATCAACGTCCGTGAAGGTGAACCGGACACCGGTCTTCACCATGATCGTCTCGGACGAACGCTGAAACTCGCACTCGAACGGCCTGCCTCGCTGCGGGTCCATGAAGTGGGTGCATTCGTGCGTGGCGAGGTCCGCCGGCACGTTGGGCCGGCCTTTGGCCGCCAGTCGGAGCGGTGACGACCGGCCCGGTGGTGACGGCGCTGCCCAGCGATTGGCCAAAGGCTACGATGGCGAGGCGCTCGCCGCGGGCAGTCTGATGGAGCCTCGCAAGGTGGCGGAAGCGGTGCTATTCATGCGTCACCATTCCGTCACCATTCGCGACTTGGTTATCCTCCCCGGAGCGTCGACATCTGAAGGCGCTCCCGATTGCAAAGGACAGACACCCATGATCCTCGATCGATTCCGGCTTGATTCACAGGTGGCGCTGGTGACCGGCGGCACCCGCGGCATCGGCCTCGCCATAGCCAAGGCGCTGGGTGAGGTCGGCGCACGCGTCGTCATAAGCGGCAGAAGCCTCGGCAAGGAGGCGGAGAAAACGCTTCTCGACGCGGATATCGACTTCAACTTCATCGCCGCCGAACTCGAGGATGCTCCCGCCGCCGACCGACTGATCGCTGAAGTGATCGCTCGCCAAGGCAGGCTCGACATCCTCGTCAACAATGCCGGCATCGCCAGTCATGGCGATAGCGCCGACTATCCCGACGAGACGTGGCGCCGGATCATGGCCATCAATGTCGATGCTGTGTTCCGGTGCTGCCGCGCGGCACTTGCGCCAATGCGACATCAGGGCAAGGGCGCCATTCTGAATGTCGGCTCCATATCGGGGATCGTCTCCAACATTCCGCAGAACCAGGTCGCCTACAACAGCTCCAAGGCTGCCGTGCACATGATGACCAGGAGCCTGGCAAGCGAGGTCGCGGCCGAGAACATCCGCGTCAACGCGGTCGCGCCCGGCTACATCGATACCGACATGTCGCGCGGCGGGATCGAGAACCCGGACTGGTTTCCGATCTGGCAACGCATGACGCCGATGGGCCGCGTCGGCCAGCCCGAAGAAATCGCGGCGGCGGCCGTGTTCCTTTGTTCGGACGCAGCGAGCTACGTGACAGGCGAAGTGCTCGTCGTCGACGGCGGCTACACGACACGTTGAGCGGGGAACTGCACGGAGGGCATGCTCCGACGCTGGTGCTTCATCCGTCGGGAATCAGGCAGCCGGGATTCATGATGCCCAGTGGATCGAAGGCAGCCTTGATTGCGGCGGCAGCCTTCTGCTGCTCCGGCGTCAGCCACTTCCAGTAGATCGCACGACGGCTCCGGCCGACGCCATGCTCGGCGCTAAAGGAGCCAGAAAAACCGCGAACGATGCCGTAGAGGCCGTCCAACAGGTCCGTGCCCCGCTCGCGCACCGCCCCCGCCGACAGGTCTGTCGGCGGCATGACGTTGAAGTGGATGTTGCCGTCGCCGGCATGGCCGTAGGCAATAGGCTCCCAGCCCGGCCAGTTCGACAGAACGTAACTGCGGGCATTCTCGATCATCGGCGCCACGTCGCCCAGGCGCACGGACAGGTCGGTGCGGATGTGCCGGCCGCGTTTCGCCTGCCCTTCCACGAGGTCTTCGCGGATCGCCCAGAAGGCGCGAGCCTGGGCGCGGCTCTGCGCGATTGTGCCGTCGCCGAGCAGGCCGGCCGCGAACGCCTCGCCAAGCAGCGCCTCGAGCAGCGCACGACCGTCGATGGCGGAACTGCAGCCAAGCTCCATAAGGACGTGCACCGGCCACTCGCCTTCCAGCGGCACCCGTGTTTCAGGATTGCTCAAGGTGGCAAACGCAATGCATTCCGAGCCGATCACCTCGAAGGCCGTCAAAAGGTCGGAGCACACGCGGCGCGCCGTGCCGAACAGCGCCATGGCGTCAGCGAAAGAACCCAGGCCGAGATAGGCTGTCTCCACGTTGGCTGGCCGCGGGAAAAGTTTCACTTCGACGCCCGTCACAATGCCCAGTGTTCCTTCCGAACCGATCAGAAGCTGCTTCAAATCGTAGCCACGGTTGTCCTTGCGCAGTCCCGACATGCCTTCCCACAGGCTACCGTCGGGCAGGACGGCTTCGAGCCCAAGAACGAGATCGCGCGTCATGCCGTAACGCAGCACGTTGATGCCGCCGGCATTCGTGGCCAAATTGCCGCCGATCTGGCACGAGCCCTGCGCACCCAGCGCCAGCGGAAAGAGCATGTCCTCGGCATCGGCCGCATCCTTCAGCGTCTGCAGGACGGCCCCGGCATCGGCCCGCAGCGTGAAGTTCACGGCGTCGATGCCGCGTATGCGGTTGAGCCGCTCGAGCGAGACCACAACGACGCTTGGCGGGCCATCGGCGACGGCACCGGCGACGAGTCCGGTATTGCCGCCTTGCGGCACGATCGGAACGCGGTGCTCGGCGCAGATGCGTACCAGCGCTTGCACCTCCTCGACCGATTTCGGCCGCAGCACGGCAAGCGCCGCGCCGCGATAGTCACCCGTCCAGTCGTGCAGGTAGCGCTCGGCTTCCGGCGCCGATCCGTCGATGAAACCTGCGGCATCGAGGACGGAGCGAAGCGCTTCGAGCGCTTCGCCAGCGGGCACGCCGCTGGTGGCCGTTGGCGCGGCGGGCGGCATCAGCCGAAGTAACGCACGCGGATCGCGTCTATGGCGACGGCGATAAAGATCATGAAGCCGCCAATCATGCCGACATAGAAGGACGGCACGGAGATGATGGCGAGACCGACCTGGATGACCGTGAGCAGCAGCACACCGCCCAGCACGCCGACGATGTTGCCACGCCCGCCGAACACGCTCACGCCGCCGATTATCGGCGCGGCGATGGCGTAAAGCAGGTAGCTGGAACCCTGGTTGGAGGTGATGGCCATCTGCCAGGAGGCAAGCAGGAAGCCCGCGACCCCGGCGAGGAATCCAGCGATGGTGAAGGTGATGATCTTGATCCGGTCGACGCGGATGCCGGCCGAATTCGAGGCGACGGGATTGCCGCCCACCGCATAGATGCTGCGGCCGAGCACGGTGTTGCGCAGCAACACGGCCATTGCGACAAGCGCTATGATGAAGACGACCGGCATGATGGGCCAGCCGCCGCCGATGGCGGCCTGGCCGATCCACACATAGGCGTCCGGGAGGTTGGTGATGGTGCGGCCCTGGGTCAGCGTCAGAAGCGCGCCCTGCAGGATGATCATCATCGACAGGGTCTGGATGAGCGAGACCATCTTGAGCTTGGTGATGCACAGGCCGTTGAAGAAGCCGATCAAGGTGGCGACTGCGATCCCCACCAGCATCGCCAGCAGCCACGGCAGCCCGAGATCGGAATAGGCCATGGCGCCGATGGCCGAGGAGAAGCCGAGGTTCGCCGGAAGCGAAAGGTCGATCTCGGCGACCAGCAGCGGAAGCGCAACCGCAAGCCCGATCATGCCGAGCACGGTGGCCTGCACCATGATGTTTTGCAGGTTGAAGGTGGTGAAGAAGAACTCGTTAAACAGGCCGAAGATTACCACCAGCGCGATCAGCCATATCCACACGACGTTGTGCAGCACCCAGCCCAGCACCGACTTCCCGCCTTGCTGCGGGGCGGAAGCCGGGGTCGGCTTGGCGGCGGCTGCAGTCGTCTGGCTCATGGCGTCTTTCCTTGTCCGGTGGCTGTCATCCGTCAGCCCGCTGTTTGGCTCCCTGGCGCAGGCGCTCGCTGGAGATCGCCTCGCCTGAGAATTCTTCGCGGATCGCGCCGTCCTCGAACACGCAAACCCGGTCGACGGCGCGCACGATCTCGTCTGTGTCGGTCGAGACGATAATGACGGACACGCCGTCGCGGGCAAGCTCGTCGACTATGCGCAGCACGTCCTGCTTGACGCCTATGTCGATGCCGCGCGTCGGCTCGTCGAGGATGAGCAGGCGCGGCTTCGTGGCGAGCACACGGCCAAGGCAGACCTTCTGCTGGTTGCCGCCGCTCAGCGTGTCGACCACCGCCGCTGGGCCTGCGGCCTTGATGCCCATGGCACGGAAATAGCGGTCCGAGAGCAGCTTCTCGGCCTCGGGTCGCAGGAAACCGCCGCGCGCCACGACCGGGAGCGACGATAGCGAGATATTCTCCCCGATCGTCATCTGCGCCACGAGACCGTCGCGATGCCGGTCGTCGGAAAGAAAGGCAATGCCCATGTCGAAGGCGTCACGCGGGGTGGCGGGCAGCGGACGCGGTTTTTCGGTCCCAAACGCAATGGTTCCGGATTGGGTAGGTGCGAGCCCGAAGATCGCGCGAGCCAATTCCTTGGCCCCTGCCCCCGGCAGTCCGGTGAAGCCGACGATTTCGCCGGGGCGCAGGTCGAGCGTTTTGACGCCGATCGTGCCACTGGCCACATCGCGCAGTCGCACCACGGGCTCCTCGGTCGCGAATGTACGGCGTTCGCGCTGAAACAGCACGAGACCTCGGCCAAGCACCAACTCCGAAAGCTGCTCGGACGTCAGGCTGCCGACATCCTCCGTGCCGCCGGCCAGCGCCCCGTCGCGCAGCACCGAGCAGGCGTCGCAGATCTCGAGGATCTCGTCATTGTAGTGCGAGATGAAGATGAAGGTGACGCCTTGCGCCTTCAGTTCGCGCATGAAGCTGAAGAGTTGAGCCCGGTCCTCGACGGTAAGGGCGGCGGTCGGCTCGTCGAGGATGATCACCTTGCCGCCGCTGAACATGGCGCGCAGTATGTTGAGCTTGCGGCGGGCAACCGCATCCAGCCTGCCGGCCATCGCCTGCGGGTCTATGCCGGTGCCCTCCAGCATGCGTGAGGCATCGTCCCTGAGCTTGCGCCAGTTCACGAAACCGCTCCTGCTCGGCCAGATGCCGAGCATCAGGTTTTCAGCCGCCGTCACGTGATCGATGATCATCGGCTCCTGGGTGACCAGAAACACGCCAGCCTTTTCCATCGCCTTCACGTCGACATTCTCGATCGGCCGGCCGTCGAGATAGATAGTGCCGCTGGATGGAACGCGTTGACCGGAGATCAGTCCGACCAGCGTGGACTTGCCGGCACCGTTCTCACCCAGAAGCCCGTGGATCATGCCGCGCCGGATACCGAGCGACACGTCGCGCAACGCGAGGGTTGAGCCGTAGCGTTTGCTGAGGTTCTCGACCCTGAAGATAAACGGGTCTGCGCTGGGCTGTCTGGCGGATTCGGCTGTCAATTACGAACTCCCGATCGGTCGGGCTGCTATCATGCGGAGCGATCTCTCACGCCACAAGTGCCACGCCGGCGGGACCGGCGTGGCACGGGAGGACATCTTTGCGCAGATCATCAAGTGTAGGGAATACCCCATTCCTTTTCGGAGATCGCACCCCAGTGACGCTTGTCGCCGGAGTTGGACGCATCGATGACGAAGGGCGGGATGATGAGCGTCGGGCCGGTGGCGCCGGCGACGATCTCGCCCTTCTCCCAAAAGTACTTCTTGTTCTCGTAGGTGCCGATCGGAACGGCTTCGCTCTTGAGCGAGTGCTTGACCAGCATCTCGACCGCGATTTCGCCGTAGGCGATCGGGTCCTGCGAGACGCAGGCGTCCATGAAGCCGTCCTGGATCCACTTCAGCGCCACCGGCTCGCCATCGATGTTGACGAAAATGACGTGACCGTCTTCGCCGACCTTCTTCCAGCGGCCTTTCTGCTGGAGCGCGGTGACGATGCCGCGCGACGGCGAGTCCGACGGCGCGTGGACTGCATCGAGATCGGGGAATTCGGAGAGCGTCGAAAGGGTCACGGCGAGCATCTGATCGAGCTGTCCTTCGGTCGGACGCGCCAGATACTTGATATCAGGGTATTTCGCGAATTCCTCGTCCATGCCTTCCTTGCGCAGGCGCCAAGCCACGCTCTGGAGCGCGCCGAAGCAGTTGAGCACTGTGCCCTTCGGGCTGCCATGCCTTTCGGTCAAGCGCTTGATGATCTGCTGCGCGGCCATCACGCCGCCGAGCTTGTTGTCGAAGCTGACGGTGATCGCCACGTCGCCGCCATCGGACGGGGTGTCGATGATCGCAACGGGAATCTTCTTCTGATTGTAGCGGCGGATGGCTGAGACAATCGCCTGGCTGTCGATTGGATCCGACACGATCGCCGAGGGCTGTTTCAGCATCAGGCTCTGCCACTGCTCGAGCTGACGCGTATTGTCGAAGCTGGCGTTGGTTGCCTGGAACTTCATCTTGTTCGCCCCGACGGCTCGCTTCACCGCCTCTTCCTGGATGACGAAGAAGTAGTAGTCGAGGCTCTTATTGCTGAAAGGGATAAAGCCGGCTTCCTGCGCCCAGGCTGCCTTGCCCACGAGGGCGCTCGCGCCCATGGCCGCGCCCAGTACGCCGCCCGCCTTCAGCAAGCCGCGCCGCGTCAGTCCGTTCAATCGATCCATCTGTTTTCCTCCCAGGATGTGATTTATCTAGCAATACTAGTTATTCAGAACCAAGGCAAGGGGCTAGCTCGCCCTATCTCCAGCATCTTCACTCGTGGAGTTTGGCTTTGCGAGTTTCAGATTTTCAGGAAAATATTACTGTTTTCATAGTATTAGGCCGAACGTCTAAAAGACGCAGGCCCGGCTCGGCCGGTCGCGCACTGATCCGGCGCCCGTCAATGGCATCAATCAAAATATAGACTTCACTACGCGCTACGCATAGCCACGTAGGTCGTGCCGTCGAGGCAGCCGACCACCATTCCTCGCGACTCGCGCGTGAAAAGGCCGTTCTCCACCACGCCGGGAATACGGTTCAATTCCGTCTCCAGCTTGGCCGGCGACGGGATGACACCGCAGCGGCAATCGAGGATGAAGTGGCCGCTGTCGGTCACGACCGGCTGGCCGTCGCGCATGCGGCGCTCGATGATCGCGTTCTTGATGCGGTGGTCGGTGAGCGCCTCGGCGACCATGCGTTCGGTCTGCCTCCAGGCGAACTGCACCACCTCCACCGGCAACGGGAAGGCGCCGAGCCGCTCCACGATCTTGGTTTCATCGCAGATGGTGATCATGCGCTTGGACGCATGGGCAATGATCTTCTCCCACAGCAGGCAGGCCCCGCCGCCCTTGATCATGTTGAATTCGCGATCGATCTCGTCGGGGCCGTCGATCGTAAGGTCAAGCTCGCCGATCTCGTTAGGGTCGGTAAGCGCGATGCCGACCTGGCGGGCGACGTCATTGGTAGAGCGAGAGGTGGTCGTGCAGGTGAGTTTCAGGCCGTCCGCAACATGCTTGCCAAGCTCGCGAACAAAGAAATGCGAGGTCGTGCCCGAGCCGAGGCCGAGCTTCATGCCATCCCTGACGAACTCCTCGATTACACGGCGTCCGGCCGCCTTCTTGGCTTCGTCCTGTGTGCTCATTGTCACGTCTTCCTTTCGGCGGCTCGCATGCGGGCAGTGTTCAGATCTTGTCAGTCTGCCAGGAATCGAGAGCCGGCAGTTGGTCGGGGAACTCGCTGCCGCTCGTCATGGCAATCGCCGTCACCAGCATGTTGACGACGAGGTGGTGGTTGAGGCGCGACGCGAGCGGCGTCATGATCTCGGTCCGGTCGTAGGGCAGCACCGCAATCAGAACGTCCGATACATGCGCGAGCGGGCTCCCCGCCGCGGTGACCGACAGCACGCGCGCGCCCTTGGCGCGCGATGCCGTGGCAACGTCGACCATCTGCTTGGTGTGCCCCGACTGGGAAAAGATCAGCGCGACCTCGTCCGGTCGCGAGGTCTCCGCATGCAGCCATTGCTTCTTGCGCCCGACGAGGGCTGCGCAACGCATGCCCAGGCGCTGGAACTTGTGTTCGGCATCGAGCGCCGTAATCTCGGAAATACCACTGGCATAGATGCCGACCCACGAGACAGTGGATAGCAGCCTCGCTCCGGCTTCGACCTCGCCCGGATTGAGATCTTCCAGCAGCCGCTGAATGGCGTTCAGCGAGTTGCGCGCCGTCTTTCGCACAACGTTCTGGATTGAATCGCCTGGAACGATCTGCTCGTAGGCAAAGGGCGCGGACGGCACCAGGCTCTGGGCGAGGTTGAGCTTGAAGTCCTGGTAACCCTGGAAGCCAAAGCGTCGGCAGAAGCGCATGATGGTCGGATCGCTTACCGCGCACTGCTCCGACAGGCGCGCCATGCTCATATGGATGACGTCGCCCGGATTGGCGCTGACGAAACGGGCCACCCTGCGCTCGGCCGAGCCCATCTCCCCGCTCTCCTGCACGATGCGTTGCAACAGGCTCATCGCCACCGGCCTCCCTACTTGCCTTGAACAAGTCCGGAATTGGCTGCCAGATCGATCAGGCGGTCAAGGCGCCACTCGGATTCCACGGCGACCTGTCCGCCGCATCCCCAGGAAACGGCATAGAACGGTACACGCGCCGCGGTGGCGGTCGCCTGATCGACGGCGGTGTCGCCGACATAGGCCCAGACGTCGCCAGTGATGCCCATACGCTCGGCGACGGCGAGCAGATGGCTTGGGTGCGGCTTGCAAACGGGCGCCGCATCCGCGCCCACAACCGCTTCGAACAGCGGCGCGACGCCCAGGATTTCGAGCACCTTCAGCGACAGTCCTTGCGGCTTGTTGGTGCAGATGCCGAGACGCACGCCAGCGCCATGGAGCGCCTCCAAATCCTCGCGGACATGCGGATAGAACAGCGTACGTCCGGCAGGCTCCCGGCTATAGTTATCGAGATACTCCTTCACCGCCTCGTCCACTGTCGCATCGTCGCTCGGCAGACCGAGCGCCACAAACATGTCGAGCAGCAATCTGCGCGGCCCAAAACCGATAAACGTCTCGATGAAGGCGACGCTCTGGATCGGCCAGGCGCGACGTTCCAGCACCTTGTTCACGGCGGCGGCGATGTCGGGCGCGCTGTCGATAAGCGTGCCGTCAAGGTCGAAGACAAGCGCCTGGTAGCTGTCCTTGCGTGGGCTCATACGACGCCTCCCTCTGCCATCAACGGTCGAGTCCAGCCTTGCCGATCGCGGCAAAGCTCGGGGCCAGCGCGCCATAGAGGCCGCCATAAATCTCGAAGGACTTGCGCAGCAATTCGCCTGCGGTCGCATCCGCTGTCTCGCGGGTGACGGGACGACACGCTCTTGCCGCCTCGATTGCGCTGGGCCAGACCCCCACCCCGACGCCCGCGATCAGGGCCGCTCCAAAGGCGCCGCCTTCCGCCGCCCCTTCGGTCGTCACCACATCGCAGCCGAAGAGATCCGCCTGCATCTGCCGCCACAGTGCCGAGCGGGCGCCACCGCCGGAGGCCTTGATCAGGGTTCGGCCGATGCCGACCCTCTCCATCAGCGCGTAGATGTCGAACAGCGAATGGGTCACGCCTTCCATGACGCTGCGAGCCATGTCCGCCGCGCCGTGGCGTGCGGTCAGCCCGACGAAACCGCCACGCGCGGAAGGGTCTGGATGCGGACAGCGCTCACCATTGAGGTAGGGCAAGAAGAGGAGCCCACGCGACCCGGCCGGCGCTTCGGCGGCAATCGTCACCATCCGTTCGGCGGACGGTGTATCGCCGCCAGCGAAGCCGCCGAGCAACGCCCGCAGCCACTCCATCGCGCCACCGGCGTTGAGCGAGACGCCCATGCAATGCCACTTGTCCGGTGCCACATTGCAGAAGACCTGCAGCCGGCCGTCCGGGTTGGCCACCGGCTCGTCGAGCGCTGCCGCGACGATGCCTGCCGTGCCGATCGTGGTCTGCAGCTCACCCGGCGCGATAACTCCCGAACCGATCGTCTGGATGACGCTGTCTCCGCCACCACCGACCACCGGTGTGCCGGCCGGGAGCCCGAACAGTGCCGCGCCGGACTTGCTGACACGCCCGCTGACGACATGCGACTCGTGGCACCGCGGCAGCAGCGACGGGTCGAGCCCAAGCAGACCGAGCAGGCCGGTTGCCCAGACGCGTTTGCGGGTGTCGAACAGGCCGGTGCCCGACGCGTCAGAAACCTCGGTCGCGAGTTCTCCCGTGAGCACCAGGCGGAGGTAGTCCTTGGGGTTCAAGACGTGACGCAGCCGGCCGAACAATTCCGGCTCGTGGTTGCGCATCCACAGGATCTTGCCGCCTGTGTATCCGACCAGCATGCGGTTGTTGGTGCGCGTCAGCAATCCCTCCAGCCCGCCCGCCCGCTCGTTGATCTCGTCGCACTCGGTCCTGTTGCGCTGGTCATTCCACAGGATCGCCGGACGCAGAACCGTGTGCGTCTCGTCGAGGGGGGTCAGGCCGTGCATCTGGCCGGAGAGACCGACGGCTGCGATCTCGACATCCGGCTTGCGCGCGAGGATGCCGGCGACGGCGGCCCGCGCACCCTCGATCCAGAGCCGCGGATCCTGCTCCGTCCAGCCGGGATGCGGCTGCGAAAGTCCATAGGTCTCGGTGCAGCTTGCCATCACAGCGCCGTCTGCATCGATCAGCAGCGCCTTGCAGCCTGAGGTGCCGATGTCGATGCCAAGCAGGACCTGCGTCACCGCGCTCACCTTCCCTTCGGCTCGTCATAGCGGATGCGGACATGCTTGAAGTTCAGGTATTCGAGCATGCCTTCGCGGCCGTGCTCATAGCCGACGCCGCTCTGCTTGCGGCCACCATAGGGCGCGTTCATGATGCCGGCGTCGACATTGTTGACGGCAACGTTTCCGTAGTCGAGCCGGCTCGACAAATAGCGGATCTCGTCCATGTCCTTGGCATAGACGTAGGAGGCAAGACCAAAAGGCGTGTCGTTGGCGAGTTCCACCGCCTCGTCGAGCCCATCGAAGGACATCACGCCGACGAGCGGCCCGAAGGTCTCCTCCGTCATCACCTTCATGTCATGCGTGCATCCGGCAACCACGGTCGGGCGAAAGAAATAGCCGCGGGCGAAGGCGTCACCCTCCGGCGCACTGCCGCCGGCGATGAGCTTCGCGCCTTTTGCAAGTGCGTCCGCGAGATGTTCCTTCGTCTTGTTGAGCGGCTCGGCGGAAGCCATCGCACCGACATCGGCATCCGGCCTCTCGATGCCATTGCCGATGACCAGCCTGTCAGCCGCCTCCCCGAGGCGATCCACGAACGCGTCCGCGATCTGCCGCGCGACATAGATGCGATTGATGGCGATGCAGATCTGGCCCATGTTGCGGAACGAGCGGCGGACCGCACCCTTGACCGCTGCATCGAGATCGGCCGAAGCCGTGACGATGAGGGGACAATTGCCGCCGAGCTCCAGCGACAATCGCTTGATGGTGGGGCACGACCGCTGGATGTGAAGGCCCACCGCACTGGAGCCGGTGAACGCGATCTTGTCCACCCCGGGGTGTTCCACAAGCGCCTGACCGACCTTCGAGCCGGGACCGGTGACGACATTGACGACGCCGGCCGGAATCTTGGCCTTCTCGACCATGCTTGCGATGGCAAGTGCGGTAAACGGCGTCAGTTCGGCCGGTTTGATGACGATGGTGCAGCCTGCGGCGAGCGCCCCGCACAGTTTCCAGCCGATCAGCTCCGCTGGATAATTCCAGGGCGTGATGGCGCCGACCACGCCGATCGGCTCGCGCACGACGAGGCTGTCGATGTCTGTCGTGCTGTTCGGCACGATCTCGCCATGGATGCGCACCGCCTCTTCCGCGTAGAAATGGCAGGCTTCTGCAAGCTTCAGGATTTCGCCCCTGGCCTCGTTAAGCGGCTTGCCCTGTTCGAGCGTCATGATACGGGCCATGCCGTTCGCCTCGGCGCTAATGATGTCGCCCAGACGATGGAGCGCCTTCGAGCGCTCGACAGGCGCCACTCGCGACCAGTTCGTGAAGGCCTTCCGGGCGGCCGCGACAGCCAGATCGACCTCGGCCGGCGTCGCCGCGGCAATATGGGCGAGCACCTCGCCCGTCGCGGGATTCTCAACCGGAATCCGAGCACCCTCGCCCGCCTTCCAGGCGCCGCCTATAAAAAGCTTCCCGGCAAGTTCCGTTATCAAGGACGGCTTCCTCTATCTGCCCCGCGCCTCCGGGTTTTGTCCACCAATCCTCATAAACTAGATTTACTAGTTAGCGCAACCTCTTCTCGGCGGCAGATGGGGTCAATCACCTGACGTTACCCTGTTCTTCCTAACCCTTTGCTTTCCATATGTGAATCAATTAGTTTTCCAAGAGCTAACCTGGATTTCATTACGCTTTCGGCTCTGCAACCGCCTTGGCGGGCAGCCATGGTCATTGCGGCGCTAACAAAATGGTAGTTCTACTACTGTATGCGAAGACGCAGAGAGCGAAAATATGGAGGAACCCATGTCATACATATCCAAATTCGATCTGACGGGTCGAATCGCTCTGGTCACGGGAGCGGGCCAGGGGATTGGCGAGGCCTGTGCGACGGCGCTGGCGGAAGCCGGAGCCCATGTCCATGTCACCGACATTGATGCCGCTCGCGCCAAGGCGGTCGCCGGGAAACTCGCGGGCCGCGGCCTCAAGGCCGATGCGCATGCCCTGGACGTTACAAAGAGCGAGGCCCTCGACGCGCTCGCCGGCTCGCTGCCGCCTCTGGATGTCCTGGTCGCCAACGCGGGCATCGCCTCCAACACAGCAGCCGAGGATATGACCGACGAAGAATGGGACCGGGTGATCGGCGTCAACCTGACTGGCGTTTTCAAGTGCTGCCGCGCCTTCGGGCGCAAGATGCTGCAGGCCGGTCGCGGCTCGATCATCAACATCGGCTCGATGTCGGCGGACATCGTCAACACGCCACAGCCGCAATGCCACTACAACGCCTCCAAGGCCGGCGTACATCATCTGACGCGATCGCTGGCTGTCGAATGGGCACAGCGTGGCGTGCGCGTCAACGCTGTGGCGCCCACCTATATCGAGACACCTCTGCTCGCGAACCTCGAACAGAACAAGGACATGACCGATCGCTGGATCGACCTCACGCCCATGAAGCGGATGGGCAGGCCGGATGAAATCGCCTCGGTCGTTCTCTTCCTGGCGTCCGATGCATCCAGCCTGATGACCGGCAGCATTGTCAGCGCCGACGCGGGCTATACTTCGGTCTGAGCAGTGAGAAATAGTTCATGGCAATAGCTTCGGCTCTCGAAAAGAAGCGACGGCTTGGGTTTGTGGCGGGCACCTGAGCAAGGCCGAAATCGAGGTGGTCGAGCCGGCTGGCGATGATCTCACCCGTTCAACGCCCCAACCAATGCAAGCTGCTGATCGCCAAAAAGCGCTGACCAGCGTCAGCCGACCACGAAGCCACCGTCCACAGGCAGGTCGGCGCCCGTCACGAAGGTCGCCGCCGGTGACGACAGGAACAACGCCGTCCCGACGAGATCGTCCACCGTTCCCCAGCGCTTCAGCGCGGAGCGGGCCGCGATTTTCTCGGCCGGAACCGGATCGGTCCACAGCGCCTTCGTCATATCCGTCTTGTGGTAGCCAGGGGAGATGGCGTTGACGCGAATGCCCTCCGGTCCGAAGGCGTGCGCGAGATGCCGGGTCAAGCCGAGCACGCCGGTCTTGCTGGCGCCGTAGGCGGGAACGGTGGGATCCGACAGATAGCTCAGCATCGAGGCGATATTGATGATCGAGCCGCCCGAAGCCTTGAGCAATAGGCGCGCGGCCATGGCAAAACGCATCTGGCTGTTGAGATTGACGTCGATGACCTCGAGATAGGTTTCGTCCTCGAACTCCGACAGCGGGCGCGCGATGCCGGCGCCGTTTACCAGGACGTCCAGCCTGTCGAGGCCGTCCATGAACAATTTGATGGCCTTGGCGTCGCGCACGTCGACCTGCTCGAAGCGAATGTCCGGGCTCCCGGCACGCGCGGCCGCAAGCTTCTGCTTTGAACTGCCAATGGCGACGACCGAACCGCCGAGGCGGGCGAAGCCCTTGGCGATGGCCAGCCCTATGCCACTTGAGCCGCCGGTGACGAGGATTGTCTTGCCCTTGAACAGGCCGGGCCGAAAACTGTCGATGATCTCCTGCATGTTCTCCTCCTGCGTTGGGTCGTCCTGGAGCCAGGCGAGACCATCATCAGTCCCGCACACGCGAAGCAGCGTTGAGGGCGTCGATGTCGTCGTAAATCGCCTGGCTGTGGTGGTAGAGCTTGTCGAACACCGGTTGCATGCGGTGGTAGGTCTCGGCCCATGAGGGATCGGGCAGGATTTCCTTGCCGTATGCGACGAAGCTCTCGGCGGCGTCCTCCACCTTGCTGAAGCGCCCCGTCGCGGTCGCGGCCATGGCGGCGCAGCCGACGATCCCACATTCCGGCTCCCGCGGGACGAGGATGGGGATCCCGAACATGCTTGCCTTGATCTTCAACCAGAGTTCGTTACGCGCGCCGCCGCCGGCGGCGATTACACGTTCAAGCGCCTTTCCCGACGCCTTCTCCATGATGCGGATGTGGCGCGCGACGGCAAAGGCGATGCCTTCCAGGATCGAACGATGCAGATGCTCCATTCCATGCGCAGCACCCAGCCCGAAAAACTGAGCCCTGGCGTTGCGGTGCTTGCCCAGGCGCTCGCCGGTGAGAAACGGCAGGAAGAAAAGCGCGTCCGATCCTGCCGGGGCGGTGGCGGCACGTGCGACGATCTCATCGTAGGAGAGCGCACGATCATGAAAGGCGCGCCGCGCCCAGCGCATGCCATCGCCGCCGGTCTCCAGCAGCACGAAGGGTCCCCAATTCCCCTCGATCGTGGCCACGTTGGAGATTTCCGGATCAAGCAATGGCTTTTCGGCAATGACCGTGATGATTGCGCCCGTACCGGTGCTGTCGGAGCCGATGCCCGGACGGCACGCGCCCGAACCGAGCAGCGCCACGGGAAAGTCGGCGCCGCCAACCAGCACCGGCGTGCCGGCGTTCAGGCCGGTGTCGCGGGCGGCCGCCTCGGTGACGTGCCCGATGATGTCGAGCGGGTTGCGGATCGGAGGCAGCTTGCTGCCGTCCAGTTGCATGCGCTCGATCATCACGGACGACCAATCGCGGCGCTCGGGATTCATCAGGAAACTGCAGGAGGCATCGCCCGTATCCATAGCGATCTCGCCGGTCAGGCGATAGTTGATATAGTCTTTAGGCATGATTGCCACCGCGCTTCGGGCATAGGCATCGGGGTCGTTGTCGCGCACCCATTGCAGCTTGAACCCGGGCCAGGCCGGCGTCGGCGTGTTGCCGCTCTCGGCTAGATAGCTCTCCGGATCGTTTTCCTCTTCGAACCGCCGGACGAGGTCGACCGTGCGCTTGTCGTTCCACAGCGGTGCGGTGGGGCGCGTCAGCACACCGTTTTCATCAAGCAGCACAAGCCCGTGCATCTGCCCGCACACGCAGACCGCCAGGACACGGTTGCGCGCACCGTCGATCCGATCGAGGACGGCTGCGATGCTGGCGCGCGCGCCTTCCCACCAGTCGAGCGGCCGCTGCTCGGCCCAGCCGAATTCGGGTACGATCTGGTCATGCTCCCGCGCCGCGATCGCGAGGATCCTGCCGCGCGGATCGACCAGGGCGGCACGGACGCTGCCGGTGCCGACGTCAACGGCGAGAAAAAGCTCAGGGCTCATGACGACAACTCCCGAAGCGCCAACAGCGGCCCCGAAAGCGCGAGCTGTTGCGCGGCGGCAAGTCGATACGCATTCAGCGCCGCTTCGTAGACGGAAACAGCTTCGGGATCGGGATCGGTACGGTTTTCGGCGACATGAAGCTCGCGGATACGCTGAAAGTCGGGCCAGGCGCCAATGCCCACCAGGGCAAGCGCGGCGGCGCCGAGCGCGGCCGCCTGTTGGTCTATGCCTGTCTTCAGGATCGTGCAGCCGAAGACATCCGCGAAAATCCGACGCCAGATGGCACTGCGAGCACCACCGCCGACCATGATCATCTCGTCGCGCACGGTTGTCATCCGCCGCACTTCGTCGAGCGCGACGCGCAAGCCAAGCGCTATGCCCTCGAGCGTGGCGCGCATCAGGTCGGCTCGGTCATGCCTGAGGTCGAGGCCAACGAAGCCGCCGCGCACCGCCGGCCCGCCTTCGAGTGCGGTGCCGCCGCCCAGCGCCGGCAGGAAGACGAGACCGTGCGCGCCCCGCGGAGACGCAAGCGCCATCTGGAAAAGCTCATCAAACACGTCGCGGCCGGCGGCCGTTGCCCTCTCCGCAATGTCGGGCAGCAAATTGTCGCGCACCCAGTTAAGGCTGGTCCCGGACGAGAAGATCGACGTGGCGGAAATGAACATCCCCGGCACGACATGCGCAAAGACATAGGGCCAGACCCGGTCGTCGAGCAGCGGCTGCGACGACGAAACGGTCAGCCAGCTCGACGAACCCATCGAACTGAACGCGTCGCCCTCGGCGAAGGTGCATGCTCCCAGCGCCATGCAGCTGTTGTCCACGCCACCGGCGACCACCACGACGCCCGGCGGAAGGCCGAGCATCGCTGCCACGTCAGGCAGAACCTCGCCGACCACATCGGTCGAAGCAACGATATCGGGAAACAATCCGGCATCGAGCTCGGCGGCCGCCAGCAGTTCCTCCCAATAGCGGCCGGCCTGCAGGTCATAGGCGCCCGTGCCGGAGGCATAGGAATGGTCGGTCATAATGCAGCCCGTCAGGCGGTAGTTGATGAAATCCTTGGTGCCGATGATCGTGCGGGTGCGCGCAAAGACGTCCGGCTCGTGTCGACGCAGCCAGAGCACTTTGAACACGGTGTAGAGCGATGCGGGGAATCCGTTGCCCGTCCTGCGATACCAGCCCAGCCGATCGGTCTTCGAGAAAAAGGCCTCGGCCTCCTGCTCGGCGCGGCCGTCCGACCAGATCGGCGTAAACTCCTGCAGCAGTTCGCCGGTATCCGACAGCGGAACGCAGCCAAGGCTGTGCCCGGAGATAGCGATCGCCCGCACCGACTGGGCATCGACTGCCGGTTCCGCCAGAAGCGTTCTCAGGCTTTCGAGCACGCTGTTCCACCAGTCGAGCGGACGCTGCTCATGCCGCGACGGCGATGGATAGAAGGTCTGGTATGGCACGATGCATTCGGCAACGCAGGCCCCGTCGGACCGGAACACCGCAGCCTTCACGCCACCGGTTCCCAGGTCGAACGCCACTACCGATACCGACATGCGCCAACTTTCCTCCCTGCCAGCACCTTCCGCAAAGCCGTCAGGCGATCTCCCGGGCGAGATCGAGCCTGCCACCAAGCAATTCCGCACACTGTCGGACCAGATCGACCGCGACCTTGGTGTTGATGCCGAAACGCGTCACGCCGAGTCGAAGCATCTCGGCAATGGCTTCGAGGCTACGGATGCCCCCCGAAGCCTTGACCCCGACGGCGCCGTCGACCGTCTCGATGATGAGCCGCAACCTCTCCGCGGTGGTTGCGTTGGGCGTCCAGCCGGTGCCGGTCTTGACGAAGGCAGCACCACTGGCCGCAACGATCTCCGCGCCCTTGCGGATTTCATCGTCGCTCAGATGCGCGAGTTCCAGGATCACTTTCACCGGAACCGGCGCAATCGCCTCGACGACAGCACGGATGTCGGCGCGGACATAAGCGAGATCGTTCGACTTCAGCCGGCCGACATTGATCATCATGTCGAGTTCCTGAGCGCCGGCGGCGACCAGGCCGGCGGCTTCGGCTGCCTTGATCTTCGTCGTGTGCCCACCAGACGGAAAGCCCACGGGTCCGCCCACCATCGTGGCTCCTTCTCGCGGCAGGAGCGAGCGCAGCAACGGCACGAAATGTGGTAGAACATGCGCTGCGACAAAACCCTGCGCGACCGCAATTTCGGCAAGCTCGCGAACGTCCTGTTCGCTGTGGAACGCCTGCACCGCGCTGATGTCGATCAGCGCGGCAAGTTCACGGGCATCAATTGACGACATGGTGTTTGGTCGGGTGTTGCGGGGCATGCTCTTTGTCCAATCGGGCTCAGATCCGGTCCGTGGTTCGCAGGAAACTCAGGTTTCGCTTCATCCCGGTGAAGCGGTCGACATGTTCTGCACCTCGGCGCAGAGCGACGGCCGTCGACAGGACGTCGACGACGGTCAGGGCCGCGATGCGCGAGATGGTCGGTGTATAGATGTTGGTGTTTTCCAGCGTCTCGACCACGATGACGACGTCGCAATAGTGGACCAACGGTCCGTTCATTCCGACCAATCCGATCACTTGGCAGCCGCGTTCGCGTGCACGCCGGGCAGTCTCGATGATCGACAGCGTCGCGCCCGTATTGGAGATCACGACGACCACGTCGCCTTGCTTCAGCATGGAGACCACCATGATCTGCTGATGCGAATCGGTCTCGGCACCGCATGGCACACCGAACAGCGGGAACTTCTGCTGCGCGTCGCGCGCAACGATGCCAGAAGCACCAAATCCGAAAAACTCGATGCGGTTGGCCTTCTCCAGGATCTGCACCGCCTGTCCAATGGCAACGGGATCCAGGCGATTGCGGACCCAGTCGAGGCTGGTGATCGTGTAGTCGAAGATCTTCTCGGCTACCTCGGCCGACGAATCGGTGTCGAGGATGACCGAGTGCGTTGCAGGCGTGCCGAGCGCAAGGCTCTGGGCAAGCCGCAGCTTGAAGTCCTGATATCCCTGGCAACCGATCGATATGCAGAAACGGATGACGGTCGGCTGACTGACCTCGGCCCACTCGGCCGTTTCCGCCACGGTGGCGTTCAGGATGCGCTTCGGATCCGCCAGCACGACATCGCAGACCTTGCGGTCGGACTTGCGCAATTCGTGGCGTTTCACCCGAACCACTTCGAGAATGTTGTCGTTTCCGTCGGTCGGAGTGGAAAGTCTTGGCTTTGGGGGCATCTCCATCCTCATCATCGGGGCTCAGTTCGACAGCCTATACTCAACTGCCGTTCGTGCCCTATGGATATCGACCGCGCAACCAGCCTCCATTGCAGCGGTATCGATGATTGCCGGCTCCAGCGTATTGAACGCGAACATCCCATAATGGTGCGCGATCAGGTGCTTTGCTCCGATGGCGCCGGCGAGTTGGCATGCTTCCGCAAGCGTCAGATTGCCGGCGATGCCGGCAGCGGTCAGCTCTGCTCTCCTGCCGTTCACGGGCAACAAGGCAACGTTGGGTGCCAGTGCGGACACTTCAGCCGCCAGACCTTCGAAGGGCACTGTGTCGCCCGAGTGGTAGAGACGCGCGCCACCGGTCACGAAGACGTAACCGAGGAAACGATGATGGCCTTCGAGCGAGCGCTCGAGTGTCTCATGCGCGGCGCGGATCGCGGTGACGGTGAACCCGGGCAAGGGCTCTACAGTATCGCCTACGTCGAGGGCGAACAGCCGGTCGGAACCTACGCCGATGCGTCGGGTAGCCTCGCCTGCTGAAGCTCGCGGGACCACGAAACGGCACTGCGCGTTAGCCGCGGCTATCGGCGCGAGAGTCTCCGGATCCATGTGATCGGTGTGGTGATGCGTGACAACCACCAGGTCTACAGGCCCGAGATCGTCTATGGCCACGGGCGGCGGCATCATGCGCTCATGCGAGAAAGCCTTGCCCTGATATTTCCGTGCAAGGCTGTCGGAAAGGTACGGATCGATCAGGACGAGCCGGCCGGCCGATGCGATGGCGAAGCCGGCTTGACCGAGCCAGAACAAAGTCGTGCCGGATGGCGGCGCGGCCAGCCTTTCCGCCAGCGGCTCGGAGAAGGGTATAACCTCAAGCGTCCTCATCTCATACGCTCCGCTGCCAAGGCGTCGAGCAGATTGGCAATGGCCATCCGCGTCGCCTTGCCAACACTCTCTTCCGTGAAACCGCCGATGTGGCTGGTGGCGATGACACCCGGATGGCTGGCGAGGCCGCCGGGACGCGGCGGCTCTTCGGCAAAGACGTCAGTAGCGTAAGCGGCGAGGTGACCCTCATCGAGTGCCTCCCGCACCGAATCCTCGTCAATCAGCGCGGCTCTCGCCGTGTTGACCAGGATGGAGCGAGGCCTCATTTCGGACAGGCGCCGTGCATCGATCAGCGGCTGCCCGCCGGGTGGCGGCGGGCAATGCAGCGATATGATCGCGGCTTCGCGAAAAACATCATCCAGCTCGCGCCAGCCGAGCGGCCCCGATATCTCGAAGTCCTGTCGAAACGGGTCGTACGCGATAACGTTCGCGCCCATGGCCAAAGTCACACTGGCGACATGGCGACCGACCGCGCCGCAGCCGACAAGCCCGACCGTCCGTCCAGCGATTTCCGCGCCGCGAAAGCGCAGCCATTCGCCTGCCTTGATGCCGGCGTCGGCCGCCGGGATGCGGCGCAGCCCAGCCAGCATCAGCCCGATGGTCAACTCGGCCACGCCGATCGAATTGGCGTTCTCGGCCTTGAGAACACGAATGCCGCGCCGCTCGAGTTCCCGCATCGGCAGATTATCGAGGCCGACACCGTTGCGGCTGATGGCGCGCAGCCGGTCGGCAGCCTCCACAACCCTTGGCGAAACGGCCTCGACGCCCGCCAGCCAGCCCACGCAGCCGGGAACGAGGCCGAGCAACTCGGCCTCGTTCGGTTGGCGGCCGGCGGGAGGAAAGACAAGCTCGAACCCGGCCTCGGCCAGGAGCTGGAGCTCCGGCGGAGGGTCGAGCGTCAGCGATCGCGGCGTGACAAGGATGCGGTCCATGACGTCACCCCTTTGCCGACGCGACAGCGATGCGAGACAGCTCTTCGAACGTTGGACCTGAAGTCGGGATGGTCACGTCGAAAACCTCGGCGATGACCTGCGTCCAGCCGTGCAGGAAATAAGTCCAGCCGTCTTCGATCCGCAGCCGGCGCGCATCCTGCTGGCGCCGCGCCTGGTCGAGGAAGATGAGATCGCCACGATAGTTCAGGTCCCAGGCGATGCCCCGCTCCGGAAAAATGCCGGCGTCGGTGATCGGCGACCCCGGCGCGTCCTTGCCGAGCCCGGTCGCGTTGATGACCAGCGATCCCGGCTTCAGCCCGGCCATCGCCCGGTCGTTGAGCTCGGGGCGATCCGCCAGCACGTACTCGACAGGAACCGGTGAGCCGAGATCGGCATGGATGCGTGCCAGATGATCGAGACGCGGCTGCGATCGGTTCGTCACGACGATGCGCGAGGGCACATCGGTGCCGCATTCCTTGCGCATCAAATGCCACGTCAGGGCGATGGTCGAGCCGCCGGCTCCCATCGACAGCACCTCGGCGGCCGACGTCGCGAAGTAGCCGGGAGCGATGAATCCGTCGATCGACAGCCCCGACGAAATCGGGTCCTTCGCGTGGCACACGAGCTGACCATCCCGTTTCGAAAGACAGCTGGTTTCATGCATCAGGCGTGCATGCGGATCGATCACGTCGAAGAGGTCGCGCGCAGCGTTGAACAGATCGATCTTGTGCGTGGTAACCAGTGCGCCAAGCGAAAGAGGGTCGGATTTGATGAAAGAGACGACTTCGCGATAGCTCGCCGGATCGGCATGAAGCGGGAAATCGATCCCCTTGATGACTGCGTCCTTCAGCTCGAGATAGCGCGCCCAGGCTGGGAACACTCGCATGATCGAGCTCTTGGCGGTCGTCACACCGATGAAGTAGAAGGTCGGCTGGCTCGCGGGCTGGTAACGGCTCATTGCGCCATTTCCCGACGCAGTCGGTTGGCGAAAGAGGACGTTCGTTCAACAAACATCCTGAGGACGACGCGAAGCTCCATTGTCGCTTTGAAGAGCCCGGTCACGCTGGTGCCCCGGCGTTTCGTGACGCATACAGTCTGGTAATGGTCGTGGCATCACGGGGTTGCCAGGCGGGATTTTCGACCGCCTTCCAACCGCCTGCACCATCGTCGACAACACGCGACCGCATGCCGCCGGAACGGGCGATGATTTCGTAGTCCTGGCCGGAATCGGCTGGATAGCAGAACAGCATGACCAGATCGACGTTGCCCGTATTCACCGACCGGTGGATCCAGAAAGGCGGCACGTAGCAGACGGTCAGTTCGTCAATCGGCACGATGCGGACCTCACCTTCCGGGGATTCCATGAGCATCAATCCGCGGCCATTTCGGCCGTAGTAGATCTCGGGTCTGTCTGCCTGCTTGTGAATGTGGCCGCGCGTCATGAAGTACTCGTCGCCCACCTTTCCAGGTGACATCCGGGTGACGCCGAATATCAGGTCGCCGACGTCTTCGCGCGGCCGGAACTCGGAAACCTCGTAAACGACCCGGTCGTGCCACTCGGCACGCATCGCGTCGAAGGCCGAGTTGTCGGCATAGAGCCCGTCGAGCTCGCCGAACCGCTTCTGATATCGGCCGGTGGCATGGGACAAGCTGCCGGCGACCGGATCGACGGTGCAGCCAACGGGCTCAAACAAGTTGGTCAATATTCACCTCGTAACCATTTGATTTGGCGTCATTCGCAACCGGTGGTTGGAACATGACCTTCATGTGATCGTGTACCCGCCGTCGATGACGAGATTGGCGCCGTTGATCATCGCGGCGGCGTCGCTTGCCAGATAGAGGATCGACGCGGCTATCTCCCCCGGCTTGGCGAACCGGCGGGTGGGTATTGCCGCGCGTGCGCGCTCCCCCTTCTCGCCGGCCCAGCCGCTAAGGCCGAGCTCCGTTTCGACCACGGTCGGCGACACGGCATTCACCGTCACCCCGCGTGGTCCCCATTCCAGCGCCATGCATTTCGTCATTCCAACGATTCCAGCCTTGCTGGCGCAATAGGCGATATGGCCTTCGATTCCGATGATGGCGGCCTGCGAGGCCATGTTGACGATGCGGCCGAACCCGCGTGCCAGCATCCCCGGCGCAAATGCGCGCGCTACCAGGAAGGCCCCTTTCAGGTTGATGTCGAGCGTGCGGTCCCATTCGGCGGTGGGGTATCTTTCGGCAGGTGCAAGCGGACCTATTCCGGCGTTGTTGACCAGTATGTCTATCCGGCCGAAGGCCTCTGTCACCGATTCCGCCATTTTCTCGACGGCAGGCTCGTCAGTGACATCGACAACATAGGCGACATGCCGTTGGCCGAGCGCAGCGGCTGTTTCGATCACCTTCGGATCACGATCGGCCAGCGCGACCAACGCTCCGCGCGCCGAAAACGCCTCGGCCACCGCCATGCCAATTCCGGCGGCAGCGCCGGTTACCACAACCGTCTTGCCCGAGAAATCGAGGAAATCGGATGCTGCTTCGACACCGGCCATATTCAATACTCCTGACGCGTATGGGTGATCACCCGCGCTCCGGCATCACCAAGAGCACGTGCGCATTCAAGGCCAATTCCATGGCGGCCACCGCTGACAAGCGCCGCCCTGCCATCCGGTCTGAACTGATCTGTGTACACGCACTCCTCCCCGAAGCGTCCGGGCGAGCTTCCCCGTAACGCAACTTTCATTTTCTGTAATGAGACTACCTAGACTTTTCGGTGTCAATAGGCCGGTCGCTCAAATATGGGCATTGTACAGGAGGTCTGAGGGGACTGCACACAAGATTTACGGCGGGGTTGGGTCTATTATGTAGTAAAAGTACCGAACACGCAGATGGTATTCCGGAGATCGGTCCATGAATTGCAGCGGCAGGTTGGGCGCATCCGTGCACGGCCCTGGAAGGAAGCGCACGCCAAACGGGTGAACCAGTGGTAACGCTCGCGTGCCGCCGGGCTAGGATCGCAGACCCCTGTTGGTTGTCCCACGCTCTATCAGCTGCGCCGAGACGACGACGGGTTTTGTCGCCAGCGGCTTGCCGTTGGCAGCCGACAGCACGATCGAAATCGTCTCGTCCACCATGGCCGCCGCATCAGGCGTAAACGTCGTTAGGTCGACGGAAGCCCAGGATGCGGCGGGAATGTCATCGAAGCCCGCCACAAGGACGTCGTCCGGCACCCGCAAGCCAAGCCGCAGTCGGAGCGCGTCGATCGCGCCGATCGCCAGCAGGTCGTTGGCGCAAAACAACGCATCGGGTCGGGACGAGCCGCCGAACATGCTCAGCGCCGCCGCGAAGCCGCCCTCGTAGCGGTAGTCGCCGCGCGCAATAGTCGGCGGGCGCGCGCCCCTCTCCCGGAGCCGTTCCTCGAATCCTTCCCGGCGCCGCGCGCTTGCCGGGCTGGTCGACGGACCCGAGATGAAGCCGAACGAGCGGGCGCCGCGCGCGATGAACAGATCGGCGATCTCTCGCCCGGCCTCGAAATTCTCGCTCGACACCGACGTGACCCATTCGTTGTTGACCGCTGTGTTGAACGCAATCACCGGGATCTTCAACTTGGCGAGCGTCGCGGCACCAGCTGGCGACAGGATCGCCAGCGCGCTGACGATGGCATCGACCCGATAGCTCGCCAGCTTCGGGATGACGTCGTCCAGCGCGTGATCGTTTGGAATGTGTAACAGCAGCACCTGATGACCGGCGGCCTGGAACCTGATCATGAACTCTTCGAGGACGGCCGAGTAGAATGGGTTGTAGAGCCCACCGACCACGATGGCGACGAGGTTCGACTTGTGGGTCAGCATGATCCTGGGAATGAGACTCGGCCGATAGTCGAGCCGCTCCGCCGCTTCCAGCACTTTCTTGCGCGTGCTTTCGGAGACCTTGCTGCCACCGCTGAAGGTGCGCGACACTTGCGACTGCGAGACGCCCGCGACACGCGCGACGTCGATCGACGAGGCGTATTTCTTAAGGGTCCCGCGCGGCCAGTCCGGATCCGGCGACGCGTCCGCCGCGCCCAACGTCGCGGCCTTCTTCTCAGCCGTCATCTCACGTCTTCCCCGCAACCAACAATCGTCCGTACCGCTTTGCGTGCGAGCCGCCAACCCTGACCCGGCTTATTCTTTAGCCGCTGCGCTGACTGGGCATTGACAGTGTTTTTGGGCCGTGCATAGCTATGCATCGTTGGATTGGCTTCGTCAATGTGCGACATGGTGCGGTGCAGGCGTTTAGCGGGAACAGCCGCCGGACGCCCGGAAAGCAGGACGCCGCTGCGAGTCCTTTGGAGCACACTGCCGACCTGGAGGAGCAGGAGGATGCCAGGCCAAGGCACCCTCCGTCGGGAGGAGTGACCTATGGTGAGGAAGACCGCTACAACTGTGTTTGGCCGTCCGTTCGGACGGCGTGAATTTCTGAAGGGCGCCACGCTGCTCGGAGCGGCCGGCGCATTTCCCGCAATCATCACACGCCGCGCTTTTGCGCAGGACAAGCCAACCGTCGTCAATTCGATCCGGTCGCTGTCCAACCCTTACCACGCGACGTGGAACAAGGGCGGCGAAGCTTTCGCCAAGTCGGTCGGCGCCGAATATGTGACACTGGTGACCGAAGGCAACAGCGAGAAGGGCATCGCCGACATCAAGGCGATTCTCGCCAAGACCGGCGGCAATTGCGTCATCAATGTCGATCCCAACGACAGCCCTGATGCCCGTCCGATCGTGGAGGCCTGCAAGGCGGCGGGAGCCTCTGTCGTGACCCAGTGGAACAAGCCCGCCGATCTGCATCCATGGGACTTCGACCCGAACTATGTCGCGCACATTTCGTTCAGCGGCGTGCCCTACGGCAAGGCGATGGCCGAGGCTCTTATCAAGGCGATGGGCGGCAAGGGTGGGATCGTGGCGCTCGGCGGCATCGAGTCCAACGTGCCGGCCATCGAACGCAAGGCCGGCCTGGAAGAGGCCCTCAAGGCCAATCCCGACGTAAAGCTGCTCGACATGCAGGTCGCCAACTGGTCGGCGACCGAAGCGCTGGAAAAGACCAATGCCTGGCTGACGCAGTTCGGCGACGAGATCGGCGGCATTTGGGCGGCCAACGACGACATGGCGCTTGCCGCCGTCGAGGCGCTGCGTGCCGACGGCCGCGCTGGCAAGGTGCCGGTCACCGGCGTCGACGGCATCCAACTCGCCGTGGAGGCCATATTGAAGGGTGAACTGGCCGGCACCGTCGCCTGGGACCCGTACTGGCAAGGAGGGATGGGGCTGTCGATCGGCTACCACGCCAAGACCGGCAAGTTCGATCCGTCCAAGGAAGGCAAGGAACACCGCGAATTCTACGGCACCGGCGTTATCATCACGGCCGAGAACGCGCAGTCTTTCTACGACAGCAACATCAAGTCCGAACCGAAGCTTGACTGGAACGACATCTGGGGCCGTGTGAGCGGGCAGATCAAATACTGAACCGACGGGCGCGGCCGGTTATGCCGCCCGCGCCCCCTTTCCGCCCCTGGCAGCATTTCATGCACTGCGGCCGAGCCGCGGTGCCTGCGTCGATCGGCAGCCCATGACGAGCACCCAAAGCACATCCGCGACCTCCGCGCTCCCCGACGCGACGCCCGCAAAGCGCGTTGGCCGTTTCAGGCTGGCGTCGTGGGCGCCGGTCATCGTCCTCGTCCTGCTCTGCATCATCATCGCGATCATCAATCCGAACTTTCTGAGCTTCGGCAATTTCGTGCGTATCAGCCAGTCGGCGATGATCCCGCTGGTGCTTGGTCTCGGCGCAACCTTCATCATCCTGATGGGCTCGATCGACCTCTCGGTCGAAGGTGTGCTGACGCTCTCGGCCGTCATCCTGTCGATGCTGGTGCTGAATGGCGCCAACGGCAATGACTACGGGCTGCTTGCGGTGCTGGCGGTGCTGGTGATCGGCGCCGCCGTGGGTTTCGTCAACGGCGTTATCCACGTCAAGTTGAAGGTGCCGTCGTTCATGACGACACTCGGCACCTGGTTCATCGGTGTCGGTGCCGCCAATGCCTTGCTCGGCGGCATGGCGATCCGCATCAACGATCCAATGATCCGCGGGCTGGCGATCGAGCGCTTCCTTGGCTTCCCACGAGGGGTGTGGCTGGCGCTCGCCTGCCTCGGCGTAGCGCTCGTCATCCAGAACTACACGCGGCTCGGCCGCCATATCTATGCGCTGGGCGGCGGCGAGGAATTGGCGGCACTGTCGGGAATTTCGGTGGCGCGTGTGCGCATCATGGCGTTCACGCTCGCCGGTGTCTTTTATGCCATAGGCGGCATCCTCGCGGCTGCGCAGCTCGGCCTCGGCAATGCACAGATCGGCAATGGCCGCCTGTTCACCACGGTCACCGCAGTCGTCGTCGGCGGCACCGCGCTCTCCGGCGGCCAGGGCAGTGTGCTGCAGACGTTGGTCGGCGTGCTGATCGTCGTGGTGCTTGCCAACGGCATGGTGCTCATGGGCGTGCCGCCGAGCGTGCAGATCGGCGTGCAAGGTCTGATGATCATCGCCGCGGTCGCCCTCTCGATCGACCGCAAGCTGATGCGGATCGTCAAATGAACGCGCCGTCGCCCGAGCCCGTGCTGTCGCTTGCCCCCGTGCTGTCACTGGTCAATGTCGACAAGCGCTTTCCCGGTGTCCATGCGCTGAAACAGGTCTCGATCGAACTGCGGCCGGGAGAAGTTGTCGGGCTGATCGGCGAAAACGGCGCCGGCAAATCAACGCTGATGAAGATCCTCTCCGGCGTCTATCAGCATGATGCCGGCGAGATAAGGGTGGGTGGTCGTCCAACCCGTTTCCTCGATGCCGCGGACGCCAACTGCCAAGGTATCGGCATGGTCTTCCAGGAGCAGTCGCTGCTCACCAACCTCTCCGTCGGAGAAAATATCTACCTCGGCAACGAGGAGCAGTTCACCCGCTTCGGCATTGTGAACTGGCGCACGCTCTACGATGCGGCCGCCCGGCAGCTCGCCAAGGTGAAGGTCGACGTCGACCCGCGCACGCGCTCCGAAGAGCTGGACTTTGCATCACGGCAGATGGTCGAGCTCGCCAAGGCGCTGACGCTCGAGGAACGAGGGGCCGGGCATCTGATCATTCTGCTCGACGAGCCGACATCCGTTCTCGAGCGCGCCGAGATCGATATCCTGTTTGCGCGCGTACGGGCGCTGAAATCGCGCGCGTCGTTCATCTTCGTTTCGCACCGGCTGGACGAAGTGCTGGAGCTGTCAGACCGTATCTATGTGATGAAGGACGGCGCCGTGGTCGCCGAACGCAAGGCAGGCGACGCAGATGTCAATGAGCTGCATCATCTGATGGTCGGCCGCAGCCTGCAGGCTGAGTATTATCGAGAGCCGCTGCAAAAACCTTATCGCGCGGAGATTGCGGTGGAGGCCCACAGCCTGTCGCTCACCGGCGCCTACCGGGACGTCTCGTTTCAGCTGCACCGAGGGGAGATCCTTGGCATCGCCGGGGTTATCGGCTCGGGGCGTGAGGAGCTGACACGCACCCTTGCCGGCTTCGCGCCGCATGATGGCGGTCGTCTTGTGGTCAACGGCCGCGAGGTGACGCTACGCACACCGGCCGAGGCGGTAGACAGCGGTATCGGTTACATTCCACGTGAGCGGCGTGTGGAAGGGTTGGTGCTGTTCCTTCCGGTTGCGGCGAACATCACGCTCGCCGACCTCGAAAGCCTTAGCCGGCACGGCCTGATCGATGCGCGCGAGGAACGGCGGCTGGCGTCCAGCTGGGTCGAGCGCCTCAAGGTCCGCACGCCCGGCATCAACACGCTCTGTCTCAATCTGTCGGGCGGCAACCAGCAGAAGGTCGTGCTGGCGAAATGGCTGAACGCCAAGGCGAAAGTGCTGATCCTCGACCATCCGACACGCGGGCTCGACGTCGGCGCCAAGGAAGAAGTCTACGAACTCGTGCGTGCGGTCACGACGGAAGGCCTCGCCGTTATCCTGACTTCGGACACGCTGGAAGAAACCATCGGGCTCAGCCATACGGTGCTGGTAATGCGCGATGGCGAAATCACCCACCGGACCTCCGCCAATCCCGGCGCAAAGCCGCGCCAGGTCGACCTGATCGGATACATGGTATGAGCGCATTTGCCGACAGGCTGGGCAGCGACCGGTTGCGGCAATGGCTGCCGCTGGCGACGCTGATAATCCTGGTCATCCTGGTGGGAACGCTGCAACCGGTCTTCCTGCAACCGGCCACGCTGCTGCAGCTCGCCAGCGACACCGCCGTACTGTTCATCCTCGCCACCGGCGTCACTTTCGTCATCATGCTTGGCGGCATAGACCTGTCGATCCAGTCGATGGCGTCGCTGGCCAGCGTCGTCGTCGCGCTCACGGTCGCACCGCTTGGTTACGGTGCCTTCGTTCTGGCGATCGGGCTCGGCCTCGTGGCCGGGCTGCTTTCCGGCGTCGCCCATGTCCGGCTGAAGATACCGTCCTTCATCGCCACACTGGCGATGGGCGGCGTGCTCTACAGCAGTGCGCTGGTCATCTCGCGCGAACGCTCGATCATGCTGCCCGACATCGAGCGCTCCTACCAGAGCTGGATCACGGGGACGATCTTCGGTGTACCGGGAGTGATCGTCATCGGGCTCGTCGTGCTCGCGGTCGCGCATGTTCTGCAAGCCCATACCCGCTTCGGACGCTACAGCGCGGCCATCGGCGCCGGCGAACCGGCAGCCTATGCCTCGGGCGTCAAGGTCGGTCGGCAGAAGATATTCGCGTTCGTGCTGTCGGGAGGATTCGCAGCACTCGCCGGCGTCGTTCTTGCGGGCAGGCTGGCGAGCGGCTCGCCGACGCTGGCCGCGGAGCTGCTCTTGCCGTCGATCGCCGCCGTCGTGGTCGGCGGCACCGCCATCACCGGTGGCGTAGGCAGCATCTGGCGAACGCTGGTCGGCGCCCTCATCATTTCGGTCGTGCGCATCGGCATGACGTTCCTCGGTGTCAATATCTTCGCGCAGAACATCGTCTTTGGCGTCGTCCTGATCGCGGCGGTTGCCATAACCATCGACAGATCGAAGATACCTATCGTCAAATAGCGTGGAGACTCCGGCATGGACATGCATCTCAGCGGCAAGGTTGCCGTGATCACTGGCGGCAGCGTCGGGATCGGACTGGCGATCGCCAACGCACTGGCCGAAGAAGGGGTCGACATCGTCATGGCGGCCAGGCAAGGCGACCGCCTGAAGGACGAGGCGGCGAAAGTCGCCAAGGTGCACGGCATCAAGACGCTGCCGGTTGTCTGCGACGTCGCCACCGCGGCCGGCTGCGACACGCTCATCGCCGCGACCGAAGCGTTCGGCGGCGCCGACATACTGATCAACAATGCCGGCTCGGGAAGCAACGAGACGATCCTGGAGGCGCCCGACGACAAGTGGCAGCACTACTGGGAACTGCACGTCATGGCGGCGGTCCGCCTGGCGCGCGGCATTGTGCCGGGGATGAAGCGGCGCGGCGGCGGCGTAGTACTGCACAACGCCTCGATCTGCGCGACGCAGCCGCTCTGGTACGAGCCGATCTATAACGTTACCAAATCGGCGCTGATGATGTTTTCAAAGACGCTCGCTAACGAGGTGGTCAAGGACAACATCCGGGTCAACACCGTCAATGCGGGCCTGATCCTCACGCCGGACTGGATCAAGACTGCCAAGCAATTGACCTCCGGCAAGGGCGGTGATTGGGAAGCCTATCTGCAGGGCGTCGCCGACGAGTATGCCCCGATCCGGCGCTTCGGCAAGCCGGAGGAGCTGGCGGCCTTCTTCGTGTTCCTGTGCTCCGACCGCGCGTCTTACTCCGTCGGCTCCACCTATCATGTCGATGGTGGCATGTTGAAAACCGTCTGACCGGCAATCGCATTGGCGTCCGCACGGTAGCAAAAGTACACAAATCATATCAAAGCTACACGATCGAGCAGCGCGACATGATCAAAACCCTCTTGGTCATCGCTAGTTCTTTGCCCCCATAAACCAGGTCGGACTTGTAACGAAAATAAAATGTAGTAACAGTACCAATTGGGGAGGGCATGAATGATCGTGCTCCAACCCGGATGACGACCTGACGAAGGAGGCGACAGATCCAGGCCGATGAGGAGGAGCCGGTCGCCTTGCTACCTTGATTTCGACACAACACAGCAACGGTTCGGGAGGACCCTATGAAAATGTTTTTTGAGGAAACTGCCTCGGCAGGCCGCCGTGCGGCTTTTGTCATGGTTTCGCTTGCGGCCCTCATGGCTGGCAACGCTGCATTGGCGGAAGGGATGGATCCGATCGCGGGGCGCCCGCAGCCGGTGGCGAATGACGGCGGCGTCAAGGCGAAAATCGCCATAATCGGGTTCGCCAACAACCCGTACTGGGTTGCGGTGCAAAAAGGCGCCGAGACCGCCAATGAGGTGCTTGGCCCGCGCGGCGGCGAAGTGAAATGGATCGTCGCTGGTGCCAATATCGATGTGCCGACGGTCAACCAGGCCATCAACGCTGCCGCCATCCAGGGCTACAATGGCATCGGCTTCTTCATTGCCGGCGAAGGCAATTGCACTGTGCTGAAAGACATGGTCGCCAAGAAGATCTCGATGGGCGCCTACAACACGCTGTTTCCGTGCGTCGAGCAAGCCGGCGGCGTGATCAACTATGCGCAGGACCAGATCAAGGCTGGCCAGAATGCCGCCGCCGAACTGATCAAGTCGGTGGGCGACAAACCCGGCAAGGTCGGCATCATCGTCAGCCAGTTCACCGCCCCAGGCTCCGAGCAGCGTCGCCAGGGCTTCCTGGAAGGGCTGAAGGGCAGCAAGATCACGCCGGTCAATGATGGCGTTGAAGCAAAGGACTCCGCCGGCACGACGTTCTCCGCGGCCAAGGACTTCCTTACCTCCACCCCGGACCTCGTCGCGATCTACGCCACCGCGGGCGGTCCATTCGGTGCGGCGCAGGCCGTCAAGGCCGCCGGGAAGCAGGACAGCATCAAGGTGGTCGGTTACGACTTCACCCAGGAGAACATTGCCGCCATCCGCGACGGAAGCATGTATGGCGCCACCGGCCAGGACGAGTTCGGCCAAGGCTACAATGTCGCGATTTCATTGTTCAACAACATCGTCGCGCAACAAAAGCCGGAACAGGTTCTCCAGCCTGCGATCAGCCTGTTCATGACCAAGGAGAATGTCGATAAGCTCGATCCGGCCTTGCTTCCGGTGGGAACCGTTCCTCACCTCTAGGCTGTGTGGAACATAGCGGTGCGAAAGACATGACTGGACCGGGATTGCCGACGGACGCCAATACCGCATTGGAGGTCACGGCCGTCGGCAAGAGTTTCGGATCGGTGCATGCCCTGATCGACGTCAGCATGAGCTTCCGTCCCGGCCTCGTGACCGCGCTGCTCGGTGAGAATGGTGCGGGCAAATCCACGCTTATCCGCATCTGCTCGGGCGAACTTCAGCCCAGCAGCGGACAGGTCATCATTTCAGGCGTGCCCACGATCATTCCGGGCCCGCTTGCCGCGACCGGACTCGGCATTGCCGTGGTCCACCAGGAGCCGCAGCTTGTCTCTGAGATGACGGTTGCCGAGAACATATTCCTGGCAAGGCTGGGCACATGTTCCGGCGCGTCGCTGCATCGGCGCAACCGACTGGTGACGGACGCGCAAAAACTTCTTGGCGGGTTCGGGCTGGCAGACGACCTGCCCGACCTCGATCGAAAATGCGCCAGCCTGTCGGCCGCCGAACGCCAGCTTGTGGAGATCGCCCGCGCGCTTGCCGCTAATCCACGCGTGCTCTTCCTCGACGAACCGAATTCAAGCCTGACGCGCCGCGAGACCGACCGGCTGTTTGCGATCGTCAGACGGCTGCGCGATCAAGGCACGGCCGTCGTGCTGGTGAGCCACAGGCTGGGAGAGGTCTACGAGATCGCCGACCGGGTCGTGGTGATGCGCGACGGCCGCAAGGTCGGCGAGGGAACGGTCGAGGATCTGCCGAAGCAGAAGGCCATCCGGTCGATGGCTGGAGAACGGCTTTCGGCGGCCGAAGTCATTCCGGACTCCGGCGCCCCGGCAACGCCGCGCGTCGACACATCCGCAACCCCCGTGCTCTCGGTCCGCGGTGCGGCCGGCCTGGCCTTCCGCGAGGTCGATCTGGACATTCGCGCCGGGGAGATCGTCGGCATGGCCGGATTGGTCGGCTCGGGACGCACGGAGATCATCCGCGCCGTTATCGGCGCCGATCCGCTGCTGGCGGGCGAAATCCGTCTTTGCGGACAGCCCGTCCGCTTCAGTTCGCCGCGCAAGGCACTGCGCGGCGGCGTCGCCTTCATCAGCGAAGAACGCCGGACGTCGATATTCTACGGCCACGATATCTGTTTCAACCTGACCTCCAACGTGCTCGAGCGCTTCGGCCGCTTCGGCTTTTTCAACAGCCGTCAAAGAACGGAATTCGCTCAAAAGAGCGCCGACAACATCGGCGTGAAAGCCGAGAGCGTCGCGACGCCGATAGGGTCCCTGTCCGGCGGCAACCAGCAGAAAGTCCTTCTAGCGCGCGCCCTCGCCTCGAACCCGTCGCTTGTCATCCTCGACGAACCGACACGCGGCGTTGATGTGCGCACCAAGGCCGACATGTATCACCTGATCCGCAATCTGGCGCACGTCCAGGGTCTGGCGGTGTGGTTCGTTTCATCGGAACTCGACGAGATCCTGCAGCTTGCCGACCGCATTGTCGTGGTTCGGGAGGGCCGCATCGCGGACAATCTGGAACGAGGACCGCAGGCCGCTCGCGTCGTGGCTTCCGCACTTGGAGAAACGGTCGAGGACGCCGCCGTCACGTCGCTGGTATCGGACCTGTCTTTGCCCGATGGGACCGCGCCTGAAGAGCCGCAACCCGGTTTGCATCCCGAAAAGAGGACTGCCCCATGACCTTCTCCAGCCTCAAGCGCCTCCCCCTGTTCAGAGGTCAGGAAGCCGGGCTTGTCGCGGTCATCCTCGGTCTTTCGATCGCCTTCTCGTTCTTCAATCCGAACTTCCTCAGCACCGACAATCTGAGGAACGTGCTGGTGGCGGTTGCCGTCGTTGGCATCATGGCGATCGGCCAGACCTTCGTCATCATTGCGCGGGAAATCGACCTGTCGGTGGGATCGGTCATGGGCCTGAGCGGCCTTTGCGGAGCCTATGCCATGTCGCAAGGCCTCAATCCGATACTCGGCATCTGTCTCGCGATTGCCGTGGGGGCTGCCGCCGGACTGGTAAACGGTCTGATCGTCGTCTATGGCCGGGTGAATTCCTTCATTGCGACGCTCGGAATGCTCTCGGTCGCCCGCGGCTTGACGCAGGTGATCAGCGGCGGCCTGCCGATCATGGTCGATCCGAGCGTCATGTTCATCGGCCAGGGCGAGCTGTTCGACGTGCCGGTCCAGGTGCTGATCTTCATCGGGCTCGTCATAGCCGGCCAGATCGTGCTGAAACGCAGCGTGCTTGGCCAGCGCATCATTGCCGTGGGCGACAATGACGAAGCGGCGCGGTTGAGCGGCATTCCGCTCAATGCGACCCGTGTGGCCGTGTTCGTTTTCAGCGGTGTGCTGGCGGCGGTCGCCGGCATGGTCTACACCGCACAGGTCAGCGTCGCCGAAGCGCAGGCAGGAACAGGGCTGGAGCTGGACGTGATTGCGGCCGTGGTCATCGGCGGAGCGAGCCTTTCCGGCGGGCGCGGCTCCATCCTGGGCGCCATGCTTGGCGCCTACCTGCTCGGCGCCTTGCGCAACGCCTTCATCCTGCTGGAGCTTTCGCCTTTCCTGCAGCAGATGAGCGTCGGCCTCGTCATCGTGCTTGCCGCGCTTTTCGACCAGTTTCGCCAAGGCGCGTTCCGGCATGCCGGCATTGCACAAATCCTGCCCGGCCTCTTGCGCTTGCGTCCAAAGTAGTACCCACCATCGCATTGGTGCCGATCTTGCGCCGGAAGCTCAGACCTACCATGTTCTTCGCGCATGGAAAGCGGCCTTTCGGGACGTCGAGCATATTGCCACCTTCAGCGGAACAAGTGGCAGTCAGTCGGCAGCAATCGCACAAAGGTCGAGAACAGGCTGGCCAAGAGGTGAGCCACGGGCGAAGCTTGCCGTCCAGCGCCTAGCAACAGCTGCAGAGGAATAATCTCATGCGAAACATACATCAGGCCTCTCTAACCGGGCACCGACAAAGCTGGTCTATTGCCTCTCGTGCCGCGATCGCATCTATCATCCTCGCAGCGGCCGGAAATGCCTCCGCCCAGGATTTCAACTTGGCGCCGCCCAATGCTGCAGACCAGCAGCCGGCATTCCCAGGTCAGACGCGCGCTCCGGTAATCAACGACAGTACCCAGTTGATAAGCACCGTGGTCGCGGAAGGCCTTGAGAACCCTTGGGGCATGGCGGAGTTGCCGGATGGCGGATGGCTGGTAACGGAACGCCCTGGACGCATGCGCCTTGTGCGGCCCGACGGGACAGTATCTGAGCCGATCCAGGGGGTACCTGAGATCGTGGCGCAGGGCCAAGGCGGGCTCCTCGATGTGGCCGTTCGCGATGATTTCAATGAGTCTCGGCGGGTCTGGTGGAGTTTCTCTCAGCCCCGTGGCGCTGAGGGTAGTGCAACGGCTGTCGCGACTGGGGTTCTGTCAGCCGATGGCGCGGCTCTGAGCGAGGTGCGGGTCGTCTTTCAACAGCAGCCGGCATGGCGGTCGAACTACCATTTCGGATCGCGCCTTGTCTTCGACCGCGACGGCGCATTGTTTGTTACAACCGGTGAACGAGGCCAGCAGCAGTTAGCCCAAGACGTCGGCGCGCATCTCGGTAAGGTCATCAGGATCGATCCGGACGGAGGCGCGGCTCCTGGTAATCCCCAGATTGAAGGCGGCCTGCCGGAAATCTGGTCCTTCGGTCACAGGAACGTGCAGGCTGCCGCACTTGGACCGGATGGCGCACTGTGGACGATCGAGCATGGCCCGCGTGGCGGCGACGAACTTAACCGTCCCGAGCCAGGCAAGAATTATGGCTGGCCCATCATTACCTATGGTGAAGCTTATAGCGGAGCGCCTATCGGAGAAGGGATCACAGCCCGGGATGGCATGGAGCAGCCCATCTATTACTGGGATCCGGTAATCGCGCCGAGCGGCATGGCCTTCTACGATGGGAGCATGTTCCCCGAATGGCGAGGAAGCATCCTCGTCGGCGGGCTGTCCAGCCTATCGCTTGTACGCCTGACGCTCTCCGCTGGCCGCGTCACTGGCGAAGCTCGCTATCTGGAAGGAACCGGCCGCATTCGCGACGTGGCTGTAGCGCGTGATGGTTCGATAGTGCTTTTAACTGACGACGGCGGACAGATTCTTCGCCTGACACGCGAGAACTAACTTACGGTAGATAGCAAAGATGCGATCATCGCGCGCGGGAGAACCTGATCCAGCCGAGGGCCGTTCGGACAAGGAGTCGCCGGCGGGTAGGTCACGAATTGAACCTCGAGATCGACGCAGTCTAGCACCCATTGGAATTAACCTCGGGTCATTGCGGTCGTTCTAATCGTCTAGCCCAAACATCAAAACTGCCAGTCGATGAACCGATGAAAGCGCCTTTCTTCAAAACCGGTTCCGCCTGCCTTCACCGGGCGGCTATCAGCGCCTTCCGTGGCTCAGCCGGGCAACAGCTTCCCTGGGTTCATGATGTTCTTCGGGTCGAAGACAGTCTTGATGCCTTGCATCAGCTCGATTTCTGCCGCGTCAGTGGTGCGGGCGAGACGCGAGCGGTAGCTGAGCCCGATGCCATGTTCGGCGGTGATGCTTCCCCCCAGCTCGACCACGACAACGTCGATGATCGTGTCAAGCTCGGCCGAAACCGCCAGATAGGCTGCACGATCGGCGAAGCCGTCCGGTGAGAACATAACCACGAGATGCATGTTGCCGTCACCGAAGTAGCCGACATAGAGCGGCATCGCTTCCGGAAATCGTGCGACGATTCGCTCGCGCGTCCGAACCACGTAGTCTCCCTGTCGTTCAAGCGGACCGAGCTGTCGTGCGACATGTTTGGCCCTGCATGTCGTATTGCCTCCGAGACGCCGTGGCGCAGGTACCAGAAGGATCCCGCCTGGGCCTCATTCTGGGCGATGAGGGCATCGTTAGCGATCCCGTCATCGAGCGCAGATGTCAGCGTCTCCTCTAGTGGTTCCTTGAGATCGGCCCCTCCCTGCTGTCCGCTACCTCCAGCAGGAGCGACCAAAGCAAATCCGCAAGGGCTTTCGCGCCCGCTCGCCGCCGGCGCCGATGAAGCGCCGGCGATCCTGGCGCCTGACCGGCCCACCCTCGCCCATCGCGGGCTGCGCGACCTGATCGGCGCCACGGCGGCGGCGCTGCACGCGCGCGGCATCGGCCGGGGCGACCGGGTGGCGATCGTGCTGCCGAACGGGCCGGAGATAGCGACGAGCTTCGTGGCTGTGGCGGCAAGCGCCTCGACGGCGCGGCCTACCTCGTGGCGAACCACCGCCTAAAACATTGATCAATAACGATAATGGTAGGCCGGAGGGTGCCGGAGGAGCCAGCGGCATGTGAGCCACCGAAGTCCGCATAATGACCTTCTGACTTTGATGGGGTGTGGATAGCACAAGTCAAAAGGGCGGTATTCGAACAATGGTCGGAGATCTTGAAGAGGACAGCCGCAATCAGCTCAGCACCTCCGGTGTAAGGCGGGAGAGTAGTCCGCTAATCGAGAAACGCAGCCCCTCCGTTGCGAAGACGAGATCCGGAGCCTCTGCGAACAGATTGGTCAATGCCGCGCGCATATAGCGGGTTCCATATCCTACCCGCGAGGGTGCGACTACCATCGGTCCTCCTGTTTCGGTCCATCGCAAGGTCAGCACTGGTTCCGGACTCGACGTTATATTCCATTCCAGGCGTATCCTGCCTTCGGGCCGGGACAAGCCGCCATATTTGATGGCGTTTGTCGCGAGTTCATGAAGGGATAGGGCGAGGGTTGTGCCGGCATCGCGCGAAAGCAGCACCTCAGGTCCTTCAATCGTGATGCCACTTTGTCCCTCGGAAATGTATGGGGCTAGGACCGATTTTGCGACGTCCGTTAAGGCCACGGTCTCGCCACCGGCGTCAAAGACTGCAGAATGAACATCCGACAGCGCGCGCAATCGCCCTTTGAAGTCTTGGGCGAGGCCGTCCGTCGAAGTTGCCCCGCGCCGCGTCATGTCAAAAATGGATACCACCGTCGCCAGGATGTTCTTCACACGATGATTGAGCTCAAGGCGCAGTTCCGTCTCACGCTCAAGATAGTCGCGCACGTCGCGCTGTCGTGCCCTGGTTAGGAGTGCCGACTGGATCCCGCTTATCAGCTCAAGCGCGGCCACGGGACGCTGATAGAATATCTGCCGCGAACGTGGCCAAGCAGCACTCAGGGCGGCTTGGATGCGTGACTGCTGTGCCGCGCGGTCCAGCAGAACAACAATTGGGATTTCTGACCAATTCGGTTGGGCCTGGAGGAAACCCCCAACTGTTGCGATAGCCTTGGAATCCAGGGCTTCGTGGGTAACAACCAGCACTCCAGGGGATAATGCGAGCAAATCCTCCAAATCCTCGGGGCTCGCCGCTTGAGCTCGTAGACCACGTTCTTGCAGCAGAGAGGCCGTGTATGCAGCATCCTTGCGGTAGGGCGCCAAAATGAGCACCCAATCCAGTGTTCCCAAACCGTTGAGCTTGGTGTCGCTCACGTCTCGGGCAGAGGATTGTATGCAATGACCGAAACCCCGGAACTCGCGATGAAAAGTTCCCGGACATCAAGGTCGTGCGGGCCGTGGCGCTTCTTGACGACGGTGATGTTGCGCCTCAGGCGGCCTTCATGCTCGGCCATTCGAAGAAGAAGCACCGTGTCGCCGAGAAAGCTCACGTCCACATCTATCCCGACATTCTGTCCGAGCAATCCATGTTGAGCGACAATGAGCATGGTCAGCACGTCAGCGCGCGCGAGATGTTTCAGGAGAGACTGGATGTCCAGCACCGCCTTTTCGCGATGAGGAAGTGAATTCAGGTACCCGGTGAAGCTGTCAATCACCACGACACGAGTGTTATTGCGGCTGACGACTTGCTGCACGATCTGGCCGAATTCGCCCGGCGAAATTTCGTTCGGACTGAAATCGTAGATGACGAGTTGACCATCCTTGTAGAACTGCCGAAGGTCCATCCCAAGCCCCTCGGAACGGCGAAAGAAAGTCTCCAATCGCTCCTCAAACAGGAACAGCGCGACGCTTTCGCCCCGCTGAAGCGCTGCAGTGGCGTAGAGCGACGACATCGTCGATTTGCCTGTCCCCGACTGGCCAATCACAAGCGTTATAGTTCCCGATTCCTGGCCGCCCCCGAACATCTCGTCGAGCGCGTCGACCCCAGATTTGATCAGTTGCGGTTTGCTCACTTCGGGAGGCGACCCGGGAACAAGCCTCGGAAACACCACAACACCTTCGCCCTCGCGAATGGCCATGTCGTGATAGCCATCTGCAAACGGCACGCCTCGCATTTTGCTCACTTCGATACGCCGGCGCACGGCACCGTAATCCTCGAGAGATTTATCAAGCCGAATGACTCCGTGGGCGATGCCTTCGATCTCCTCGCCGTTGTGATCGCCGCCGCTTGTTTGGGTGTCGAGCAAAACCGCCACAATGCGCCGCTTGGCCAGGAAAGCCTTGAAGCCAATCAGTTCGCGTCGGAATCTCGGCGTGTCGCCGGTAATCAGCCGGATTTCCAAGAGCGAGTCATAAACCAGCCTGTGTGGTTTGTGTTCCTCGATCGCGCGCTCGATCGCCTTGCGCGTCTCATCCAAGCGAAGGTCGGCAGTCTGGAAAATCGTCTGATCGGCCGCGCCGCTCAGGGTCTCCGAAGCGGACAATTCCTCAACGCGGATTCCATCAAGCGTCCAGCCGTGTGAAGACGCAATCGCTTGCAGTTCGGCGGCGGTTTGCGAAAGGCTTACATAGATGCAGCGTTCACCGGCTGCTACCCCAGCGCGCAGAAACTGCAACGCCGCGGTTGTCTTGCCTGCCCCTGGATCGCCTTGCACGATGTAGAAGTTGGAGGCGGGCAGTCCACCGCGGAGGATTTCGTCCAAGCCCGAAATACCAGAACTTACAACGCTTTGCTTTATTCGCTCGGCCATTCCGTTCTTGTCTCCAAACAGGATCGTAAGCCCGTCGTTTGGTATCATACGTTCGAAGTAGGACCGGGGCAGACCGACCGGCGGCCAGATCCCAGCTATCTGAAACTCTAGTTTCTGTAATGGCCGCGCCTCTGTCAGGCAAGTAGCTCGTTGTAAGCCACGGCAATCTCACCCTGGGTCGCACAAGCGCGTACGCCTTCGCGACCCGTCATCTGTTCATCTGGAACCATCCGAGACGACAGCAGTTTCATAGAGTTAGCAAATGCATGGGATTGGGGAATGATTCACGGGACCGTCAACCAACCCGATGAGGATCGCTACCGCGTTCTCGTCGAGGCCGTTACCGACTATGCAATCTATATGCTGGACCGCTCCGGAACCGTGACGAGTTGGAACGCAGGGGCCGAGCGGTTCAAAGGCTACTCCGCAAGCGAGATCATCGGCCAGCATTTCTCTTGCTTCTACACTGAGGAGGATCGGGAAACTGGGCTTCCCTCGCGGGCCTTGGAGACAGCCGTCCGAGAAGGCAAGTTTGAGAGCGAAGGTTGGCGGGTCCGTCGCGATGGGACGCGTTTTTGGGCTCACGTTGTCATCGACCCTATCCGCGACCCAAGCGGCAATCTCACTGGCTTCGCTAAAGTCACGCGAGATCTTACCGAACGGAAGAAAGCCGAGGAAGAACTGCGCCAAAGCCAGGAGCAGTTTCAACGTCTGGTCCAAGGCGTGACGGATTACGCGATCTACATGCTCGACCCCGAAGGCGTAATCACGAGCTGGAACGCGGGTGCGCAACGCATCAAGGGTTATTCGGCAGATGAAATAATCGGCAGGCACTTTTCGCAATTCTATACGCCCGAGGACCGTGAGCGAGGCAGTCCGCAAAGTGCGCTGGAGATCGCTGCCCGGGAAGGGCGAGTTGAGCGCGAAGGCTGGCGCATACGAAAGGACGGGACCGCTTTCTGGTCCCACGTGGTCATCGACGCCATTCGGCACGAGGACGGAGAGCTGCTCGGCTTCGCGAAGATCACGCGCGACATTACTGAACGAAAGAAGACGCAGGGGTCATTAGACCAAGCCCGTGAGGCCCTCTTCCATTCACAAAAAATGGATGCGATCGGCAAGCTGACCGGCGGCGTCGCTCACGACTTCAACAACTTGCTGATGGCGGTTCTGGGTAGTCTCGAGCTGCTTCGCAAACGGCTACCCGATGAGCCACAGTTGCTGCGTCTCCTCGACAACGCCGTGCTCGGTGCGCGACGGGGAGCGTCGTTGACGCAGCGCATGCTGGCTTTTGCCCGGCGGCAGCAACTCGATCCAAAGCCTGTCGACCTAATTGGGCTTGTCCAGGGAATGAGAGAGTTGCTGGAGCGGTCGCTGGGCTCAAGAGCGATCATAGAGACGAAATTTCCGCTCTCGCTCGATCATGTGATGATCGATGAAAGCCAGATCGAACTTGCCTTGCTCAATCTGTGCGTCAACGCCAGGGACGCCATGCCTGACGGCGGGACGATCGTCATTTCCGCGCGGATGGAACAGGTCGGCGAAAGCAAAGATGCTGGCTTGGCTCCGGGCCAATATGTCTGCCTCTCGGTAACAGACAGTGGGGAAGGAATGGACGAAGAAACGCTGGCTCGGGCGACTGAACCATTCTTCACCACAAAGGGCGTTGGCAAAGGCACGGGCCTCGGTCTGTCGATGGTGCATGGGATGACAGAACAAATGGGCGGGCGCCTGGCGCTTCGAAGCAGCAAGGGAGCCGGGACAACAGCGGAACTGTGGCTGCCGGTCGCAACCGCAAGCTCAGAAGTCGCGCACGGACCAGATGTTCTGGCCGAGGTAGCAGTTGAGACGGTGTCTCTGCGGATCCTGGCAGTGGATGACGACGCCCTCGTTCTGTTGAATACCGCCGCCATGCTCGAGGATCTCGGCCATACGGTTGCGGAGGCACATTCTGCGGCGGCAGCCCTTAATTTGCTGGAGGAACAGCGGTTCGATCTCGTCATAACGGATCACGCCATGCCGAAGATGACTGGGCTACAACTATCGAACACGATCAAAGACAAGTGGCCGAACATCCCGGTCGTTATTGCAACGGGCTACGCCGAACTCCCGGGCACTCGCGGCATCAAAATTCTAAGCAAACCGTTCACAGAAGAAGAACTAGCGAGCGCAATAGCAACCGCTAACCTTGTATAGGGTCGCTGCGAGACTGCCCAGCTTAAGTTCCGGCGCTCGATGGCCACCGCACACCGGCTTCCAGTTGCGACTAACGGTTCTTTTACACCCGGCGATGTCCGCTTCTGGAGGACAATGGCGTCAGCGCGATGACCGATATCAGGCGCAAAGCTGCCATTCGGTAGAAGATGGATGCGGTCAGCCAGTGGCTGGATTAGCTTCTTGATTCAAGTTGGGCGAACCGCTTCGTAACCCACTGACAAATAACGATTATTATAGTCTCTCAGGATCGCCGTTTTCTACAGGAAATCAATACGTTCATGGATGGTTCGCCAACCCATATCTCTCGTATGATCTCGTATGGTCTTGCGAACCAAAGAACTAGAAGACGACTAGGGTCCATGACTGGCAGGCTCTGGTTCCAAATCTCGACAACCGGACGTTCGTGCCGCGGAAGCTGCCCATCTGACCGGAACCCATCCGGGAAGTGAAGTTTCTCTCGCAACTGCGGCGTGGTGTGGTGCCACCACGCCGTCGATTCGCTTAGCTGTCACACGGCCGGCTACCCAGCTATTGAGCAGAAAGCACGCCGAGGTCGATAGCTCCGGCCATGGCATTGTAGCCTGCCGCATTGGGATGCAAGTGATCGCCCTTGTCGAATTCCGCCTTGATGTAGCCGGGCCTTGCCGGGTCGACCACCGCCTTGTCGAAGTCGATGACGCCGTCGAACGCTCCGGAACGGATGAAATCGTTCACGGCCAGACGGATCTTCTCTTTGTCCTCGGTGTAGTAGCCCTGGAACGGCGACCCGACGAAAGCGTCGCCGAAAGGTGTCAGGGTAGCGCCGACGATGCGCATGCCGTCGGTGTGGGCGCGTGCGATCAACTGTTTGTAGCCGGCAATGATTTGCTCGGCAGTGGGTTGGGTGTCGGACGGCGCCAGGCCGGTTCCCGGCCAGCCGATATCGTTGATGCCCATCATCAGCACGACCGTGTCGGCGCGCGCCTGATTGAGTACATCGCGGTCGAAGCGGGCCAGCGCATTGACGCCCATCCTGTCCGATAGGATCTTTGCGCCGGAAATCCCCTGGTTGAGCACAGCTACAGGCGCCCCGCCGGCCTCTTGCAGCCGCTTGGCAAGCGTATCAGGCCAGCGGTCGTTGCCGTCGATGGTGGAGCCATCACCGTCGGTGATCGAGTCGCCGAAAAGGACCACGGCACGCGCGCCGTCGGCCGCGTCAACCATGATCCCGGACAGGAACACGCGCTGCGTCTGTGTCGAGTCCGCCTTCAGGTCGGCCTCGCCGGTCTTGTCGCCGGCGGCCACATAGGCAGTTTGGTGCCCGTCCCAATGCATGGTCGTGGCAGCAGCGCTTTCGGGGAAGTACAGGCTGACGGAGAGTTCAGAAAGCGGTGCCACAGTCAAGTCGACGGGATCGCTGATGGCGGGCGCACCGGGGGGGATGGTGATGGAGCTTTCGCCGCCGAAGGTTAGGACGCGATCGGACTCGGGCTTAATCGCCGCTCCGTCGGTGGTGATGGCGACATGGGCGGCCCCAACCTTAAGCGGCTGTGTGCCATACTCATTGGAGAGGACGATCCGCACCTTGCTGCCGCCTATGCTGATACGCGCGATTTGCCGGATCGTGCTGCGGAAATAGTTGCTGGGAAAGCCGAGCGGGACCGGAAAGTCGGCCTGCCAAGCCGGCTGCGGGCTTGCGGTCCAAGTACCGATCCATTCGGTCGAGTCTTGCGCGGTAGCGGGCAGCAATGACACATAGGATAGAGCCGCGCCCGCCAAAATTGCGGATACAAGCCTGTACATGATGTCCTCCCTTTGCCGGCACGTCGATTGCCAGCGTGTTGACGCTCCCTGTTGCCCGAGACGAAGACTGAACTGGCCGGGAATCGCTGTCAACGTTCCGTGCGACATCCGGGAACGATCGAGGATTGGGCTCTGGCTGCCGCCAGTAACACTTTGGCGGATCAGCGTCCTGCGTCACGCCCCAGTTCCGGCGATGCCGAACGGAACGCCTGGCGAGCGGCACTGCCGGTGCCGGCGCGTCGGGACCGCAGTTGCGGGGTCTCCCGAATCGACACAGTCTGCTGCACCGGATCCATGTCGCCTGCGGGGGAGCCGCCAATCGGCAGGTTGAACAGTCAGGCAATTTCCCCAACCGGCGCGTTGGCCACGGAGGGGAAGCCGACGAAGGACCAGCGTAACGATCGGATGCACACCGAAATGTGGTGTGCTGACCTTAGAGGGAACGATTGGGTCCGCAACGAGTTACGGAACCATGACAAACACTATGGAATCCCACGGAAGCGCGATCGCCAATGCCAGGGAGCGCATTAATCAGACCGAACTCGCGATTGACCGTACAGAAGAAATGCTGGCTGAGAATATCGCTCTATGCAATAGGATGCGCGAGCGGCGGTGTCTGGTCGAGGCTGCACACCGCTTGATGGAGATCGATCAGCACTGAAGGTGGGTCGTAGGCGTTTGCGGGAGCTGTGGCCTGCCGTCGCTTCGACATTAAGCCTTAGCTTGATGAGCGCCTCAATAGTGCTAAAACTGCCAAGGCTCGGATTGCTATGGCCGCGACTAGGAGCTTTCGCTCTTCCAGTCGAGGACAGGGAACGTTTAGGCGGAACGCGCCCTCGGACTGACGGTGATCTGTCGTCGCGCAAGGCACGGGATGAGTTCCATCGCTCCCGATGAACTTCAGCGTTCTTTCTGCACCATCGCGTCGTATGATGGCATCATTCGAAAGATGACCATTCAAATTCCGTTTAAGCAATTTCCGCCCTGCGCCACGCGCTGGAGTTCTCACAAAATGGTGGTCCGCACAGTCGTCATACGACGACAAAAATGCGCTGAAATCGATCTCCTTAATGTTTTGGCAAGAATGTGTTGGAACGATTCGTTCAACGTTTGACGGTATAAAGGTGGCGGCTCCGGTCCTTTGCGGGGGGTCGTCCAGAGCCGCCGTGCTCGGTTTATTAGACCGCGCTGTTTTAGATAAAGCAGCGCGGTCTAAAAATCCGTTAACTATGACGTTTCCTCCGAGCTCATATTCCAGGGCCGCCCACTTTGCGGGCCATCCAGTCCAAGTCGGGATCAATCCGCTTGCCGCTGGGGATCACAGGCATCGCACAAGTCGCGGACGACGAAAACGCTTGTCAAAACGCGACGCGATTGGCTCCCTTGAGTCGAAGGATCTCGCGCGCCTCCGTGGGTGGATCAACTTTCGGTGCTGATTCACCGCCGCAAAAGGGCGACAAAGTCAAGCTAGCGGGACGTGGCTGCCAAAATCTAATGACCTCTGACCAACTTCATGAATGTCTTTATGGGGCGAAGCGTCTGGCGGCCTTTGAGGCACGGAAGATCAGGCGCTGCCCGTCCAGGCGATCGGCAACATAGCCACGACGATCTTCCACCCGGTCGGCACCTGCCGCATGGGCGTTGACGGGAGCGCCGTGGCCGATCCGCAACTCAAGGTGATAGGTATAATCGGCCTGCGCGTGGTCGACGCCTCGATCATGCCTAAGATCGTGTCGGGTGGCACGGCCCCGGTCGTCATGATCGCCGAGAAGGCCACAGATATAATCCGATCCAGCAGCAGGTAATCACACGCGCGTTCGCCTCGCGGCGGATTGGATCCCCTGGCGGAAAACCGGCGGCAGTTGAAGTCCGGTCGCTCGACAATCACGTCCGCTCTTGAGTCAGCTGGCAACAAAGCGGTCAGTCCGCTGTCAAAGCCGCGTTCGCCGATCTACTCTTTGCATTGAGCGAACTCCGATTGCCGCGACGCTCGTAACTCGTCTTACCGTGCCCGCCCTATACCCTCGACTGGCCGGGGGGCTCTCGTGCCGGCGCCGGGCCGGAGCACTATCCGGCGGACAAGGACGCCAGGGACGGTCACAGCCCCAATGCCGCAGCGACCCGTTCCTGGAAATACTGCACTCCCCGCTCATGCCGCCCTGAGAGCGGGCCGGAGCTATAGGCCCCTGCGGCATAGTTGCGGTGCGTATCGGCGCAGATGGTGTAGTCCTCGCGCACCACGGCCAAGGTGCCTTGCACAGATTTCGCCCTGCTCTCGGATGCTTCTGCAGAGGTGTCGGCAAAGAAGAAATGGTAGTGCTGGTCTGTGTGATGCGGTGAGGTCGGGTTGATCCGGCTAACGTTCATGCCGCCATCGAAAAGCGACAGCGTCCAGTTCGGCCACATCCAAAGCCATTTGCCGCGATAGAACAGACCGTCTTTCGGCGGTGCGGTCATCCGGACATAACCGGGATGGGCGGTGGTCTGGAAAGCTTCGAAGTCGATGGCAGCGTAGAATGAGGGATGTGTGCCAGGGATGTGGTAGCCTTCGACGAAATTGTCGGTGTAGATCTTCCAGTTCGCCGTAAAGCTGACGGTGGCCTGATCAGTGGCGGCATAGGTCTCCAACGGCTCGTCCGCCAGTTCGTCGGGCAGAGAGCCAAGTTGATCCAGAAGACTTTCCTTCGGGTCGAGCGCCGCGAAGAGCAGCCCGCGCCATTCGGACAACTGCACCGTCTCCAGCGGCCAGTCTTCGGCGATGATCGCGGGATCCTTGCCATACCATGGGGCCTGCACCAGCCGTCCGGTGTCGGCGAAGGACCATTTGTGATAGGGACAAACGATCAGCCCACATTTGCCCGCGCCATCGGCCAGAAGTTTCGCCCCCCGATGGCGGCAGACGTTCTTAAATCCGCGCAAGGTCCCGTCCCGGCCACGGATGGCGAAGACCGGCGTGCCGGCGATGTCGATGGCAAGGTATTGGCCGGACGTCGCGACCGAGGCGACGGGCCCCATGAACTGCCAACTGTGCGCGAAGATGTTGCACCGTTCCTGCTGCCAGATATCATCGCGGACATAAAGCGACGGGTCCAAGTTCAGGTATTGCACGGGCAGAGTATCGCGTGGCGAGTGGTCGGGTCGCAAGGTATCTGGCGTCATAGGCTAACCTCCAGTTGCGGCGATCCTGTCGTAAGCGGGGCTACATCGCAAGGGAATTGGCTCTGCTGCGCACAGCCTGTAAACCGGCGTGCAATTTTGCGGCGCCTGTTCGAACGAAAGGCAGTGCGTCGAACTGACAGCCTTCCAAGATTGGGAGGTCGGATGCTGCGACCACTAACCAACCGACCGTCACCATTGGCGCGCCGTCTTTATATTAAAGAAGCAAATTTGACGTACGCTTCTGACCTTTTCGGCATCTTGCTCGCCAGCGTCAGCGTCCGAAACAGCCTTTTCAAGGAGGGCGCCCAATGACGATCGTCCGAACTCGCCGAATTTCGCGGCATCCAGTGTGCTCGCTTTAACGGCGTCCGGCAGAAATTCGGGGAATTCCTCCTTTAGCCGCTTAAGTTCGTTTTCCCTTCCCGGGTTTCTGATTGGAAAGGACGCGGCGACATGCAGAAACCTGATGGGAACGATCGCCGACACTCTCCATTCGGTGTGAGGCGATCGGGGTTTCGTACTGACGTTCACAACCAAGGGCGGCACGCGCGCCAGAAATTCGATGCCTCGTCAAAATTTTGCTAAAGCCAAGCGGGCAGCCAAGGCAGCAATATATGGCTCGTGTCGCATGTTCCGAGACGCCAGCCCCGAAGATCGGGACGGCACTCATTGCAGGCAAACTTGCTGCGGGGTTGTAGTGGCTTTATGGCTCGGCGAAAAACTTATTCTCGGCAAGCATGGTTTCGATGCCGGCCAGCAATTCGCGATTTATGCCGGTGGAAATCCCTTTCGACGCAAGGTGCGCCACCACCGCGCCGCTGCGAAGATTGCCGGCCGCACCCGGCGCGTAGGGACAGCCGCCTAGCCCGCCGGCAGCGGCATCGAACACCCTGAGTCCGAGATCCCAGGCGACGTCGACATTGGCGAGCGCCAGGCCACCGGTATCGTGGAAATGGCCGTCCAGCCGCGCGGCGTCCGCCTCTTCGAGGGCGGCCAGCACCATGGCATGCACACGCTCTGGCGTCGCCCTGCCGAGCGTGTCGGCGACGGCGATTTCGGCGCAGCCGAGATCGCGCAGCCGGGCGACAACCTTTGCGGCCGCGCCGGGTTCGATCGGGCCTTCATAGGGACAGTCGACTGCGCAGGAAACATAGCCCCGCACCGGCAAGGCGTGTTCTGCGGCCAGCGCCATTACCGGCACGAAACGGGCGAGCCCTTCCTCGATCGTGCAATTGGTGTTTCGTTTCGAAAACGTCTCCGAAGCGCTGGTGAACACAGCGAGTTCTTGCGCGCCGGCCGCAATAGCGGCGCGCGCACCTTGCTCGTTGGGCACCAGGGCGGACAGCACAAGACCCGCACGCCGCGCCGCACCCCGCATGACCGCCTCGTGGTCGGCCATCTGCGGCACCCATCTCGGCGAGACGAACGCCGTCGCCTCGATGCGGGCAAAGCCGCAATCGGCCAGCATGCCGATCAGGCGCAGCTTTTCACCGGTCGAGACCAGCCGCTTTTCGTTCTGCAGCCCATCGCGCGGACCGACTTCAACGATCGTGACCTGCCGGTCCCCGCCGTGCGGTTCAATGGACGGCGGCATACATGATCTTTTCTTCGGAGGCCTCGTCGATGGTCATCTCCTCGACGATGCGGCCCTGGCGCGCCACCAGGATGCGATCCGACAGATTGAGGATTTCGGGAAGATAGGACGAGATGACGACGACGGCCGCGCCCGCATCGGCAAGCCGCTCGATGATCTGGTGTATCTCGGCGATGGCGCCGACATCGACGCCGCGCGTCGGCTCGTCGAAGATGATCAGCGACGGTGCCTGGATCAGCGATTTGGCGATGACCACTTTCTGCTGGTTGCCACCGGAAAGCTCGACCACGCGGGCATTGGCGCCGATCGAGCGGACCTTCATGGTCTCGATCGATTCGGCCGATTGCCGGCGCGCCTCATTGAGGCCGATCACCGAGACCGGATTGGAGCCCTTGGCCAGTTTGCCCAAGAACACGTTCTGGGCGATGCCCATTGTGTCGAACAGGCCGTCGAGTTTGCGGTCCTCGGTGATGTAGGCGACGCCACGCCGCACCGCCTGCCGCGGTACGCGGAAGCGCACCACCTCGCCGCGCAGCGTGATGCGGCCGCCATGGAAGAAGTCGCGTTTCAAAACGCCCGCCGCGATCTTCATCATCTCGGTGCGGCCGGCGCCGACCAGGCCGAACAGACCGGTCACCTGGCCGGCAAACACCGACAGCGTGGCGCTGCGTACCGCCTTGCCCATCGAGACGTTTTCGATCGCCAGCACCTTTTCGCCCGGTGCGCGCGCGACGCGTTTGGCGGCGTCGCCATAGAGCGCATCCGTCAGTTGCCGGCCGACCATCGCCTGGACGATCTTCTCGCGGGTGAGATTGCGGGCTTCGTCGGTGACGATCAGCGCACCGTCGCGCAGCACGCTGATGCGGTCGGCGATCGACAGCGCCTCTTCCAGCGCGTGTGAAATGAAGATGATGGAGGCGCCCTCTCCCTTCAGCCGCTCGACCAGGGCGAAGAAGTGCTGCTTTTCCTCCGGCGTCAGCGTCGCCGTCGGCTCGTCGAAGATGAAGATGCGGGCATTGTGGTGGACGGCGCGGGCGATCTCGACCATCTGCTTCCTGGCGGCGCCGAGCGTCGACACCAGCGCGGTCGGCTCGACATGGAAGTTCAGCCGCTGCAAGTGCTGCTGCGCCTTTATGTTGACGCCGCGCAACCGGTTGAAGAAGCTTTCTTCGCCCAGGAAGATGTTCTGGGCGACGTTCATCGACGGGATGAGATTGGTCTCCTGGAACACCATGGCGATGCCGTGTTTCATGGCGTCGCCAGGCGACGAAAAGCTGACCGGCTTGCCGTCGATCAGCATCTCGCCGGAGGTCAGCGGATAGAGGCCCGCCAGCACCTTGGTCAGCGTCGACTTCCCCGCACCGTTCTCGCCGAGCAGCGCATGGACCTCGCCTTGCCGCAGCGTGAAATCGACGTTGCGCACCGCTGCGTTGCCGGCGAAGGCCTTGGTGGCCTTGCGAAACTGGACGATGTCGGTCGCGTGGCGGTCAGTCATGCCGGGCCTCGCCGGATGTCGCGCCGGGCAGGCGCAGCAGCGTGCCGGAGCCGCGCGAGGCGGCATAGACGCTGCCGCCATGCTCACAGACGGAGGTGATGCCATGCATGCTGCCGTCAGCGCGGCTGTGCCAGCTCTCGCTGGGCCGGCCGCTGTCGTCGCAGCGCGCGACGAGGCCGTAGGAGCGCGACGGCGCCCACGGCTTCAGCACGCCCATCTGCCGGACCGAGCCCTGACTCAGCGGCTGATCCGGCCGCGCCGACCCGGCTAGCTCCGGTCCGATCCATTCGCCGGGATCGATCGTCGCCATCATCTCGCGGCGATAGTCGTCCTCGCGCAGCACCAGTTCGAAAAGCTGGCGGCGCGGCGCAAACAGCGCCATCCAGAAACCGCCCCCGGAAGCGGGCGACAGGCGCGACGGATAGGCCGGCAGGTCCTCCAGCATCGCTACCGGACGCGGAGATTTCGGATCGATGGCGACGATGCGGTGGCGCCAGCTTTCGCTGACAGCCAGACGGCCATTGCCCAGCATGACCACGCCGTTGGGAAATGCCAATCCGGCTGCAAGTTCGCGATGGGAGCCATCGGCCGAATCGATGGCGAGAACCATGCCGCTGCTGCCGCCCTCCATCAGATCGCGCTTCCAATCGCGCGCCGGGTGCCTGCGGGAGCCGACACACACGTAAAGCGAGCCATCCGCTGCAAAGACGCCGGCTGTCAGGCAGGATGCGATGTCGCCTGGGAGGTCGACGCGCTTCCAGGCGCCTGGCTGCCCGGTCTGCAGGCCCTCACCCTCGATCCCCACCGCAAGGCGGCCATCGGGCGCAGATGCGACAAAGCTGATCGGCGCCGCGAACTCCGCTATCGCGACAGGCGAAACGCTGGCGCCGCCAGGATCAAGCTGGAAAAGCGTCTTGCCGCTGCTGCAGAGCAGTCCAGCCGGCGACGAGACGAGATTGTCGATCGCCGGAAGCGACACCAGCCGCTCCGCCTCTTCCAGCCGATTGTCCGGCTTGAAGACGCCGTCCATGGCCGGCACGCTGATGCCGGCATCATCAGCCGAAAACAGCCGGCGGACGAATGCGCCGAGGCTTGCCATCAGCGCTTCCCCCAATAATCGTCATGCGCCGTCCATTGCGGATCGGCGCCTTCGATGCGGACGCGGCCGATGCGGTTGTTGGAGACGCCGCCGAGATAGAGCCAGCCCTTGTGCTCGCAGGTCGAAGTGATCGAGGGATGGTTTTCGCCGGCCTCGTCCCAGAGCGCATCGATGATTTCGCCGGTTGCCGAGACGCGCAGCACGCAGCCGCGATTGATGTTGGGGAACAGCCATTCATCGGCGGCGATGCGCTTAGCCATGCGGCGGCGAAAACCTGGCTTGCGCATGGCCAGATCGAAGGTTCTGGTGCGCATGCCGAGCAGCGCGACCCAGTAGGTGCCGTCCGAGCCGCGGTTGAGATTGTCGGGGTAGCCCGGCAGATTGTCGAGGAAGATTTCATGCTTGCCCTTGTCCGGTCCGTCGAACCAGTAGCGGCAGATGCGGCACGCCCATGTCTCGGCAAAGAGCAGCGACTGGCCATCGCGGCAGATGGTGACGCCGTTGGGGAAGATCAGGCCACGCAGGACAGTGCGGGTGGCGCCGGTCCTCGGGTCGTGGCAGATCAGCCGGCCGTTGCCCCTGCCCTCCAGCGCATCGACCGCCCATTCCGACATCTCGTAGCGGATCGTCGCCTCGCTGAAGAAGATGCGCCCATCCGGCGCGATGTCGAGATCGTCGGGAAGCCGCAGGCGTGAATCGTCTATCACCGACAGCAGGCTGCGGTTGGTTTCGTCGGTGACCTTCGTCACCTTTCTGTCCGACGAGACGCGATAGACGCCCATGCCGCCGACGCAGGTCAGCAGATCGCCATTCCGCGCGAAGGCGAGACCCAGCGGATGACCGCCGATACGGGCGAAGACCTCGTTCCGCGCATAGTCGGGTGCAAGAAACCGCACGATCGTGCCGTGCCGCGTCCCTGTATAGAGATTGTCGTCACGGTCGAGCACGACGTCTTCAGGACCTTCGACCGCGCCGAGCCCGATGAGTTCCGCCGCGCCAAGCCTGTCATTGACGGCAAGCACGTCGGTTCCAGTTGGCGGCGTCAAATTCGGCAGCTTCAGATAGGTCGGCGAGACATAGACCTTGCTCAACAACTTGCCGCGGTTCTTCACCCATTTCGCATCGAACAGCACGGCCGCGATCAGCACCAGGCCGAGGATCAGCTGGTTGACCGAACCAGGCATCGACAGTCGGATGAGGCCGCTGGTCAGGATCAGCACCAGGATGGAGCCGATCACCGCATTGCCGACCGAACCGCGGCCGCCACCCAGCGAAACGCCGCCAAGCACCACGGCGGTCAGCACGGAAATCTCCAGCCCGATGCCGGTGTCGGCGCCGGTGCTGCCGAGCCTGGCGGAAAAGAGAAAGGCGGCGATCGCAGTCAGCAGGCCGGATGCCACATAGGCGAGGCAGACGGTCAGCTTGACGTTGATACCGGCATTGTAGGCGGAGCGGCGCGCGCCGCCGACCGCGCGCAAACGCCATCCCGGCCTCAGTCGCGACAGGACGATATGCACGCCGATGGCGATGACGGCGAAAATGGCGAAGGAAACGGGCAGGCCATAAAACGTGCCGAAGCCGATGAGGTCCCATGTCGGGGAGACCGGCATCGAGCCGACGATCGCGCTGGCAAGCCGGGGAAAGATGATGTCGTAGAGCGCCCGGTAGATGACCAGCGTCACCAGCGTGGTGATGAAGGCGCGCAGCCTGAGATAGCCGATCAGCACCCCGTTGAGCAGCCCGCAGGCGAGGCCAGTGGCAAGCGTCGCGGCCAGCGCCACGCCGACCGGCAGGCCGAGCACGTTCATCGACACCAGGGCGGCGAGCACGCATAGCGCAAACATCGAACCGACGGAGAGGTCGATGCCGCCCGACAGGATGACGATGGTCAGCGCCAATGCGATGAGGCCGAATTCCGACACCTGGCGGGCAAGATCGGTGAGATTGGCGACAGTGAGATAGCCGGGAACGATCCAGGTCATGACGAGGATTGTGACCACCAGCGCCAATGCCGGAATGACATTGTCGATCCAGCTCTTGGTCAGCAACTCACCGAACAGACGGTCGGGCAAAAGCCGGTACCGCAGCCGTGAAAGCGCATCGCTGGTGGCCATAAGTCAGGAATTCCCTACTTCAGATCGTCCAACGTCCAGCAATTGCGCTGGTTCACGTTGGCCTTGGTGATCTGTGTCAGCGGGTTGAAGTAGAGTGTCTTGTTCTCGCCGGCCGTGCCATCCGAAAGCAGCAGCCGTGCGATCTCCGCATTCAGGATCTCGCCCTGCAGCGGCACGTTGTAGCTGATGTAGAGATTGAACAGGCCCTTCTCGACATTCTCGCAGCCGACCTTGTTGCCGCCGCCGCTGGTGACGAGGAAGACCTGGTCGCCCTTGCCGGCCTGCTGGATCGCCGAAGCGGTCCCGGTATCCTGATTGTCCCAGATGCCGATGGCGCCGCACAGGTCCGGGTGCTGCTGCAGCACCGTTTCCATGATCGAGCGCGCCTTTTCCGGATTGTATTCGGTGGCCTGCTGCGAAACCACCTGGATATCGGGATGCTGGTTCAGCACACGATAGATGCCGTCGAGCTGGAACACGTCGGACGCCGCCGTCGGCACGCCGGTGTCGATGGCGACCTTGGTCGAGGCGCCCTTGCCGGGGCTGCATTTGTCGACCACGGCCTGCGCCGCCTGTTCGCCGATCTCGGTCCAGTCGGCGCCGACATAGGAATCGGTCTGCGTGTTCGATTCCAGGTTGATCTGCACCACCTTGATGCCGGCGGCCTGGGCCTGCGCGAGCAGGCGGGCGTAGGACTGGATGTCGGGATTGTGCGCGACGATCAGGTCCGGCTTCTCGCCGATCAGCGATTGCAGCGCGCGGGTTCCCGCATCGGTGCTCCAGGCGGGGTCGCGGATCTCGAAATCATATTTGAGGCGCTTGGCTTGCTGGCGCATCACCGCCGCCCAGCCTTCGGTCAGGTCGAAGCCCATCGATAGCGGCAGGAAGACGACCTTCTTGCCTTCCAGCGTCTTGCGGAACGTCGTCGAGCGCGGGTTTTCCAGGCCCTTGTCCTGGGCGCTGGCGGTGACGATGCCGGCAAGCGCGATGCAGGCCGCGGCCAGCCATTTTGTCGTTTTCAGAAGTCGCATGGTTTCCTCCCATTGCATTTGACGTTGAAATTAAGTGTCAGAGATCCCCCTGTTGGGATGTCTGCTCGTCGCGCGGATTGACGAGCGAATCGATGACGATGGCCAGAAGCAGGACCACGCCCTTGACGAGGTTCTGGATCGTGTAAGGGATGTTCATGATCGTCATGCCGTTGAGCAGGATGCCGACGAAGATCGTGCCCAGAATGACGTTGCGGACCTTGCCGTGGCCGCCATTCAGGCCGATGCCGCCCAGGACGACGACCAGAAGGATGTCGTAGATCATCGTCGAATTGAAAAGCCGGGCATTGATCGCCGACGCCGACGAGGCAAGCACCAGTCCTGCGCCATAAGCGACCAGCGCGCTGATCGCATATTGCGCCACGATCATCGGCCGGTTGGAAATGCCGGTAATTCTGGCTGCACCCGGATTGTTGCCCATTGCATAGGTCTGCCAGCCGAACCGCGTACGGCTGAGCACAAGGTGCAGCGCCAGGCAAAGCACGCCAAACACCACCACCGTTACCGGAACGCCGAGGATGCGGCCCTGGCCGATGAGCGAGAACCATCCTGCGTCCGGCGGCACATTCTGCATCTCCAGCGTGAAGAAGAAGGTGCGGCCAAGGCCGTAGATGACCGAGCCCGCGGCCAGCGTTGCGAAGATCGGCGCGACCTCGCCGAAGGCGATCAGCACCCCGATCAACACGCCGGCGACCACCGCAAACAGCGCGCCGACCAGCAGCGCGAATTCCAGCGAGTAACCCGAGCGGGCGATGACGAAGGCCCAGGACACCGACACCACCATCGTTGCGATCATCGAAACATCGATGCCCCTGGCGATGACGACCAGCGCCATGCCGAGCGCCAGGATGCCGAGGATCGAGACGCTCCTGATCAGGGCGAGGATATTGCCCGGGCTGAAGAAGGACGGCAGCAGCAACGAGAACAGCACGAAGGCCAGCACCGCCAGCACCAGCACGATGCCCTCCTGACTTTTGAGCAGGTTGGAAAACCGTACCAGATTTCCCTGTGCAGCCGCCTCGCTCACCGTTCAGGCCTTCTCTTTGCCAAGCCTGAGAAGGATTTCCCTGGCGCGGTCGACGCGCACATCATGGTCGGCCGCGAGTTCCCTTGCCACCGTATCGATATCGGCGCCGCTCGCGCCCGCCACGATGGCGATGTTGCGGGCGTGCAGCGCCATGTGTCCGCGCTGGATGCCCTCGGTGGCCAGCGCCCTGAGCGCCGCCATGTTCTGCGCCAGCCCGACGGCGACGGTGACCTCGGCAAGCTCCTGCGCACTGGTCACGCCCAGCAGTTTCAGCGCCGCGCGCGCGGCCGGGTGCGTCTTGGTGGCGCCGCCGACCATGCCCAGCGCCATCGGCATTTCCAGCGTGCCCATGAGATTGCCGGCGGCGTCGATCTCCCAGCGGCTCAACGACGTGTAGCGGCCGCTGCGCGCCGCCCAGGCATGGGCACCCGCCTCGATCGCGCGCCAGTCATTGCCGGTCGCGACCACGACCGGGTCGATGCCGTTCATGATGCCCTTGTTGTGCGTGGCCGCCCGGTAGGGATCGACGATCGCCAGCGAGCAGGCTTCGACGATGCCGGCGGCCATGCGCTCGCCGGTGAACTCCTTCGTCGCCAATGCCTTTGGCGTCAGCCGCACCCGCGCCCGCGCCAGCCTTAGGTCGGCCAGGTTGGAGAGGATGCGCAGCCGGACGGTGCCGCCCGAAATGCGTTCGATCATCGGCGCGACCGCTTCGGCCATGGTGTTGACCGTGTTGGCGCCCATCGCGTCGCGCACATCGACGAGCAGATGGAGCACCACCATCGGCCCGACGGCAGTGTCTTCGAACACCTGCACCTCGATCTCGCGACAGCCGCCGCCGAGCCCGATCAGCACCTGGTCCTTCTCATTGGCGGCGGCGATGATCTGGTCGCGGGCGGACAAAAGCCTGGCGCGCGCGCCATGCGGATCGGACAGGCCGAGGATCTGCACCTGCGCCCTCATGATCGGCGCGGTGCTCGATGTCTCGAAGCCGCCACAGCCACGCGCAATGCGCGCCATGTAGGAAGCGGCGGCGACCACCGACGGCTCTTCCACCGCCATCGGAATGAGGTAGTCGCGACCGTTGATGGTGAAATTGGTGGCGACGCCGAGCGGTATCTCGAAGGTGCCGACCACATTCTCGATCATGCCATTGGCGAGATCGAGGGGCAGGACGCCGCCACGCAAGCCATCGCGATCCGCCTGCGCAAGACGCGCCGCATCGCCGACTGCCGCCAGGCGATCGGCCGGCGACAGGTCACGGAATTTCTCGATGCGGGAATTCAGCCGCGGCTCGACACCGCTGTCCTGGACAGCCCTCATCACGATCGCCTCCCTGAATGCTTGTCGTTGAGGCAGCTATCGTTTAACTGATACCATCTATCAAGGTACAGTTGTAGGAAACAGCAACAAGCTGTACCAGTTCATTTCCGGGCACACAGCCCATCGGAGGATGTCTGGGATGACGCGCGCCGAGGCCGTGGCGGCAGAGATCAGGAGGCGCATCGAGGCCGGCTCGCTTGCCGTCGGAGCCAAGCTGCCGTCGATACGCAAGGCCGCCGGGCAATTCGACGTCTCCAAGAACACCATCGTCGACGCCTATGACCGGCTCGTCTCCGCGGGGATCGCGCATTCCCGGCCCGGCGCCGGCTTCACGGTGGCCGAGCGCCGTCGGCAGACGCCGAGCGAGCGCCCGCGCCATGTCGCGGAAGCGGTCGACATCGCCTCGCTGCTCAATGCGCAACTGGAGGAGAGCTTTTCGATCCGCGTCGGCGACGGGCGCCCCCCGGCCTCATGGATGGAAGAATCGGAAGTGCGCCGCCATCTCGGGCTGCTCGGCCGGCACCAGCGCTCCAGCAGCGACGGCTATGGCTCGGCGATGGGCCTGCCGGCGCTGCGCGAGCGGCTGGCCTTCGACCTGATGGAACGCGAGGTGCAGGCGAGCCCGGAACAGATCCTGCTGACCTTCGGCGCCAACCATGCGCTGGACCTGATCATCCGCCGCTTCCTCGTCGCCGGCGACACGGTGCTGGTCGACGACCCCGGTTATTACCCGCTGTTCGCCAAGCTGAAGCTGGCGCAGATCCGCATGGTCGGCGTCAAGCGGACGCAAACCGGCCCTGACCTCGAGGACCTCGCCGGCAAAGCCGAGCGTGAGCGTCCAAAACTGTTCTTCACGCAATCGCTGGCGCACAATCCAACCGGCAGTTCGACCAATCTGCCGACCGCCCATTCGATCCTGACGATCGCCGCGCGCTGCGACATGCTGGTTGTCGAGGACGACCCGTTCGTCGATCTGCCGACGGTGCGTGGCGTCGGCCTGGCGCCGCTCGATCAGTTGCAGAACGTCATCTGCGTGCGCACCTTTGCCAAGACGCTGTCGGCCAGCCTGCGCTGCGGCTATATCGCCGCGCGTCCCGACCTCATCGCTTCCCTTGCCGAGTTGAAGATGCTGACGACAGTCAACAGCTCAGGACACATTGAGCGGTTGATCCATGGATTGATCAGTGAAGGTCACTATCGGCGCCACCTCAAGCGTTTGGCGCAGCGTGTGCAGCAGGCCACCGAGACGGTCGTTCCCCGGCTTCAGAAGATGGGTCTCAAGCTCTTTGCCGAGCCGACAGGTGGCTACTACGTCTATCTGGAGCTTCCTGACTATGTCGATGACATCGCCCTCGCCCGGGAAGGCGCTCGCCAGGGAATTTTTATCGCACCTGGTACCGTGTTTTCGCCGGAGCGCCAACCTGCCAAGGCAGGCATCCGCGTCAACATCGCCTGGGCCTCGGATCCTCATTTTTTTGACTTCATGCTGGCAGAACTTAGGCATCGGCGGACTTGAACATGCCAAAGCCCCGCCTTGCGGCGGAGGGCACGAATGCTGCCCGCTCCACACAAAGTGAGGAGAACCCGCTTAGATGGCAAGCAATATGGGTCTCCTAGCCCAAAATTCCGCCCGCTACACGCTGGAGAAGAAGATATCGAAGACCCCGGAGAGATTCGGAAAGGGCGCCGTTGAAGGCGTGGCCGGGCCAGAAGCCGCGAACAATGCGGGCGCGCAGACCTCGTTCATTCCGATGCTGACGCTGGGGATTCCTTCCAACGCAGTGATGGCGATCATGATGGGCGCCTTGATGATCCAGGGCATCGCGCCGGGACCCCAGGTCATGACCCAACGTCCCGAACTGTTCTGGGGGCTCATCGCCAGCATGTGGATAGGGAAAATCATGCTCGTCGTGATCAACCTGCCGCTGGTCGGACTCTGGGTGTCGCTTCTGCGCATCCCGTACTCGATCCTCTTTCCGGCGATCGTCGTCATCTGCTGCATCGGCGCCTATAGCGTTAGCAATAGCTCGTTCGACGTCCTGATGGCCGCCGCTCTCGCGCTCCTGGGTTTTCTGTTCATCAGGTACAACTGCCCGCCAGCGCCCCTCGCGCTGGGCTTCATCCTGGGGCCGATGATGGAGGAGAACTTCCGACGCGCAATGATCCTGTCGCGCGGCAGCGTGGAGACGTTCGTCACCAATCCGGTTAGCCTCGTGCTGCTGATCCTTGCCCTGGTTCTCGCGGTATCGATGGCGCTTCCGGCCGTAAGCCGGCGGCGTGAACAGGTGTTCCAGGAAGACTGACCGGGGCTCCGGTCTCGCAGCACTGTTGAAAGAGATATACGGTCAGGGACCTGTCCCTGATGAGACGGCCAGCTACTGGCTGGCTTGCCGTGCAAAAGTTACCGCAAAGATCGGCATCGGTCGGGCTCGATTTCGTCTATCTCGACGGCGAACACGGGTCTTTTCGCCACGCGACGTCGAGCCTGCAGCGTGCCGGCCGAGCGGCACGGGCTGACAACGATCGCGCGCCTTCCAGAGCGACGGGTGTCGACGATCATCGCCTTCCTTAATCGCGGGTCCCAGGACATCATCTTGCGTCGTGTCGATACGCCAAACGATGCGCGGGCAGTCATTGATGCGGCCTGCTACGCACTTCTGAGAACCGATCCTTCGGCGCAGGCCGCTTTCACTATGGGGTTAGCATCCTGACAAGGTGGCGCACCTGGCGGAGATCAATGCGCAGACATCGGTGTCGATCACGATAGAGAGCGCCGGTGCGCAGGCAATCCGGGACGCGATCCGCAAACGCTAGTCCTGTTTGAAGCACTTGTTCGCCAACTGCGCATACGACCGACTGAAGCTGATGGACCACCTGGCTCGACTTCACGCTTGAGATCCATCCGCCACTCAGATGAGGGCCATTAGTCAAAGCCTTCCGTGCAAGGTCTACGATGCGGTGCGCATCCTCAATCAGCGGCAAAGCTGCGCTCGGCCATACGGCTGTCGTTTGACTTCAGCGAACTTACCAGTTCGGTTTTGAACCGGCCGTTCCGCAGATGAATGTCCCAACTCAAACGCTCGGGCCACGGCAATGGATAGGGTTTGCCCGCGATGTCGTCGGGCAAGCGCAAGAACACGCGTGTCACGAGACGCACGACTCGATCCATGCCCTGTACTGCAACACCGCGGCACGCCCTTGTTATGGTTTGGCCCTTTGGCTAGGCAACCGCCGCGGCGACGTCGCGGGCCTGCGCTGGGATCAGAGCTGACCCTGCATGGACTAAGGAAGTCGCTTGGTGTCTATCTGGCCGAGGCAGGGGCCTCAACCAGACAGCTCATGGATGTGCTCGGTCACGACGACATTGATCATGCGGAGCTCTATTCGCGCGAGGCCTCGCAGGTACGGCTTGCAGTACAGGGCATGGATCGAGTCGTGCGTCTCGTGACACGCAAGCCGATGCTTGGCGAACCTGTTGGCGAACCACCCCATAAAGCATTGATAAATAACGATAATGGTGGGCCCGGAGGGCGAATGAAAATCGTTGATTTTGTTGAGTTTTTCGTGGGCGAAAATCTGAAAGCTTCCCGTATCGTCCCGTATGCTCCCGCGACGCCAAACAGCCGACCGCAGCTAACCTCGTTCGCGAACGTTCGGAGACAGGGTCTAGAACGGCGGAAATGGGCACGGAGAACGAACCCGCTGCGCGGGAGGGCGCCTGCGATTGAGGTAGAGGGCACAGGCCGGGCGTCGCGCCTGCATTGAGCGTCGTCCGGCGGGGGCAGAGCATGACGGGCTTCTTCAACAAGGAGCCTGACCATGCAGCACCCCGTTCTCGATGCATCCGTCAGCCCGCTGCGCCAGCGGCTGATCGACGACATGAACATGCGGCGCTTCTCACGCGAGACGCAGCGCAACTATCTCCGCAACATCGGACGCCTGGCGACATTCCTCGGGCGTTCACCAGACACCGCTACCGCCGACGACCTGCGCCGGTTCCAGATCGAGCAGCAGGAGGACGGCGTTCCCGTGCCAACGATGAACAGCATCGTGTCGGCGCTGCGCTTCTTCTTCACCCACACGCTCGACCGCCCGGACCTGGCGCGCAGGCTCGTCCGGCTGGCGCATCCGCGCAACCTGCCCGTGGTGCTCAGCCGCGACGAGGTGGCCCGGCTGCTCAACGCCACCACGTGTCTCAAGCACCAGGCCGCATTGTCAGTCGCCTATGGCGCGGGCCTGCGTGTCGCCGAGGTGTCGATGCTGAAGGTTGCCGACGTCGACAGCGAGCGCATGCTGCTGCGCGTCGAGCGTGGCAAGGGCGGGCGCTATCGCAACGCCATGCTCTCGGAGGACCTGCTCACGCTTCTGCGTGAGTGGTGGAAGGTCGGACGTCAGCAGGGCGTGATGCACCGCGACGGCTGGCTGTTTCCGGGGCAGCATCCGATGAAGCCGATCAGCACGCGGCAGCTCTATCGCATCGTCGTCGAGGCGGCCCAGGCCGCCGACATCGCCAAGCGGGTCGGGCCGCACACGCTGCGCCACAGCTTCGCCACCCACCTGCTGGAGGACGGCACCGACATCCGGATCATCCAAGTCCTGCTCGGGCATGCCAAGCTCAACAACACCGCCCTCTACGCGAAGGTCGCGACCCGGACGGTGCGTGCCGTGACGAGCCCGCTCGACAAGCTCGGGCTGTTCAAGCCGGGAGAGGTCTCGCCCGACATCTGAGCCGTGCGCGCCTCGATCGAGGTCGCCGACATCTTCCGTGCTGCCGGACCCGCTTACCGGGCCGCCCATGCAGGTCACCTGAGCCTCGCCCAGCTCAAGGTCATGTCGGCGATCGAGTATTGCCGCACCGCAGCCCTTGGCGGTCACGTCGAGGCTTGCGAGGACTGCGGCCAATGGCGGATCGCCTACAACTCCTGCCGCAATCGGCACTGCCCGAAGTGCCAGGGCGCGGTGGCACGGACATGGTTGGCCGAGCGCGAGGCCGACCTGCTGCCGGTCGGCTACTTCCATGTCGTGTTCACGCTGCCCGCCGAGGTCGCCGACATCGCGTTCCAGAACAAGGCGCTCGTCTACGACCTGCTGTTCAAGGCGGCAGCGGAGACGATGCTGACCATCGCCGCCGACCCAAGACACCTCGGCGCGCGCATCGGCATCACCGCGGTGCTCCACACCTGGGGATCGGCGATGACGCACCATCCGCACCTGCACATGATCGTGCCGGGCGGCGGCATCGCGCCGGACGGAAGCCGCTGGATATCTTCTCGGTCGGCCTTCCTGCTTCCGGTGCGCGTACTCGGCAAGCTGTTCCGACGGCTCTTCCTCACCCGGCTGGTCGCGCTGCATGAGGCGGGGCGGCTCGCGTTCTTCGGCGCCCTTGCTCATCTCCCCGAGCGGCGGGCCTTCCTGCGCCACCTCGCTCCCGTCCGGAAGAAGCGATGGGTGGTCTATGCCAAGCCGCCCTTCGCCGGCCCCCAAGCGGTGCTCGCCTACCTGTCGCGCTACACTCACCGGGTCGCCATCTCGAACCGCCGCCTGATCGCCTTCGACGAGCGCGGCGTCACCTTCCGTTACAAGGACTACCGCCGCGACGGCGCCGATCGCCAGCAGGTCATGACGCTGGGTCCCGACGAGTTCATCCGCCGCTTCCTGCTGCATGTCCTGCCGCGTGGCTTCCATCGCATCCGGCATTACGGCTTGCTCGCCGGCTCCGCCCGCAAGGCCAGCCTCGCGCTCGCCCGCGAACTCCTGGACGTCGCCGCGCCGCCCGATGACGACACATCAGACGAACCGGAGGACTTCCGGCCGCTGTGCCCGTGCTGCGGCGGGCGCATGATCGTCATCGAGGTGTTCGAACGCTGGAGGCAGCCCCGCGGACCGCCGCACGCAACGGCACCGAACCGGGAGAACGGCCCATGATCCGGCATGGCATGGTCGAGCCTTCAGCCGCAGGCGCTTCGCCTCCGGCAACGGACCCACGCGCGCGCATGGTGACTATCGATGTCGACAGGGCCACACCCAACCGCATGCCGGGTCGGCAATACCGCGCGGAGGCGCAACGAAGCGGCCTGTCCGCATCCACCCCTGCGCTTCCCAGCGGCGGTCGCGCCATCGCCGACATTTGCCCAAAATCGAAATCCCCATAACCATCGCCTGTGGCCCGCGGGTTCCTTCCTCGGGGACTTTCGTACGCCTGCCGGCGCCCGAAACTCTTCACGCAAGCGGACGGTCAGCTTCTGCATACTCAGGCCGTCAATTTCCTACGCGCAGGACGACATTCGCATTACGAAGCAGATTGAGATAGAAAAGAAGCAGTGTGGGTTCACGGTTTCGCAATAGACCTGCCCACGTTCTATTGCGACCAGCATGTCATCTGGCCTCTATCCTTAGCGCAGTCAGCGTGTCGGGCGTAATCGTGCCGGTTACCTTCAAAGAGTAGTCCGCCGTATTCATCGTTTTCTCCCTTATAGAACATGCAGATCAGTCAAGGTCGACTGTCGGAAGGCAGATCGCCGCCGGGCAATGGGAACATCAAGACTCGTGCCAACTGCGCAGGAAGCTTCAGAAAAAAGGCCATTATGCATTCTCGTTCAGCGGCTAAGGTGGTGGTGGCGCCGACCGTGAATGCTGGAACGGGGTTTTCTGATGACGCCGATTTGCTCTGGCGCGCTCTCGACCCCGATGAGCGAGATCGATATCCAAGATTTAGCCGCAGCGCTCGTGGATGCCGTTCATGAAGGTTGGAAGCAATCTCCGTGGGACTGATCGAACAAACGGTGGAAACGCAGTCGCGGCAGCGCTCGCTCGGCGGCGTCGCCGATATGGGACGAGGTCCGAGGGGAAATGAATAACCAGCCAATCAAATAGCCGGCGATGTCGCTGGTCTTCGAGGCAACTTCGCGAACCATCTGCTTTACACTCGCCGGTCAGTCTGCTCACAACTTCCTGCTCGATCAGTGGCCACAACAGGTAATCGGAATAATGCCGTCCTCGAGCGCAGCGCTCGTAGAGGCAACAGGCCATTTCCGCGAAACGTGATGCAGATGCCCGGCGCGCCGTTATTGACTGGCTGTCAGAGCAGGACATTGGGAGTTCATCATGGTCGCACCAAGGTTACCTGCGTCCACTCATCGATCATCCAGAGGGCAGGGCTGCGGTCGTCAGCTTCCTGCGGCGCTCGCGAGCGAATGGACACCTGATCGTCGATGGCGGGCTGTTGCGACTGCTTGCCGAGGCGGGCGACGGCCGGGCCCGAGACGAGCTGCTGCGCGCGGCCTACCGCCACTCGGGGTTTGACCGCGGCAACGCGATCGGGGCCATTGGCTATTTGCGAAGCGAGGATCCGGAAGAGGCCTATTTCGCCGCGCAACGCTTGCTCACGCGCCACAAGGTACCAGCTGCCGCCGACCTGATGCTTGAGATCGACCCGGATAGCGCCGCCCCGGAACTCCTGAACCGCTACCCGGACGCGAAGCCTTCCCTTCGCCTGCAGCTCGAGCGGCGCCGTCGCGTACATCTGGGGGGCGACAGACTGGCAGCGCTGCTCGCTCCGCTGGCGAACTCGCAGCGCTCAAAGGACCGAGTCTTGGCGGCTCAGGCAATGCCTGAAGCGCGTCCTTCGCTTCGACGCCGATAACCACGTCGACATACGCAACCCGAACTTCTTCGCCTCCGACTATGTCGTGATAGATCACGACGGGCGTTTCTATCCGACCGACGAAGCCCGAATGCTGTCCAGGATCGGCCGCATCGATCTCAGCATCGGCGATGTCGGGACGGGAATCGACTGGGCAAAGGTCGACGTTCTCAATTCCGGTGCATTCAACCACTTCGATCCGGATTGCATCCACTGCGCCTACCAACCGTTCTGCGGCACTGACGTGATCGATGATCTCTCCCGGTATGGCCGGATCGACGTGCCGCGGCCTGAAACATGGTTCTGCGGCCGGCACTTGTCGCTCTTCGACAAAATCTTTGAGATTCTCTACCGAAACGACGAGCCGACGCGCGCTTCGTTGGCCGCTTGGCTCGGCGTTGCCGGCTGGAACGGCAATATAGCGCCGGTCCACCCATGATACCCCTACGCATCAAGGTGGAAGCAAACGCTGACCAGCTTTTCGTGGTCAGGCTTCGGTCGTTTGAGCTCTCGCTCTGCGGGCAAGGGACTGAACAACTGAATCCTTTCGACGCTGCGCTGGAGCGCGTCGGCCCGAAAGGGGCTGATTACGTCAGCGAGGGCGGTCCGATACGAATCATTGGCATCGATCCTTCCAAGGTCGATGGAGACGTGTTGCTCGTGAACCCGCGGCGCGGAACTGCGGACCGCCTTATCCGTAGTGATTCGCGACACAACACCTTCCTAGTTACGGAGCGGTGCGACCAGGTTTGCCTAATGTGCTCCCAGCCGCCCAAGAGCCACCACGTCGACCTATTCCCGTATTTCGAGACTGCGGCATTGCTTGCGCCGGAAGGCGTGACGATCGGGATCTCCGGTGGGGGAGCCGACACTTTTCAAAACTCAACTGTTCCGATTTCTAGAAAGGGTGCTTTTGGCGCGCCCGGACCTTTCCTTCCACGTCCTGACCAATGGCCAGCATTTCGATCTGGATGACTGGGAGGCAATGAGTCGTATCGATCGGGGAAGGGTGGTCTGGGGGATCCCTCTCTATTCCTGCGATCCCGCTGTTCATGACGAGATCGTCGGGAAGGCCGGCGCGCACGCCCAGCTGCTCGAGAACCTGGCGCTCATGTGCCGCCTGGGTGCCCAGGTAGAGCTCCGCACCGTTCTGATGCGTCCGAATGCGGATGGGCTGCCTCTACTGGCAAGGTTCATCATCTCCACTCTGCCGTTCATCCGGACATGGGCAGTCATGCAGATGGAGAACATCGGCTTCGGTCGAATGAACTGGAAGACGCTCTTCTACGACAGTTCGGAAGGCTTCGATGTCGTCGGCCGTTCCATCGATCTGGTGCGGAGCCGGGGAATAGATGCCGGCTCTACAATTTCCCGCTCTGCACGGTACCGGAGCCATACCGCCATCTGGCGCCGGCTACGATCTCCGACTGGAAGCGTGCCTACCGAGAGGAGTGTGACGGATGCTCGTTGAAGGCTCGGTGCGGGGGATTTTTCGAGTGGCATCCAGCTAACCACGGATACAGCAATTTGGGGCTATCCAATGAAGAAGCGACTTTTCGCGATACCGTCGCTACTCGCTGCGGGATTCTTGCCTGCCAATGCACAGGCGCTGCCGACCAAGCCAACGTTGGATGGCGATCTCGGAAACACGAAATCTCTGTTCGATATTTTTAAGCTCGACCACCTATATACCTTGGCGGGACATCGCAGCCACAGCAGTCACAGTTCTCACTCGAGCCACAGGTCGTCGTCGGGCGGCTATTCTTACACCCCGCAGCGCCGAGCCAAGCCGCTCCGCTGTATAACGCGCCGTCCACGCTTGCCCCGATCTATCAACCGCCCGCTATCGCGCCAGCGCCGTCACCGCTGAAGACACTCCCAGGCAATTCCTACAAGTTCAGGGACATCGTCCAGGAGGTCCAGTTCGCGTTGCTCGCGTTCGGCTACTACAGCGGGGAGATAGACGGCGAGATGAATCCGGAGCTGAGGGCCGGGCTACTGCGCATGCAGCGATATGTCTGTATATGGCGTGACTGAGCTAACTCGGGAAGAGGCATCCTCAACTTCTGGCGGGTGGCTTCTCTGGTTATTGTTTGGAGCTTTTAGTGTCGCAGTTATAATCGCTGTCATTCTAGAACTAACGAAGAAGAAGTCATGGGCCTACTACTGGTCACTATCTGGGCTATGGAAAAATATCCCCTGACGTATCCAGCTACCTGGAGAGAGCATCCACGGCCAGAACGATCTTTGGTCATCTTTGTCGGTTTTGTCGAGTTCGTGACACTGTGTTGTTCGCCGCGATCTGCCGCCGCGCTCACAACTAAGCCGTTTCGCGGTTTCCTGTGCAGTTGGCACGACCTTTGATGATCTCGTTGTGCGGCGGCACACGCTGCTACGGTGCATTATTGCTTCATCCTGTGATTTCGAGCTCTAGGAAAGGAGAAAAAAAATGAAGACCAATATGCAAGCCTGTGGTGTGACCGAGTTAACGCGCGAAGAAGCATGTGCAACGTCCGGAGGGTGGTGGTTCTGGGCAGCGGTGGCAGGATTTGGCGCAGTTGCTGCGTTAGGACTGGCTATAGCAGCCTTGGAAAGATATCTTAAGCATCATTAAGACGATCGACAATATTCGCAACTACCTGGGGTTGATCTCGGTCACCTCCGGGCAGCTGTCGCCTAGTTTGTCGGCGGCGTGATGTACGGCCGACGCACTCTCAGTTGGGTTGGGAACAAGCTACAGAACGCCTTTTTGGCCTCTATTTGCGTGGTCGGCATGGGTATTGCCGCCATTAGGCGCGGGGGAGTGCTGCCAAGCGGCAGGATGATCGCCGACATTCATCGTTGAATTTTTTTGAAAAAGAAAAACGATGAATACCGACATATCAGTATACGGCTTAACCGAGTCAACTCGAGAAGCGGCATCATCAACTTCCGGTGGTCTTTGGTTCATAGCCTCAGTTTCTGCTGTAGTATTTCGTTGGTGTAGTAAGCGCCGAAGACATGCTGGACAATTGGCAGCATCATGGATCAATATCACTGTAACCAGCGAGATCGGCATGATTATCTCACTTATTCCTGAACTCGCCAACTACACCGCAGAGAGCATCCTCTCTCGCCGATCAGGGCGATCTTTGGCCATCTACAAGGTGGTTGTGCTCTCTGTGG